>JAKJED010000005.1 GCA_022705575.1 Patescibacteria group bacterium
GGTTAATGAATTTAATCCGGTGAATATACCGTTGCTTAAAGTAGCTGTGCCGTCAGTAATTATCCCTGCTTTTACCGTGTCTGTGACAGTTAAAGAATCGGACAATGAAGCTCTGACGCCGATTAAATTACCATATAAGGTTAATACTCCGTAAATATTTGTGGCTCCGGAAATGCTGGCAATCCCATCCACAAAACTAACATCATCGCCAATGGTTAAGTCATCAGAAACAGACGTATGCGTTGCAATCAAATTCGTTGTATCAAATATTGCGTTGTAAAGTGTGCCGATGGACGCTGAAGCAATATTTGCTGATAGGATTTCGAGATCATCGGAAATAGATGCATGCGTGCCAAAAATATTAGTTGAAGTCAATGAATTAACAATGCTTACCGAATCGCCAATTGTCAACCAATCAGAAATACTTGCTCCAACAAACGAAAAATTTTGACCATTAATAATGTTTCCGGAATTTATTAATAAAATATTATCAGTAATTGTTATCGCCCGAAGATTATCAAATCCTGCCGAAGTAATTTCTGCATTTGAACCTGATGCTGTAGCGAAAATCAAACTATTAGTTAATAGATTTGTTGATGTTAAATCTGTAATTTCAGCAATAGACGCGGTTAAATCATCAGACACTGAAGCGTGTGAGGCGTTCAACAAATTGTTAATAATCAAATCATTTATCGCCACGCCCGTCATTAATACTCCTCCACTGAATGTTGTTGTGCCTAAAACAGTCAAATTACCGTCAACAGATAAATTTTTCTTCATCGCAACTTGTTCATTAAAAGTAATATCATTATTTACAACATCGATTCTGCTTGATTCAACTGCTTCAGAATAATAATAATTATTTTGCGTCACCAATGTCTGACCGATTTTACTTTGCACGTTAGTTATATCTTCCGCAATTTGCGATAAAATTTCATTTTTGAACACTGCCAATTGCGCGCTAATATCAATCGGGGTTGTCCCGGACACAGGAACAATTGTTTCTGGCTTAACAACTGTAATCTGTTGTGTTATTTGATTAACCAAAATTGCTTTGCCTTCAATTAACTCTCTTAATTCTTTTATTTTTTTATATAAATCACGAATAGAAATTAGTGTTTGATTGCCAGAACCATCTAATGTCAAGTAAAACGGAAAGAAGGACTTGAACGAAGCAATTAAATTATTTGCAACCTTAGCAATTGTGGTCGGAACTGAAACAACAAAATCCCCGATCGGGGACGGAATAATACTAAAAAATGGAATTTTTTTAGCAATTTTATCTGTTAATTCTTTTGTATTCGTGAAAGTATGTATTGTCGAATTAATGGTATCACAGGTTGCATTAATTACAAATTTTCCGCAATTATCTAAAAACTTATCAATTCCCAAAAATATATTTTTAAAAAAATTATTTATATCGCGAACGGTCTTTTTGTAACCAGAAACAATTCTTCTAACAATTGTTTCTGATGTTTTGTTGATTTTATTATTAGAATCAACGCCAAACACCGACGCAATAACTTTATTGGTTTCAATTATTGCTTGCGATGGAAATTCATTAATGTTGCGAGAATTCAAAGAAACAAATTTTTCGACTTTTCCGACAATCAAGTTTACTGCTGGCGCTACTCTTGGTTTTGCTGCCGAATAAAAAGACACCAACGACAAAAATGTAAGAGCGATAACAAAAGTAGTGGTTAAATATTTTTTAAAAATTTTTCCTTGTTTTGATTTAAATAAATTAATTTCTAATTTATAGCTTTTTGGTTTTTCCGGACGACCAACATCTTTCACCGAATCAGCATAATCATCTAACCATTTTTTTGTAGTAACCCAATGATTTCCAATCTTCATTGCTTTTATTTTTCCGCGCCTTGCCATTAACGCCATATTCTTCTGCGTACAACCATAAATCTCAGCTGCTTGTTGCAGTGAGATATATTCTTCACGTATTCCTTTTGGGTTAATATTTTTCATTCGCATTTTGTAAATATATTCCTTAGGGAATGTATTTTAAAATACAAAAAACTAAGTGTAGATTATTAATTAAGAATTCACGTGAAAACCCTTAATCTTTTTACACCTTATATTAAAAATATTAACTTAATATAAGTATAGCATAAATTAAGCGTGTCAATATGGTTGACGCTGTGGATAACTAAAAGCTCGAATTTTCAATAAATTCGAGCTAAATTTCTAATTATTCTAATTATTCTAAAATTCTTATAATTAAACATTAAATCATTGAGATTTGACCCACTTACCGATATAAAGGACAGGAATCAGAATAATTGGGCTAATTAAGTTCTAAAATGGTATTCTCTTCTTAAGAGAAGAGGTTAAAACAAAAAACTGGGAACTTTTATCCCCAGTTAGGTGCTATTTATGCACAACTATTACACACTTTTTAACTATGTAATTTATCAATGTTTATTAATGTTTAGATTGTATTTAATATGGTATATACAAAACCAACAATAAACATCAATACTATTAACAATTTTATCCAGCTTTTTTTACCCGTTATTTTTTGATGTATTAAAATAATAGCCGAACATTCTATTAGTCCCATTACCGCGCCAATAACAGTAATTACGGCTACAAAACTGTGGATACCAGTCATAAATAATACTATTGGCACAACACAAGTCAACAACCACGCCGTACCCTTTTTAATTTTGAAGTCGTAAACATATGTTTGCTTTAAAGATAACCCAAGCGCAAAAAATGAAGTTATAGTAGCGAGAAAACCAAACAACGATCCAAACAAAACAGCTTTTTCCCCGATTATATTTGCCAATCCCTCAATTGCTTCTTCTGTTGTTTGACTCCCCGTCAATCCGATTACTATGCCTATAAAAATTATATACATTATACCAGGAATGGCCGTCCCGCAAACAATTGCGCGTTTATATTGCTTTTGAGCGTTCCTTTTTTTAAACATTTCTTTAATTTCCGGAATAACCGACATTCCAGCTAAAGAATATAAAATCGCCCCATAAGGGACCAACATGTTTCGCCAATTAACCACTGTCAAATTCGTAAGTTTAATATTACCATATCCGAGAACAAAAAAAATAAAAATAATTGCGATTAAAAATACCCCCATTAATAAATCCAATCCGGATATCAACTTCAACCCAAAATAAATCGCAACAGAGCCTATTGCAAAAAAAATCAAATTAAAATAAATTAACGGTAAATTTATAAACTGAGAAAGAATTATTCCAAGAAAATTTCCGCCTACAATTATATACACCAACAAAGAACCATAAAAACCAAGTATCACAAAAATTCCTATAATTGTTTTTGCTTTACTGCCCAAATATTCTTCTGCATATCCCGGCAATCTGCAATTTTTATTTGTCTTTAAAACTATATCTGCATAAAATAAATGTATTACCGTCATTGTTATTGTCAATAACAATAATAGTCCGCTCATAATTAAAAACCCGGAACTCACTCCAACATAGGGCAGACCAAACATCCCAACCCCGACAATCGTGCTCATTAATACAAATATCGCTAACAAAAGTTTCTTCATAATTTAGTCGTAATTTAAATCCGGGTTTTTATCAACTCGGATTAGTGTATCGTATTAGTAATTGGTGATAATCAGTAATTATTACAAATACCCGCCTCTTTTCATCCAATCAATTATATAGGCAAGCGCTATTGCCCATAAAAAACTAATAACCAATATTATTTTCCCCTCTTTTCTAAATTTCGGTTCTGTCAAAAAGCCAAAAGAAACAACCAATCCGGAAAATATTGGATTTAATAAGGCTATAATTATTCCAACTATAAACCATTTCTTTTTTGAACTAATTTCAACAGCATCTTTTTTGAAAGATATAATCATAAGATTGATAAACCTTAATAAATTATTTATTATAAACCGCTTTAGATACGATAAACCGAGTCAGACTCGGTAAACCAAATCTCCCTCTCTAACCTTTTCTTTTGTTTTTAATCCTATAACCTCTCCTTTTCTTGCCTCACCAACCTGTTCGTGTTCAACCTGCATAGAATTTGCTTCTTGTTCAAAATCAGTCGTAGTTCCTTTTATGTGAATCTTTTGACCAGCTTTTAAGGATTCCTTGGTAATTTCTACTATCCCCACTCCGATATGATCGTAGTAATGAATTATTTTACCAATCAATACCTCGTTGTCAATTTTTTGAATCCCTTTTTTAACTGCCTTTTTCGTTGCTGTTCTGGCCGCTTTTTTGGCTATTTTCTTAGCTGTTTTTTTAACTGTCTTCCTTACTGTTCTTTTGGCTGTTTTGGCCGTTTTCTTAACTGCTTTTTTAGCTGTCTTCTTGACTGTTTTTTTCGCAGGTTTTTTTGCTTTCTTAACAGTTTTTTTGGTTTTTTTAATAGCTTTCTTTTTCATAAAATAAATATGATGCGGATTACGAATTTTATGCAGATCTACAGATTGCAAATATACTTCAATAAATTCAGTATAAATCAGCAATCAGCCATATCGGCATAAAATCAGCACATCAGCATGATTTGTTGTATTTATTAATTAATTTAATGACCTTTGATACTAATACTTTGGGATCTGTATCGTATACAACGACCCCTCTGCGATGACTTTTACCAACAATTTCTTTGACCATATCAGCCATTCCTCCCGTACCCAATAAAACCCCTATTGGTTTTTGATCTTCAAATGCGATTGTAAACTCGTTTAATGTCCCCATTCTACCACAAATAGTAATTATTGCATCGGAAGAACGAGTAAGCATTAAATTACGTCCAGAATATTCAAATCCAGTATAAATTATTACATCATGATAATCAACTGGCAAGCGATAAGTTTTAGTATGAGATATTTTGGATGCCGCGGGCGATAAACCAAAAACAATGCCTCCTTCCTCTTTAGCGCCAATCGCTGACCAATAAGGAATACCCGTGGTTGCTCCTGTAACCAAAATCCCGTTTTGTCTAACTATTTCACGTCCCACTTCTTTGGCTTTTTCAAGCGCTCCTTTTTGACAAAGACCTGTTTCAGCAGCGCCAGATACGCATATTTTATACTTCATAAATTTTCTAATTTTTAATTTTCAATTTTCATTAAATATTTCATTGATTCATTGAAAATTGATTGCGAATTATAAATTGATAACCATAGATTAATTATAGCAAATCCTCAACTATAAATCTACCACATCTCCTATTTTAGGTACAGATGCCGGCACGCCCAAGTAATCTTTTATCAATATTGCTAATGCCTCTGCCGGTCCTGTTTCTCCTTGCACGGCCCAAATATGTTTTATTGGTTTTTTAAAATTTTTAAGCCACTGATAAAGAGTTGTTTGGTCTGCGTGCGCAGAATACCCCTGAATAGAAACCACTTTCGCATTCACATTTACATCTTCGTCAAAAATTTTAATATGTTTTTCTCCGTCTAAAAGCGTTCTTCCCAATGTTCCTTTTACCTGATAATTAGAAATTAACAAACTATTTTTAATATCCGGCAAATACCTTTTTTCATGATATAAAATTCTGCCACCCGTGGACATTCCCGAACCAGCAATAATAATTTTCGGCGCAGCAATATTTTCTATGGTCTTCGATTCTTCGGCCCTCGGAGTATAAACCAATCCGGGAAATCGAAAAAAATCATCTCCATTTTTTATTTGTTCTTGCGCTTGTTTGTTAAAATATTCAGGATATCTGCGATAAACTTCAGTCGATTTTACAGCTAACGGACTGTCGATGAATATTGGTATTCGAGGAATACGACAATTTTCAACCAATTCATTCAATTCTCCCAATAATTCCTGTGTTCTTTCTATGGCAAAAGCAGGAATTATCAATACTCCTTTTCGTGAATACGTTTCTTCGATAAGATTTTCAAAATGCTCTTTTCTCTCTTGGCGATTTTCATGGTTTCTATCCCCGTAAGCAGATTCCACTAAAATATAATCCGCTTGTTTTATAATTGCTGGAGCATTTAAAAGAGGCGTTGGAGCATTGCCTAAATCTCCGGAAAAAACAATTTTCACAACCTGCCCTGAATTTGTTGAAGGAGCCCAAATTTCAATAATCGCTGAACCAAGCATATGCCCAGCATCATTAAATTTGTAATAAATGTTTTCTGTTAATTTGTGTTTTCGACCATATTTAATTGTTTTAATCAATCCCAGAAATCCTTCGACATCTTTTTCTGAATACATAGGATCCATTCCTTTTTTTTGTGCTTCTCTTTCATTTATTTTTTGGCTATCGCGTAGAGTCAAAGCAACCAAATCTTTTGTCGGAGAAGTCATGAAGACCTTTCCTCTAAATCCTTGCTTATACAGTTTAGGAGTTAATCCAACATGATCAATGTGGGCATGGGTAATAAATAAATAATCAACTTCTTTTGCATCAAAACCGAACGGCTCGTAGTTCCGATCATGCATTTCTTTGCTTCCCTGCAACATTCCACAATCAACTAAGATTTTAATCTTATCTCGATTTGTATCATTTACTCGCTTGGATTTGTTAAGACGGGTCAATGCGGAACAAATATCTTTTTTATCGATTTCCAATAAATATTTTACCCCCGTAACTTCTCCTGCGCCACCATAAAAATATAATCTCATAATTCTAATTACTCTAATTAACCTAATTATTCTAACCTACGCGCAACGACCAATATGTTTTTCTTTTTTCCGTCTCTTAATGTTTTTAATTCTTCAATCTTGAATCCTGCTTTTTCAAACATTTTTTTTATTTCTTTTTTCGAAAATATGTGGTAATATCTCTTCTTGCCTTGAAATGGAATAAAAATATCTTTGCGTAACAACGATTTTATTTTCCAACAAGTTATAATTACTCTGCCATTGGGCTTTAAAACCCGTTTAATTTCGTTTAAAACGCGTTTTCTAAGCTCAAATGAGGGAATATGGTGCAAAACAGCAATCGACCAAACAGAGTCGAAATTTTCATCAGAAAATGGTAAATTTAATATATCTCCCGTTTTAAAGTAATCACCATATTTTCTTTCAGCAATTTTTACTAAATTTTCAGCAAAATCTATGCCCGTATAATTAATATTTACCCGATCCGAGATCAATTCGCTCCGGGTAAAAAATAATGAACATAAACGTCCACTTCCGCAACCCAAATCCAATACTTTCTCGTTAATTTTAATATACTTTTTTAATTCATTTATCAAATAATCATATTTGTTTCTTGTTTGATTAAACTCCTCGGCAATTTCGTTGTATGTTTGCTTGTTTTCTTCTAAAATTTTATATGCTTTATCTAATTTCATGACTATGGAAAATTATATTATCAATTTAATACTGAAACAGAAAATTATTTCCGAAAAAAAACTTGATGTCATCAAACGCCAAGCGTCTTGTAAATACAAATCGCCTATTCCTACAAACATTAAACTACTTACATCATATCACAAATTGATTAGTTCCAACAAATTAAAACCGTCGATTGTTTTAGAAAATATTTTAAAAACCAGAAAAATCCGAACATTGTCCGGAATCGCCGCAATAACTGTAATTACCAAACCCTACCCCTGCCCCGGAGAATGTCTATATTGTCCGCAAGAAAAAGATATGCCTAAAAGCTATCTTGCCAACGAGCCAGCTTGTATGCGCGCTGTTTTAACTAAGTTTGACCCATACAAACAAACCAAGGCAAGATTAGATTCTTTGACAATGACCGGGCATAAAACAGATAAAATTGAACTCATTGTTTTGGGCGGAACATGGTCTTATTATGATAAAAAATATCAAGAATGGTTTATCAAGCGTTGTTTTCAGGCATGCAACACAAAGTCCAAAATCCAAGGTCCAAAATCCAAACAAACATTAAAACAAGCACAGAAAATTAATGAAAAAGCAAAACACAGAATTATCGGATTAACATTAGAAACACGACCTGATTATATAAACGAAAAAGAAATAAAAAGAATGCGCTGGCTTGGGGCAACAAGAGTAGAGCTGGGGGTTCAATCGATTTATGACAATATTTTAAAATATAATAACCGTGGACATAATGTTCAAAAAATAATAAACGCAACCAAGCTTCTTAAAAACGCAGGAATCAAAATCACTTATCATATTATGCTGGGATTGCCCGGTTCAAATTTTCGAAAAGACATAAAAATGTTCAAAGAACTATTTTCTAACTCTAACTTCCAACCCGATCAGCTTAAAATATATCCTTGCGTTGTCTTGAAAACTGCTCCTTTATATAAATTATGGAAAAATAAAAAATATAAACCATATACCGATGCTGAATTATTGAAACTTCTAACCGCGATTAAAAAAATTATTCCATCATATGTAAGAATTGTAAGAATTATTCGCGACATTCCCTCGCAAAGCATTATCGCTGGAAATAAAATGTCTAATTTACGACAAATATTAAAACAACAAAATGTAAAATGCAATTGCATACGTTGCAGGGAAATCAAAAATCAAAAGTCAAAAATCAAAAGTCAAAAATTATTACGACACGACTATAACGCATCGGATGGCAATGAAATATTTTTATCTTTTGAAGATACAAAAAACAACAAATTGTTGGCATTTTTAAGATTACGAATCACCAATGAATGGACTTTACCAATTTTGAAAAATTACGCTATTGTCCGCGAACTTCATGTTTATGGACAAATCGCTTCGTTGAATCAAAAGTTAAAAACCAAAAATCAAAAGTTAATTCAACATACCGGGATAGGAAAACAATTAATGATGGAAACAGAAAAAATAGTTAAAAACGAATTTAAAAAAACTTGTTCCGAGCAATGTCGAGGAATCGCGGTCATTGCCGGTATCGGCGTCCGCGAATATTACCGCAAACTCGGTTACAAATTAAAAGATGAATATATGATTAAAAAATTATAATATTGAATAATTCTCTGAACTAAAATAAATACCCCTCATGTATACGAGAGGTATTTTTTATTAAAAAATAATTTGTTTAATCTCCATTATTCCTCCCCCAAATACAATACTCACATTCAGTATGTTGGGGTGGAATTGGTTCGGTTAAAAGTTTTATTGCGTCTCTTAATGTTTTCTTGGCTCGATTTGGGTCAATTTTTAATTTAATTGGTTTGACATTAAAAACAACTGTTCCATTTTCTTCAACATATTCTGGATAATAATAAACCAAATAACCAAATTCCCCTACAGGATATCCGTTTTCTTGTAACAATAATGAATAACAATCCAGTTGATTACCATAATATTTCTCTGAATCGCCGTCTTTCGGCGCTGATCCTCTAGTTTTATAGTCTAAAGGCGCAAATTTATCATTTATTTGCAAACAATCATCAAGCGCGCCAAAAAGAGTTACACCCAAATTTTCATCAGTATATTCCAAACCAGTTCTCCAATTGCGCCATTTATCTAAAAGTTTATGGTCGTAAAATAAATTCCCTTCAATTTTTCCTTGAAGTTCCGGAGGCAACTCATTTTTTTCGCGATATTTATCAAAATAATCCTTAATCACCAAATCCATTCCGCCGGGCAAAGACGGAAATATCCCTCGTGGCCGATGAATATTTTCATTCATTTGCAACCAAAAACATCTTGAACATTCAAAAAACAAATTTAAACTTGAAGGCGATAAACGAATTATTTTTTTCATTTTATTTTGAGAAAAAATTTAAAGCATCAATAATTACATCTAAATAATTGTCTGTATTTTCTTTTTTATTTCCGCTAAAAACAACACTTTCCCATTCAGCCAATAATACGCCGTTTTCCAACAACCTAACATCGTCTTCCAACTCTTTTAAACTTTTTTCTTCTCTAATTGATTTTATTGATTTGGCTAAAAGCGCCGAATAATAGTTTAATTTTTCTATTTTAGCTTGTTCTTTTGCGCAAATATCTTTATTGGCATTCGATTTAACCCCAAAATAAACAGCTAATCCGGCGCTGATTACAATTAAAACGACCAAAATAATAATCAACGTTTTGATGTTTAAAAACATCTGTTTCATTTTCTCAAACATATTTTATTTGATTTTACTTAATTCTTCCCAAATATCTTCCGGAACAGGAATCGGTCCGCGTATCGGACTTTTTCCCGGATATTTCCATGCAGTAATAATACGAATTTTTTTAGGATTTAGAGATTTGGGTTTAGGATTTATTGTTTGATACATTGCCCAAAACTCATAAGAATGTTTCGAACTATTCGGTTGCATTACGGCAATTGTTTTCGGAGCAACCCCGTGTTCAATTCTTTGGGGATTGTTAATTATTCTTTTTACCCTGCTTTCTGATAAATTGTATTGTTTCATCTTCGAAACAACATGCATTGTCCATTCAAAATGTTTTGTATTCCGAGGTTGCTGTGTCGTCATTACTTAACTTCGTAACTCAATGTCACATTAACCACAATTTCGCTTTCTCCAACTTGCACGTTGGGAGAACCAGACGATCCACCCATGCCGTATTTCTGGTAATATTCGTCGTACATCGGTACTCTTTCGCCGGGAACGTTTTCATAAAAATTGGTTAATTTCCCTAATTTTATACCCAATTCATCGGCTAATTTTTGCGCTTTTTGTTTGGCATTGTTAATGGCAATTTCTCTTGCTTGTTCTTTTAGTTGTTCGTCGTTTTCAACGCCAAAATAAAAGGAGTTAATCTGATTAATGCCAATATCAACAACTTTTTTCATTACTTCGCCAATTTTATCTAATTGTCGCACCTTTACAGTTAAAGTTTGCGTTATTTGATAACCCATAATTTGCGGAATTCTGTTGTTCTCGTATATATATTGAGGATAAAGATTATAGTTCGTTGTTTTGATGTCTTTCTCTTCAACTCCAAATTCCTTTAAGTATTCCACCACCTTATTCATTTTCTCGCTATTTTTATTCTGCACATCAATTATTTGCGCCCCTTGAGTTACAACCGCAAAATCGATAAATGCCACATCCGGCTTAACGGAAATTTTACCTTCGCCATTAAAAGACATTGCATTTGTCTCTGTGTTATTGTGTTTGTTTGCGCCAAAAAATGTTAATATTCCCGATATAACCATAATGATTAAAACTGCGCAAACCAGCCCTGCAAAAATCGAAAATACAATACGATGTTGTTTGATTTGAAAAAAGTCTAACATAATATAATATTAATTACTAATTATTAATTATTAATTACTGATTATTAATTATTACTTTATTAAGTATATCACCTTGTTCGATGTTTTGCACTATATCCATGCCACTTATAACTTGACCGAAAGCAGTGTGTCTTCCGTTCAAATGCGGCTGATTCGCGGTTGTAACAATAAAAAACTGACTTCCGTTTGTATTCGGCCCCGAATTGGCCATAGAAATCGTACCAATTTTATGTGGAATAGATTTTAACATAAAATTAAAAGTATAACCATAGTTTTGCAAAGCAGTAATCACTTCTTCGGACAAGTTCAGCGATCGAGGGTTAATTTCATCTTTAAAAGTATAACCGGGTCCGCCAGTTCCATCATTATCCGGATCATCGTCTTTAGAAAGCGGGTCTCCCGTTTGAATCATAAAACCGTCAATAACCCTATGAAATTTAACGCCATCATAAAATCCTTCGTTTGAAAGTTTTATAAAATTATCAACAGTATTCGGAGCTACCTTTCGATTCAACTCTAATTCAATGTTGCCTTTATTTGTATCAATAATCACATTAATCATATTTTTGCTTTTAAATAAAAATTTATTTCCCAAAATTGCCACAATTATAACAATCACCACTGAAATAATAATCATTATTATTTTTTTCTTTTTTCTTTTGTTCGACACTTGATTAAACTGATCTTGAATTTTTTTATTTTCTTTGATTTTTTGTATTTTCCCCATATTTTTGATTCTGAAATCCAATTTATATTTGAATTGATTTGTCTCGGTTATTTTTTTTATCTTTTTTGTCTTTGGCAAAATTTGTATTTTTAAATCCTGAATTTATGTTGTTTAATATTAAATTATATTTAACAGAACTCGGAGTTCGATATGTTGTTTTTCCTTTATTTGCTCTTTTCGACGCGTAATTTTTCATAAGAACTTATTCTTTCTAAGAATTTATCAAAGCTATTTACGCTTTTTAAAACCGTAATTAACATTATCGCTGCAAACATTATTACTATCGTCAAACTTATTTTTGTTTCAATCTTTAAACTAAAAACATTTCTCATAATTTATAACATTATTTTTTTTAATTCCTCTCTAACCACCTCTCTGTCGTCCCAACAAAATTTATTTTTACCGATTACCATTGTTTGTTCTGTCCCCTTGCCCAATATTAACACAATATCGTCTTTCTGCGCCAATAAAAACGCTTTTTTTATCGCTTCTCTGCGGTCTTCAATTTCAAAAATTGTATCTTGTATCTTGTGTCTTGTATTTTGTATGCCAGATTTTATTTCGGATATAATTTGACCAGGATTTTCGCTATATGAATCTTCGTTGCACAAAATGACAATATCAGAATTTTCTGAAGCAATCCTCCCCAATTCTGGCCTTTTCCATTTATCCCTCCCTCCGCCTGCGGCGCCAAAAACAGAAATGATTTTGTTGCGGGGAATTTGTTTAATTGCTTCAAATACTTTTTCAAAAGAATCCGGAGTATGCGCCAAATCAACAAATATTCTGAAATTTTGTCCCTCAACAATTTCTTCCATTCTTCCGGGGATAAATTTTACTTTTTTAAATGCTTGTTTTGCAATCTCTTCAGAAATTCCTTGCGATTTCGCAATTGTTAATGCCGCTAAAGCATTGGCATAATTAAAATCGCCAATTAAACTCATTTGTAAATCAATTTTATCATTTTTCGGACTAAATTCAAACTTATTTTTAATCGAGTATTTCAAAAACCATTCAACATTTTTATCATCAACATTATAAATCCCAAAATTATTCTTAATTTTTGCGGTTGTTTTAAATAATTTCAATTTTGCCGAACGATATTTTTCAAAACTGCCATGCGCCTCAATGTGTTCCGGCGCTAAATTTGTAAACACTGCGCCTGAAAATTTGATAAATTTGTGCCTAAATTGCTTGATTCCTTCAGAAGTTACTTCAATAATCGCATATTTACATCCATTTTTTACCATTTTTGCTAAAGCCGATTGAATAAAAAATCTTCCCGGCATAGTCATATGATACTTATTTATTATCTCTTCTTCACCGTAATTTATAGTCAAAGAAGAAACCCAACCAACCTTGATTCCTGCTTCCTGAAATATTTTTCCGGACAAAACAACAGTTGTTGATTTTCCTTTTGTTCCGGTAATTCCAATCACAATCAGTTTTTTAGACGGAAAACCATAAATAATAGCACCCATTAGGGCTAAAAAGTAATGATATATTTTGAACGCGAATGAAGGAATGAGTTTTTTAATAGACATATTAATTTAAAATTGATTTAAAATTCAAAATTTAAAATTCAAAATTGGGTTTATAAAATCTTTTTCAAGATTTTATAAACCCTGTACCAAAACGGCTTAAAAACTAAATCGTATGCGCCGGGACAAGCAATTTCTTTGCCGCCAAAGCCACGTTTGAAGCGAGTTACGCCCGGCCACTTAGTTTCGTTAATCCCCCAAAAATCATATTCAACGCAATTTCGTCTTTTTGCCTCTTTGATTTGCTCCCACTGCAATAGATGTGGCGCCATTAAGTTTCTATATTCATAATCCGAAGCTCCATGCAAGTAAATCGCTTGATTTTCACAAAAAAACACAATATTCGCGGCAATAACCCTGCTTGTTCCAAGCTTGTCCGTCAAGGACTGGTGAATCAAGGGAAGTTCTGCAACAAACAATTCTGTGCCAGGAATTTCTAACATTTTTTGATAATATTCTTTTGAATATGCCCTAAATCCGTCTCTTTTGCTTGTTTTTGTCATTAATTTCCAAAATTCTTCAAAGTTTTTGATTTCTGATTTTAAATTTCGAATTTTTACTCCTCGTTTTTGAGCGAGTTGTATATTGTATCTGGTTTTTTGATGCATTTGATTTAATAATTCTTCTTCTGTTTTCGTAATGTCCAAAATTATTGTCTGTAATGGCTGAATATTATTTGATTTTCTAAATCCAAACTTTTTCAAACCGAATGAATTGTCCCGAGCTTGCCCGCCAAAGGTGAATAAATCAAAAGATCGCGGTTCTATCTTTAAAAAAATCGCATTTTCTTTTTTCGCGATTTCTTTCACTTTATTTATAAAATTTTCGAAATTATCTATTACACTTACTCCGAACGAATACAAAAAAGATTTGTTCAGCGCAATTTTATGTTCAATTATTTTTATGCCCTGAACATCAAAAACATTTCTGCCAAGTTTTTTCTGAAATTCCGCCCATAGATTCGATTGTAAAAAACTTTTCATATTATTAAATCTGCTTAACGGGACTTACTTAATAATTTTAGCGCATGCTTAATTTTATCAGCAACTTCTTCAACTTCGTGCGGAACTTTTTTCAATGCCTCTCGCGCTTCCTGTAATCTGTATCCTAAAGAAATTAACGCATCAATTGCTTCACCATCAGAACCTCCTTTTTCATCAGAATATTCCCCGCTAACCTTAGATTTTAATTCTAAAATAATTTTCTCCGCTGTCTTCTGCCCGATTCCAGAAACCTTAGTCAGGATAGTGCTATCTTCTTTGCTTACGGCCTTTTTTAATGTTTCCACAGATGCTACACTTAATATATTCATTGCTCCTTTTGGTCCAATACCTGAAATGGAAATCAACATTTCAAAAAAATCCAAATCTTTTTTGTCTAAAAATCCGTATAAATCCATAATATCCTCACGAACATGCAAATGTGTAAACAGTTTTATTTTATTTCCAATCTCTGGTAAATTTTTGAATACATTGACCGAAATATAAATCTTGTAACCAATGCCATTAACATCGACTACAACGCATTTATCTGTACCATATTCAATTTTCCCCTCAATAAAACTAATCATATACAATAAAATTTCTAATTATTCTAATTAACCTAATTATTCTAAATTGTTTTAAAATTTATTTTATACTGAGACAATCTCGGAGTCCCGATCGCAATCAGGATGAAAGTTAGTGTGATTGCTACAATTTGAGCAATCAGCACGTGTCGACATATAAAATAAATTTTAAATCTCAATCTAATAATAACTCTTGGGACAATTTAAATCAATGGACGGAATATTAATTATCAACAAACCTGCCGGTCCAACCTCATACGACATCGTAGATCAAATCAAAAAAATCACTCGCACAAAAAAAGTTGGCCATGCCGGAACATTAGACCCCTTTGCTCAAGGTGTGCTTATAATTTTAATAAATCAAGCAACTAAATTGCAAACAAAATTTATGGATATGCCGAAAACATATATCGGCACATTAAAATTAGGAGAAACGAGCAATACATACGATCCTGAAGGAAAAATCATGCAATCATCAAGAAACAACGGCCAAACAAATCCTAATTATCAAATTCCCAGCATCCAAACAGTTAAAAATATCATAAATACTTTTATCGGGGAGATTGAACAAATCCCGCCAATTCATTCTGCAATTAAAGTTAACGGAGAAAGAGCTTACAAATTAGCATGGAAAGGCGAGAAACCAGAACTAAAACCGCGAAAAATCAAAATTTACAATATTAAAATTTTAGACTACAAATGGCCATATCTTAAAATTGAAGTTAATTGCGGACGAGGAACATATATTCGAAGTTTAGCACATGACATTGGACAAAAACTTGATTGTGGCGCCTATTTACAAACACTGATTAGGACGAAAATCGGAAAATTTATCATTGAAAACTCAATCGCAGTCAATGATTTAAACTCGCAAAACTGGACAAAAAAAATAATTTCTGCTAATCTGTAAACATGCCGATAAAAAAATCAGCGAAAAAAGCATTAAGACAAAATAAAACTCGGAGACAAAGAAATCTCCGCCGTCTTGATGTTTCACGCAACATAATTAAAAAAATCAAAAAAATAGTTGAAGAAGGAAAAAGAGCTGCCCAAAAAGGCGAATCCCGCCCATGGCAAGAAGAAGCAAACAAACTTCTTCCTTTAGCTTATAAAGCAATCGATAAAGCTGCGAAAACCGGAGTAATCAAAAAAAATACTTCTGCAAGAAAAAAATCAAGATTAACAAAATTTATCAACAAAAAATAGGTACCAATCCCGCCTTTGGCGGGATTTTGTTTACAACCCGAAAATAACCAATTCCAGCGCAGTCTGAACATTGGTTTTTCCTAATTTTGATTCAAAATCTATTATCATTAACTGACGATAGATTTTTTTTAATTCTTCATAAGTAAAATTATGCGCCTGTTGTTCGCTCTTTCTTGCCACAAAAGGATTTAATCCCAACAATTCGATTGCTTTTGTTGTTTTAATTTTGATTAAATTCCTAAACTGATAAGCGATCATAGACAATAAATAATACAAATCAGCCCCCTCATCAATATGTTGATTGAATAGTTTTAATGCCTTGGATTTATTTTTATATCCAATCGCATCAACTAAATCAAAAATCTTTAAATCGATTTCCGGACCAATAAATAATTCTACGCTTTCATGGCGTATGGTCGGATTATAGGCAACAAGTTTATTTAATTCGTTAGACATGCGCCACAAATCATTTCCAACCCATTCTGCAAGTTTTTCCACGGCGGAATTATCTATTGATGCTTTTTGATTTGCTACAAATTCTTTTATCCATTGCTTAACTTTCGCCGGCTCCAATAATTTAAATTCTTTATATTCGGCTCTGGACTTCAAATATTTTTGAAGTCCATCCGCCGACGAGACGGATTTTCCGTTCACTTCATCCGCCCAAAAAACAATGGTTATATTTTCGTTTTTATCAATTTTTGATTTTTTCAAAAATTCTAATATCTCTCCCTGCTTATCATTGTTTAGATCGAAAATATTATCAATAATCATCATTTTTGCGGTGCTAAACATTGGAATTGTGTTTATGGTTTTTTTTAATTCTTCAAAAATATCAATTTGCTTATCGCTTGCATCAATTCTAACAAAATCCAACCATTCAACGTTGGATTGTTTATTTTTTTCAATCATTTTTCTCAATTCTTCCTTAGATCTATATGTGTCTTGTCCGTATAAAAATATAATCATATTAAAACACCTCCCACTTAACCTCTGTATTCGGCTCGACGATTTCTATCCAAATTTTGCCCGGCATAAATTCTATTTCTTTACCATTTTCGTTATAAAATGTAAGTTTTGAGTCCGTATAATTTCCTTTCTTCCTCCATGTTCCTTTAATTTCTTCTCCGTTTTGATAAATTTTTGCCTCTCCTTCTCCCTGCGCACTAACTTCATTATAATTCGGTTCCTCAATCATATGCGATTCGGCACGCATTACTGCAACTACCGCAACTTCAACCTGATTGCCGTTATTTTTATCCGTTTCCCGTAAATTTGTTCTGTATCTTTGATAAATATTTTCTTCTTTATTATAAGCATACGAAACCCTAAATTCTCCGCCATAACCAATAGTTAACTTTCCGCCAATATTCGGGCTTTGTAATTTTGACTCTGATTTTTTAAGATGCGGATAGCCCAAAAAATTATTTTCTAAACTATATTTGAATTTTTCAGCGCCATTAATTAATCGCTCCAAAGATGTAAAACCATTATACGGCGGTTCTTTGTCTGAAGTACGGTAGTATATCTGATATTGATCAGTCATGGCATCAATATTGTCAATAATTCCTTTGTTTAAGTAATCGTAAGCAAAATGCGAACCGCCCCAGTGAGCATAAATCGCATCAAATCCTAATGCCAAAGGAATATAATCATGACGCGCGCTGCGCACAGAGCCGATTTCTTCGGGCGTTTCACAACCAAATATTGCCATTAAACGCGTGATTCCTCCGGTAATTACCGGCATTTCAATAACCACGTCTGCTTGGCTAATTCCGGATAATGGTCGATTAATGGCGTCGTTCGCCATCATTACTGCAATCGGTCTGCGATTATAGTTTTCGCATTTTTGACCGGTAATGGGGCTGATTCCTGTGCCATTTTTTGGTTTTTCCTGCTGATTATTGTTTTCACCAACAATATCCACTTTTCTGCTTCCAAAAAACCAAAAAATTGCTCCAATAATCGCCAATATAACTATAATTATTAGAATTATTTTAATTTTTTTCATACAAAATTAGATTATTTCAAAATTTATTTTATACTGAGACAATCTCGGAGTCCCGATCGCAATCAGGATGAAAGTTAGTGTGATTGCTACAACTTGAGCAATCAACACGTGTCGACATATAAAATAAATTTTGAAGGGATAACAAAGGGGCCCAAAGGGAATCAAAGAACTATCGCTGACACTTTGGGCAAAAGTAAGTACCCCTGCCACCCAAAGAAATTCTTTTTATTGTTCCTTTGCATCGAAAACATTTTTCTCCTTTGCGATCATACACTTTAATAAATTTCATATAATCTCCCTTATTCCCTGACACCCGCACATAATCATCAACCGATGAACCGCCGTATTTTATGGCTTTAGATAAAATATTTTTAATCTCTTTAAACAATAATTCTTTTTCTTTGTCTGATAATTTATTTACTTGCCTTCGCGGGTCAATTTTTGTTTTAAATAATACTTCGTTAGCGTATAAATTTCCAATTCCAGAAATAAATTTTTGATCCATAAGCAAAACCTTAATCTTGGTCTTGCGTTTTTTTAATAATTCTTTAAATTGTGTTGTGTTAATTTCAAATGGCTCTGGCCCGAGTTCTTGGATAAATTTTAATTTTCTCCAATCATCAACAATCCTTAATTCGCCGAATAAACGTAAATCATTAAAATCCAAAATTTTGCCATCAAAAAATTTAAAACTCACCCTACTCTTTTGCGCATTTCCTGGCCATATCAATTGACCGGTCATTTTTAAATGCACGGTCCAATATCTTCCAGAAGATAATTTAAAAATTAATAATTTTCCTTTTCTGATTATTTTTTTAATTTTAACATTCTTTAATTCTTTAATAAACTTTTCTTTTTTCGGCTCTTTAATAACTTTTGGATTATTAACAATAACATCAACAATTTTTTTGTTGATGATTGTTTTTTCCAATTCTCGTTTAATTGTTTCCACTTCCGGCAATTCCGGCATATGATTTTATAATAAATTTTGTTGTTTAGCTTTTATTTCTGGCCTTTTTGGGGGTTCGCCGCCAGGAAGACGACGCAATAATGAATGAAAGCCGAGCTCTTCAAATAAAGCTCTGATTTTTTCCATATCAAAATGATTTTGCCAATCAAGTTCTTTTAAACTAATTTTAATCGGTACATTCAGACGAATCGTTCCTAATCTTTTACTAAAAAATGCCATTTGCTTATCTTTCTTTAATTTTTCCATGACATTTTTGCTTTTGACTTTATCTACGTTTTTATACAAATTTTCTAAAGTTTCAAATTCCTTCAAAAGAGAGGTGGCGGTTATTTCTCCGATTCCTTTTACGCCCGGGATATTATCTGATGAGTCTCCGCGCAATGCCTTATAATCAATCATTTGGCTTACTTTTAGGCCATATCTTTCTTCAACTTCCTTCTCGCCATAAATAATTGTGTCATTTAGACCCTTTTTCATTGTATAAACCCGAATATTGTCGTCAATTAATTGTAATGTGTCCAAATCGCCAGTGATAATTAAAATATCAATTTCTTTGTTGGCGTATTTTTTGGCAACAGTGCCAATAATATCATCTGCCTCAAATCCTTCTTTTTCTAAGATTGGAACGCCAAAGGCGGTCAAAACATCTTTTGTTTTTGGAATTTGCGCATACAATTCGTCTGGCGCTTTCACTCTTTTGGCTTTATACTGGTCGTATTCTATGTGCCTGAATGTCGGCGCTGCCAGATCAAATGTGGCGACCATATAATCCGGCTTCAATTCATTAATCACTTTTATCAAGACAGAAGAAAATCCATAAACCGCATTAGTCATTTCGCCTTTTCTATTCGTTAAAGGAGGCAGGGCATGAAAACTTCTGTGCACAATCGCATTTCCATCGATTAAAATTAGTTTTTTCATAATCAACTGATTTCTATTTTTCTTTTGTTGTTCGGCAGAATTTTAAATTTAATCCAAATCGTGTCTTTGGGAAGAACTTTTTTAATTTTTTCCGCCCATTCGATTGCAATAATATTCTTCGGTTCATTGATTATTTCTGCAAAATCCAGAGCCAAAACATCTTTATGGTCTTTTATTCGATAACAATCTAAATGATATAGATTGCCGTATTTTTTCATTAAAACAAAAGTTGGGCTGGTTAAACGACCTCTAATCCCCAGTCCTTTTGTAAATGACTGAATAAAGGTTGTCTTTCCTGCGCCTAAATTGCCAACAAACCCAAAAACCAACGCCTGTTTCTTATTATTTTTATATTTCAAAATTTCTTTCGCTAACATTTTCGCCAAATTCTCGGTTTGTTTTTTGTTTTGCACCAAAAATGTTTCCATATACTTATATTAACAAATTCCAACAGATAAAAAAAGGGCGAACCCCGCCTTCGGCGGGGCAAACTTGCAAAATTTTCTAATTTAAGATAAGATTAGAATATGTCAATAAAAGACGAAGGACAAAAACAAAAAGCAGAGGCCAAAATAAAATCACTCCATCGCGATGCTGAAGAACAAAAAGCTAAAAACCTAGCCGAAGAGCTGGGTTTTCCTTATTTAGATTTACGAATTTCCACAATTGACGATGAAGCATTAACTATTTCCAACGAAAAAGACTCAAAAAACGCGGGAGCGGCAATTATTGAAGAAAAACAAAAAGAGCTTTTTGTTGTCGTTTTAGATCCACGCTTAAAAGAAACTTTAATTTTTGTTCAAAATCTCGAGAATAAAGGATATAAAGCAACAATAAATGTTGTTTCCTTAAGCAGCTTAAACAGAGTATGGAGCAGATTCCAACACGTTAAACCCGATAGAAAAGAAATTTCCAGAAAAGCCGAAATCAGCGCCGAAGAATTAAAACAAATTGAAGGAGGAATAAATACCATTGAAGATTTGAAACAAAAATTGGAACAACCAAATTTATCGACAAGCGATCTGTTAAACATTGTTATGGCCGCAGGATTAAAATTAGAAGCATCAGATATACACCTTGAAAACGAATCAACAAACACAACCCGTTTAAGATATCGATTAGACGGAATTTTGCAAGACGCGGCAAACATTTCGTTATCAGCATACCAATTGTTACTTTCAAGAATAAAAATGCTTTCAGAATTAAAATTAAACGTGCACGATGTACCGCAAGACGGCAGATTCAGTTTCAAATCTTCTGCCGAATCAGAAGAAAGCAAAGAAATCGAAATCAGAACCTCAATTATTCCCGCTAATTACGGAGAGAACATTGTTTTAAGAATTTTAGACCCAAAAACAATTGGATTGGAAGTTGGGGATTTGGGCATTCAAGAATATGACTTTAAGATTATAACCGAAGAATTAAAAAAACCCAATGGCATGATTATTACCACCGGCCCAACTGGTTCCGGTAAAACTACTTTATTGTATGCGTTTTTGAAAGCAGTAAACGATCCCGGCTCAAAAATTATTACACTTGAAGACCCGATTGAATATCATCTCAAAGGAGTGGAACAAACGCAAGTTGATTCAGAAAAAGGATATACTTTTGCTTCTGGTTTGCGTTCTATTCTGCGCCAAGACCCAGACACTATTCTTGTTGGAGAAATTCGTGACAATGAAACAGCAACAACCGCAATTAATGCTGCGCTTACGGGACATTTGGTGTTTTCTACCCTGCATACCAACGATGCGGCTGGAGCAATCCCGCGTCTAGTTGATATGAAAGTAAACCCAACCATGATTCCGCCAGCACTAAACCTGGTAATTGCACAAAGATTGTTAAGAAAGGTTTGTCCAAAATGTTCTCAAGAGATAAAACCAACCAAAGAAATCCTGCAAAAAATTCAAGACGAATTAAAAAATTTACCCGCCCGCGCCAGTGAAACGGTTAACATGGCAGGCAGACCAAAATTAGATGATATTAAAATTAAACAGGCATCGGGGCAAGGATGCGCTTATTGCAATTTTACGGGATACAAAGGAAGAGTCGGCGTTTTTGAACTATTTGTTGTTAACGATGCAATGGAAAAAGTTGTTTTGAAAACTCCGTCAATTGTTGAAATCAAAGAATCAGCAATAAAATCGGGGATGGTTTTAATGAAGCAAGATGGACTTTTAAAAGTATTGCAAGGAATTACTACGATGGAAGAAGTAGAAAGAATTTTAGGATAATCAAAAACCCCGCCATCAGCGGGGCAAGCTCCTTCCCAATAATCTGTAGGCAAGTGACATCGGCTTAGGATCCGAAGTTTAGAAATTTTCCGAGGAATACTCCAGCTAAAACCTCAACAAGGAGGAAACCGGAATATCCTAAACTAAGAAAAGTTCCAAAGGGTAAATTTTAATAAAAAATTTTGGTTACCCTTATTGCCTACAGGTTATTAGAAAGGAAGTATAAATAAAAATAGGTCATTTTTGCCTATTTCTATTCTCTGTGCTTATTATAGCAGAGAAAAATAACCTTGTCAATAGCAAGTCCGCATTTTTAATATTTGGTATTTAATTTTTAGATTTTGATACTATGTTCACTGATCCCCGTCAACAATTAGAAGACAACACACTAGACAAAACTTTGAGGCCAAATGAGCTTACAGAGTATTTTGGTCAAGAAAAGGTCAAAAAAAATCTTAAAGTTCTGCTTGAAGCGGCAAAAAAACGCGAAGAAGCAGCAGAACACATATTATTGTATGGCGGTTCAGGATTAGGGAAAACAACCCTGGCGCACATTATTGCCAAAGAACTCGGAAGAAATATTAAAATTACTTCCGGACCGGCAATTGAAAAGGTCGGCGACCTTGCTTCGATTCTCACCAATCTTGAAAAGGGCGATGTTTTGTTTATTGATGAAGCACATCGCTTAAATAAATTAATTGAAGAATATTTGTATCCAGCAATGGAAGATTTTCATTTAGATATTATTATTGGCAAGGGCCCGTCAGCACGCAGTATCCAACTAGACATTCCGCCGTTCACAATGATTGCTGCAACCACTCGCATTAGTTTATTGTCATCACCTTTACGAAATCGTTTTGGCGCAACATACCATTTAGATTTTTATGAAGAAAAAGACATTGAAGATATTTTAAACAGATCAGCAAAAATTTTAAATATTGAAGCTGATAGAGAAGGACTGAAAGAAATTGCCAAAAGAGCAAGAAAAACGCCAAGAGTGGCAAATCGTTTATTGAAAAGAGTCAGGGACTATGCTCAGGTCCACGGACAAGGTAAAATAAATAAAAAAATCACTGAAGAAGCATTAGGGATGATGGAAATTGACGAATTGGGATTAGAACCAATCGACAGATTGATTGTAAAAACAATTATTGAAAAATTTAACGGCGGACCGGTTGGGATTGAAACTATTGCTGCCGCAACATCCGAAGAACGCGACACTATTTCCGATATTTACGAACCCTATTTAATGCAAATTGGTTTTCTCGCCCGCACCCCGCAAGGCCGTATCGTCACTCCCGCTGCTTACAAACACCTCGACCTCAAACCACCCAAATCCGAACAAGAAAAGTTGATTTAAAAAACTTAACAAACGATTAAATTTTTTATACCATTAAATTAGAAGTAAATCCTCCTGCGTTGGAATACCGTAAGGCGTTCCGTTAAAACAGGGGGTTTTCTATTTAGGGGCTTGACAGAGTATTTTTTGAAATATACAATATAAATATCATTCGAAAACGCCACGCTTCGTGGCGTTTTTATATTTACCCAAAACCTCATTTCTTAATGATTTCTTTCCACGAATTTATATCTATGAATTTGACATTTTGATGTTTAAATAATTCTCTAAGCTTATGAGAAAATCTTTTGCTGGTAATAGTGTTTTTGGACCGGTTAGAGACAATATAAACAAAAACATTTTTGTTTTCGGTTAAATCTTTGATTAAATATTCAAAATCACCATCGCCTGTAAAAATCATAAATTCCTTATTTGGACCAGCGTTGTTTACGGCGTCTACACCTAATTCGACATCGCAATTTGATTTTTTCTTATGTCCCATAGAAATTATTTCTAGGTTTTCAAAACCACATTGTTTACACTTGACACTAATTTTCTTGTCGGGATTTTTATATGGGATTGTTGTTTTGCTCTGAACAATATATCCTAATTTTTTTCAATCTTTCATATTCTTGTTCAGTATCTACGTCTCCTATATCTATCCCCGAGTAAAAAACACTGTTTCACATTTCCATCTATTTTTTAAATGGGCATACAATTTATCCCAATCGATTGAAAAATTTAATAATTTTTCTGTTGTATTAATAGTGTTGTATGCATCAATAAAGGCATATCTTTTTTTTGTTCTCCATTTTCCATAATTTTTATATTTAATCATTACAACTCCATTATAACTCTGTTATTAACAATATCAAGAAGAAATAAAAAAGGCCACCAATGGGTTGGCCTGAAAGATAAGTCAATAAAAAAAGAGCCACGAGGCTCTTTTTTTATTTTTTCTTGTTTTTAGATTTCTTTATTTTTTAAAACTCTTCTTCTTTTTTTAACGCTTCAGTCCATTCAACCACTGCATGGCCTAATTGATTCACGGAAACATTTTTTTCTGGATGATATTTTCAGTCATCAGAAAGATTCATGGCTTTTATAAGGGGAGTTTGCTCTAATTGTTTTTCCTCTTCAGATGACGTTAATTTTGGTTCTTTTTCCATATATTTTATTTTACTAATTCAACCATTAAACTTTCTAAATTAATTCCATTATATTGCTCTTTGCTAATTTTTTTGTTTTCATACAAGATGTTAACCTTAAATCCGGCATTTTTAATTTTATTTAAGTAATCTTCTTTTAACAATGCTCCTGCGACACAACCAGACAATAAATCCTTATCATTCTTTTGTTCCTCTGATAATTCTTCTAATAAAACAATGTCCGAGACATAGATTTTCCCTCCTGGTTTAAGAACCCTGTATGCCTCGGCAAATGTTTTAGCTTTGTCGGGCGTTAAATTTATAACACAATTAGTAATTATTATATCCACCGAATTATCTGGCAAGGGTAAGTTTTCTATCTCGCTTAAAATGAATTCTACATTTGATATGTTTTGATTTTTTGCGTTTGCTCTTGCCTTTTCTATCATTTCTTCGGTCATATCAATGCCAATAACATTGCCATTATCCCCAACTTTCTTGGCGGCTAAAATGGCGTCTATACCAGCACCAGATCCCAAATCAAGAACCGTATCTCCTTCTTTTATTCTACTAAAAGCAACTGGATTCCCGCAACCCAAGCCAAGATTTGCCTTGCCAACAATTTTTAAATCTTCGTCAGTATAACCGATGTTTTTTGAAATATTTTCTGCACTACTGCATCCGCACACACAAGAAGATTTATTTGTCGCTATCTCTTTATATTTGTCTTTAACAATTTTTTTAATAATATCTTTTTGCATATATTCTATATTATCAGAGATTTATATTAATGAAAAGGTAATTTTGTGATAAAATTTGTATAGAGCGGAGTAAAATTATTTTGATTTATGCAAAAAATATTTTTAGGAATAATAATTATTGTTGTTCTTTTTTTGTCTCCAAAAATTGTTTTTGGAAGCGTGGTGATAAATGAAGTGTTCTATAACCCAGGCGAAACAGATACGGGATTAGAATATATCGTTTTGTACAATAATGGATCTGAACCGTATTCTTTAAATAATTATTGCTTGTATGCCGCAGGAAAACATTACATCATTAACTCTCTTACTATTAATCCTAATAACTCTACGATAATTCATTGGAACGCTGACGGCACAAACACCTCTACAGATATATACACCGGCAAATCATTAAAGAACATGAGTAATACATCGGGAGTGGTTTCTTTGTCGTCGTCGGATCAACATACTTCCTCAACTATAAAAGATTATATTAGATACGGAACAACAGTAAAAACATGGGAGAATGATGCCGTAAGCGCAGGGATTTGGACAACGGGTAGCTTTATTCCAAATGTTCAAGAGGGCAAAGCAATTAAATTAATAATCAACGGAGTAGACAATAATTTGCCTAGTGACTGGATAGAGACTACGCCATCTGTAGTACAAACCGAAGAATCTTCATCCACATCCACAACCACAGAAGAAACCGAAACGCCGGAAATCCCGGAATCTACCACTAACAACTCTCCTCCAACTGCCAATGCTGGGGACAATATTATTGGATTTATTGATCAAGAAATTCTTTTTGACGGCTCGTTGTCTTCTGATCCCGATAACAATGAACTTGCTTATTCTTGGAATACTGGAGATGGAAACTCTTTGGATAAAATTTCTTTAACCCATAAATATGCTTATCCCGGAACATATCTTGCGACTTTAACTGTTTTTGACGGCAGATATTATTCCACAGATACAATCACAGTACAAATTCAACAAGCACAGATTATTATTAATGAATTTATGCCGAATCCCGAAGGCAAAGACGAGGAAGAAGAATGGGTTGAAATCTATAATGGAGCTGATTCAATTTCCGATATCTCCAACTGGCAATTAGATGACATGGCAAGCGGAAGTAAGGCATTTGTTTTTCCAAAAAATACTTTTATTGCGCCAAAAAGTTATCTGGTATTTTCAAGACAGACAACAAAAATCGCATTAAATAATAATATTGATTCTGTCAGGCTATTAATGCCAGACGGCACAGTATTTCAAGAAATAAATTATGAAAAACCTCCGCAAGGCAAATCGTCGGCCAGAACCGAAGAAGGCTTTGTGTGGTCAGAGCCTACGCCGGGAATGGCAAATATCTCGAGCATTATAGGAATCAACCCTTCAACGGGCTCAAGGCAAGCTAAACAAACCGTCTCCCAAATGAATGTTGTTGCACCACAAACAACTAAAAACTCTACAAAAACTTATTCTATAGATTTGCCGAAAAATGATATTGAAGGTGGTTATATTCAATTGTCTAATAATAGTCAAACGGATACCAATAGGATTACAATTCAAAGAGAAAACAAAGGGAATAATAAGGGAGACAACGAGATGGCACTGATCCGACAAAATACTCAAAATCCACTTAATTTAACCCTTCTTATTATATGTATTGTGTTTGGGGCGAGCTTTATGGGGCTATTATTGGTTAAATTTAGGAAAAAAGGATTGCCAACTTAATAATTTTCTGTCAAAATTGGGGCATATGAGTGGGCATAACAAATGGGCAAATATCAAAGTTAGAAAAGGGGCCATGGATAAAAAACGTGGCAAGATTTTTAGTAAAATGGCTAAATTTATTGAAATTTCTGCCCGAAAAGGTGGCGACCCGGTTACCAACCCCTCTTTACGTATGGCAATTGATAAAGCGCGCTCTTATAATATGCCTAATGACAATATTCAGCGCGCAATTAAAAAGGGAACAGGCGAAAATAAAGACGGAGCACAATTAGAAGAAGTGATATACGAAGCTTACGGACCAGAAGGAAGTCAATTAATTCTTGAAATTATTACAGACAATAAAAACCGCACTATTTCCGAGGTCAGACATATTCTGGACACCCACGACGGCAGATTAGCGGAAAACGGCAGCGTTAAATGGAATTTCAACCAAATGGGAGTAATCAGAATTGATAAAAACAAAATTTTCAAGCCCATTGAAGAGCTTGAATTGTCTTTAATTGATGTGGGGGCGGAAGACATAAAAATAACCGAGGGTATTTTGGAAATAAAAACTTTGCCGGAAAATCTTGAAAAAACAAAAGAAACAATTAAAAAAGAAAATGTTGAAATTGAAGAATCGGGATTAGAATGGATTGCAAAAAACGAAGTTAATGTTTCTGAAAAAGAAAAAGACAAAATTGAAAAACTTTTTGAAGCCCTCGATGAAAACGACGACGTCAACGAAATTTATTCAAATGTAACCTTATAATCTATGATAATTTTAGGCATTGATCCAGGAACAGCAATAATTGGATACGGAATAATTGAAAAACTAAAAGCTAAAAGTCAAAAATTAAAAATTATTGATTACGGTTGTATTATAACAACTCCTGATTTTTCTACGGCCGAAAGACTGGAAAAACTACATTTGAGCCTAGAAAAACTAATAAAAAAATACAAGCCGGATATTGTTGCAGTAGAAGATATTTTTTTCTTTAAAAACCTAAAAACCGCGATTAAAGTAAGTCAAGCGCGAGGAGTAATTCTTTTAACAATTGCCGAAGCAAAAATAGAGCTTGCAGAATATACGCCCTTACAAATAAAACAAGCTGTTGCCTGCTATGGACGAGCGGACAAAAACCAAGTTCAAAAAATGGTAAAAACCATATTAGAACTAAAAGAAGTTCCTAGACCAGACGATGCCGCTGATGCTTTAGCGGTTGCCATCTGCTGTGCAAACTCCATAAAATCCACCAAACAGACTTGACACAACATTTTTTATAATTATAATAAAACGCATGGCCTTAAAATAAGGACAAATAATAATTAAAAACACTTCAATATGACTTTAACAACTATCGACGAAATTTCCAAAATCGTTGATTTCAGCGGAGACGATGATGAAAATACAGACAAAGATACTTACGAAAATGATGGAATTGAAAATTTCGATGATGAAGACGAAAAAGAAGAAGAGGAAGAGAGCGAGGACATGAGCGAAGAAAATGATGATGACGAAGAAGAAGACGAGGACGAATCCGAGGAAGAATAAAAAAACTTGAAACTAAAATCCCGGTCACAATCCGGGGTTTTAGTTTCAAAAAAATAAATGCTATGATTATATTAGGTTATGCCAAAAATTGAATCATATAATAAAACAAACAAATGGCAAAAAAGGGGCTTAAATATTTTTATTGGGCTGCTTGTTTTATTTTTTGCAATTATAATTATTGTTTTTGTTTTTTGTTTCAAAGATCTTCCTAATCCCGAAAATTTAATCCACAGAGACATAACTGAATCAACAAAAATTTACGACAGAACCGGCGAAATTATTCTTTATGATGTTCATGGCGAAGAAAAAAGAACCGTAATTCCATTTGAAGAAATCCCTCAACATGTCAAAAATGCGACAATAGCGATTGAAGACACTAATTTTTACCACCATTTCGGCATCGACCTTAAGGGGGTACTAAGATCAATCGTCTATAATATTATTGGGAAAGAAGTTTTAGGGACAAAAACTAATGTTGGAGGCTCTACAATCACTCAACAATTTATTAAAAACGCCATCTTAACATCAGAAAAAACCTACATACGTAAAATCAAAGAAGCAATCCTTGCAATTGAAACAGAAATGAAATATTCTAAAAATGAAATTTTAAGTTTTTATCTTAACCAAGTTCCTTACGGGTCTAATGCCTATGGAATAGAGGCGGCGGCACAAACATTTTTTAATAAAAACGCAAAAAATTTAACCTTGGCTGAGTCAGCGCTTCTTGCGGCGCTAACCCAGGCCCCGAGCTATTATTCTCCATACGGATCGCACTTTGAAACCACTAAAGCAAGACAAGAACATATTTTAAAAAGAATGAATGAACTTGGTTTTATTTCTCCAGAACAGCACGAAAACGCTAAAAATGAAAAATTGAATTTTGCTCTTCCCAGCTCAGGAATAAAGGCTCCGCACTTTGTAATGTACATCAAAGAGTATTTGGAAAATAAATACGGAAAAGACTATATTGAAACTGCCGGGCTTAAGGTGTATACAACGCTGGACTGGGACTTACAACAAATTGCTGACCGAGCAGTAAAAATTGGCGCGGAAACCAACGGTAAAAAATATAACGCCCAAAACGCGGCACTTGCGGCTATAGACCCCAAAACAGGACAAATTTTAGCGATGGTAGGATCTAAAAATTACGATGCCGATTCTTATCCTGCAAATTGCACTCCGGGAAATAATTGTTTATTTGAACCATATGTCAACGTAACAACCAGTCCAAGACAACCGGGATCTTCGTTTAAACCATTTGCTTATGCGGTTGCCTTCCAAAAGGGATTTACTCCCGACACTGTGCTTTTCGACTTGAAAACAGAATTTAACCCGAACTGCTCATCAAGCGCAACACAAGAAACAGACCAATACGGAACAAAATGTTACCATCCCAAAAATTATGATGGAAAATTCAGGGGCCCAATTTCAATGAAAGAATCCCTGGCACAATCTTTAAATATTCCTTCTGTAAAAACTCTTTACTTAGCGGGAGTGGATGAAACCATTAATCTGGCACAAGATATGGGAATTGAAACATTAAAAGATCGCTCAAGATTCGGATTGTCATTGGTATTGGGAGGGGGAGAGGTTAAACTATTAGAAGAAACTGCTGCTTTTGGCGTTTTTGCCAACGAAGGAATAAAAAATCCCATTCAAGGCATTCTAAAAATAGAAGACAATAAAGGTAACACCATAGAACAATATAAAAATAACCCTAAAAAAATTTTAGAACCACAAATTACAAGAATTATTTCTGAAATTTTATCTTCAGAAGATTATCGAGCTCCAATTTTTGGCAGAAAATCATATTTATATATAGAAAACATTCCGGTTGCAGCAAAAACCGGCACAACCCAAGACTACAAAGACGGATGGACGGTTGGATATACGCCATCTATCGCTGTCGGAGTTTGGACAGGAAATAATAACAATGTGTCTATAAACAAAGAGCCGGGGGCGGTAATTGCTGCGCCGATTTGGAACGAGTTTATCAAAAAAGCATATGCGAAAAAACAAGAATTAAAAACATCCACAAAACCAGAAAATTATTTTGATTTACCTGTGCCAGCAGAAGAATTTCTTAAACCCGAACAAACTATAACCGATAAAGATATTTTAAACGGGAACCATATTACTGATTTAAAATTAAAAATAGACAAATCTTCCGGATTGCCGGCAACAAGCTCAACTTTGCCGGAATTAATAGAAGAAAAAACATACCCTCAAATACATTCTATTTTACATTTTATAGATAAAAACAACCCATTAGGAGAGACTAATGGGCAAAACGACTCACAATATATAAATTGGGAGCAATCAATTTTGAACTGGGTAAGTAAACTAGAAAACGGTTATTTATATAATCAAAACCCCATTTCAACCGAACCTTAAAATCGCTCAAAAAACTTTTTATTTTATAAAAGCGCCTTAATTTTTCGGCGCTTTTTTATTTTACAATTTTATAGGCATAATTATATATATGAAATCATCTTTCCCTTCAGGTCTGATTATTCCGGGGCTTGTTTCACCATTAAACCCAATAATTACTTTTTCTGTATTAATATTATTTAAACCGTCTAATAAATATTTGTGATTAAAAATTATTTCCACGTCTTTGCCTTTTATTTCACTATTAATTTGAGACGCGTTTTCTCCTAATTCAATATCTTGAGAAAATACTTCAATTTGTGATTTTTTAGAATTAATTTTTAATCTTAGGTCATTTATTTTACTGCTAAAAAAACTTCCAATTTTAACCGCTTTTATTAACTCCTCTCTTGTGGTGATAATTGTTGTATCAAATTGTTTAGCGATAAGTTGTTGATAATTAGGATAATTGCCTTCAATCAGCCTAGAAATAATTTGATTCTCCTCTAAGTCAAATAAAATTTGATTATTTTCAATGCTTATTTTTAAGATATTATTTTTTGAATTAGAAATAATTCTAATTAATTCTTGTATTGTTTTATATGGAATAATAATTAATTTTCTTTCCCCTTTTTTAATTTTACTATTTTTAATATTTAATGTTTTTTCCCCTAATCTAAAACTATCTGTAGCGACAAATTTTGCTTTTTTTTCATCACTAAAATCAAACAACACTCCTGAAATTTCCGGCCTAATCTCTGAAATAGAGACAAAATTAATTACTTGTTCTAATGCATTTTTAAATTCAAAAGAATCTATTTCTATAATTGGATCGTTTTTAATTTTAGGAATTATTGGAAAGTCTTTCGCGTCTAATCCTTTAATAAAAGAATTATAATTTTCACATTTTAAAGAAATTATATTATTTTTAATATTTATATTTATTTTATTATTAGGAAGGTTGTTTATAAAATTAACTAGTAATTTTGCTGGAACGGTAATATCTCCTTCTTTCTCTATTTTACATTGTATTTGACTAATTATTGCCATTTCTAAATCAGTGGTTGATAATTTTAATTGTTTTTTATCTGTATTTAATAAAATATTATTTAAAATTGGTAGGGTTAAATTTTTACCCGTAATATTTGATACATTTAATAACCCCTTTTTAAAATTTTCTTGAAGACAAATTATTTTCATATATTTATTAATAATTATTTAATTATTAAATAATTATTATTATTAAGAATTAAATTTTTGTGGATAAGTTATTTTTTTAAAGAGAAATAATTTAATAACCTTGTTAATTAAAGATATAATAATTATCTTAAAAAATGTTTTTAATTTGTTGATAAAAATTTAAAACAATTTTTAAAAGTAATTTTATTAAGAAGTTATTATAAAAAAATTAACAGTTTATTATATGGGCCCACTATAAAGTCGTTCTTTAATAAGATTCAATTCTTGTTCTAATTCGTTATTATTTTTTAATTCTTCATCTATTTTATTACACGCATAAATAGCTGTGGTGTGATCTCTTCCGCCAAGTTTTTGACCAATAAAAGGATATGAGCTTTTTAATTCCTCGCGCATTAAATACATTGCTATTTGGCGAGGTTTAACAACCTCTTGTTTTCTACTTCTATTTATTAAATCATTAATGTTAACATCGTAAAATTCGGCAACAATTTCGGCTATTTTTTTATAATTGGTTCTTTTTTTAGGGTTGGTGATTACTGTTTTTAATATTTGGATTAATTGTTTTTGAGTTGGGTTGGTGTTGTTAAGACGAATAAATGCTACAACTCTATTTAATGCTCCTTCCAGCTCTCTTATATTTTTTTGGATATTGGATGCAATATAACTAAATGCTTCTTCGGAAAGTTTTACGCCCAATTCTTCAGCTTTTTTCTTTAAAATAACGAGTCTTGTTTCGTATTCGGGCATACTAATATCAGCAATCATTCCCCCTTCAAATCTTGACCTTAATCTTTCTTCTAGTGTGGAAATCGCTTTTGGTGGTCTGTCGCTAGAAATAATAATTTGTTTGTTTTTTTCGTATAAATTATTAAATGTATGAAAAAAGATTTCTTGTGTTTTTTCTTTACCCGCTAAAAATTGAATATCGTCGATAATTAACATATCAACCTTTCTGTATTTATTTTTAAATTCTTCAACCTTTCTTTCGGAAATAGATGTGATTAGGTCCGCGCTGAATTTTTCAGAAGAAACATAGATTATGTTTTTTCCTTTATTTTTTACTTCGTTTCCTATGGCTTGTATTAGGTGGGTTTTTCCAACCCCGACCCCTCCATAAACAAAAAGTGGGTTGTAAACTCTCCCCAAGTCCTTAATTACGGACTGTGCTGCGGCGTGTGCTAATTCATTAAACGAAGCAACAACAAAAGAATCAAACGTATAACGCGGATTTAGGTTGGTATTTTCGTCAATTTTATATTCTTGTATGTCTAATTGTTCTTTTGCGACAATAATTTTTCTTTCTTCGGTTCTTTTTTTGTTTTTTCCTTTTGTTTCGGGAGAAGGTTTTATAGAAGAACTAATTATATATTTAACGCTTTTGATTTTACCAATGGTGCTTCGAAGAGCAGAGATAATTATTTTATTATATTTATTTTCCAGCCATTCTTTTGTAAATCCGTTTGGTACGCCAATAACAACCTCGCCATTTTTTTGAGAAACAACGCTTGTGTTTTTAAACCAAGTAGTAAAATTGGGTTTAGAAATGGAAAGCTGTACTTCGTTTAATACTGATTGCCATAATTCATTGTTGGTCATATAAAGATTATACCATGAAAATTTTTATAAAAAAATTAAGTCAATGACTCATTTTGTTGACAATGTGTTAATGGTTTGTGGATATATTTGTTTGGCGTTGTTTTGGTTGTTTAATATGATTGACCGATGTTTTAATTGTTGTTAAGCTAAATTATATGGCACAACAAGGACTAACCTATAGGCCCAAAAAAAGAAAAAGAAGCAAAGTTCATGGATTTAGGGTGAAAATGAGAACGAAAGGAGGAAGAAAAACATTGAATCGACGCAGACAAAAAGGAAGAAAAAGATTAAGCGCATAAAAATGCTTTCTTTAAAAAATCGTTTAAAAAAAAGAAACGATATAGATAGGGTGTTTAAAAATGGCAAAACGATTGCAGGAAAGTTTATTGTTGTAAGGGCGGTCAAAAATCAATTAGAAAATAATCGATTTACTTTTGTGGTGAGTAAAAAAATCTCGCGCAAGGCAGTGGTAAGAAATAAAATAAAGCGACAAATGAGAGAAAGTATTAGAAAATTAAAATTCAAAAACGGGTTTGACTTTGTGGTTATTGCTCTGCCGGCAATTGTTGATAAAAAATTTTTAGAGATAAAACAAGACATAAATGAAATATTTAATTTTAAAATTAATAAAATTATACCAAAATAGTTTTTCTAAAGCGATAACAATGGTTAGGCCGAATTGCGGGTGCAGATTTTATCCTTCATGTTCAATTTATTCTGTTCGGGCAATTGAAAAATATGGATTGTTTAAGGGAGGGGTGAAAAGTTTAGGGCGAATCTTGCGCTGTAACCCGTTTAATCGCGGAGGAGAGGATGTTCTAAAATAATATGGGAGATTTTTTTAACAAAATTTTTTACGAACCAATATTTAATTTTTTGATTTTTTTATATAACAATATCCCTGGACATGATTTGGGCGTGGTAATTATAATTCTGACTGTTTTAGTTAGAATTATTTTATTTCCTCTTGCGCAAAAATCAATTAAGTCTCAAATGGAATTATCTCGGCATAAAGATAAAATTAAAGAAATTCAGACAAAATTTAAAAACAAAGAAGAACAAAGTCGTGAGTTGATGAAATTTTATAAAGAAAATAAAATTAACCCTTTTTCAGGATGTTTGCCGATGATTGTTCAATTACCGATTATTTTTGCCTTGTATCGGGCGTTTATGAATGTGTTGAGTTCGGGAAACGGATTAATCAATCCGATGTTTTTAGGGATTATGAACTTATCCCAAAAAAGTCCGGTATTAGCAGTTTTAGCGGGGATCGGACAATTTTTCGCGTCACAAATGGCAATGAAGCGCACAATTACCACGCCTCAATTAGGGACAACGGAAAAAGCAGCAGAAACCCAGAAAAATATGATGCGTTCAATGAATTATTTTTTTCCAATTATGACGGTTTTTATCGCTCTGAATCTTCCATCTGGGTTGGCGTTTTATTGGACGATAAGCACGATTTTAGGATTAGCACAAGATTATTTTTTATATAAAAAATATGCCCCGAAATGAATTTTTAATTGTCTCGCAGTTGCGGGACACAATCAGAACACAATTCAAACAAAGACCATTAAAATAAATTAAGTATATTAGATTTTTGATAAACCTGACGCGGGTATGTCAAAAATTTGCTGCGGAACATGGAAAAAATTAAAACAATAATCGAAACAATTTTAAATGTGATGGGGGTTAAGATTGAAAATGTCGCGCTTAAAAAAGACAATTTATCTAAAAATAAGGAGACAATAGAGGTGAACATTGAAATGGCTTCGCGAGACGCAGAAAGGTTTCTTCGGGAACGGGCAGACGGACTAAATGCTTTGCAGTATCTGATAAGATTGTTGTTGATTAGAGTCGGAGTGGAACAATTTATAGTTTTAGACATCAACAATCACAAAGAAACAAGAAAAAATGAATTAAATGAAATTGCAATAAAATCAGCAAAAAAAGTGAGAAGAACTAAAAAGCCGTTAACATTGGAGTCGATGTCGGCCTATGAAAGGAGAATTATTCATTTAAAATTGGCGGAATTGCCCGATATTGTTACTGAAAGTATCGGAGAAGAGCCAGAAAGAAGATTGGTAATCAGGCTTTATCCGTAAATTTATGACATTGGTTAGAAAACTTGCCTATAACACCGTTATTTCAATCGGGGCGCGCCTAATGGGCGTTGCTCTTTCTTTGGTAACGTTGGGTTTTATTGCGAGATATTTAGGGAAAGATGGATTTGGAGGATATAGTTTAATAATGGCATTTTTGTATATTTTTGATAATTTGGCCGATTTAGGACTTTATTCTTTGATGATCAGAGAAATTTCTCGTTCAGAAATTAGTGAAAAAAAAGTGGTGAGTAATATTTTTACAATTAGAGTTGTTGTTGTCTTATTTTTGTTAACAATCGCATGTTTGGTTGTCTGGTTGTTTCCTTATTCTTATCAAGTTAAGAGCGGCACAATGTTAGCGGCAATTTCTTTTTTGTTTTTATCTATGGGTCAGGTTTTAATGGGAATCTTCCAAAAATATTTGAAAACAGATAAATCGGCAATAGCGGATATAGCGGGAAGAATCAGCCAGTTTTTGATGGTAGTTGCAGTAATGAAATTAGGATTCGGGTTTTATGGCATAATCGGGTCTTTGATTTTGGGGTGTTTGATTAATTTTTTGCTTTTATTTGTTTTTGCTCGGCGCTATGTAAAATTTTCTTTAGAATTCGATTTTGCGTATTGGAAAAAATTAATCAGAACAACGATTCCCATTGCGGCCTCGATTGTTTTAACTTTGATTTATTTTAAAATTGACAGCATTTTTTTGTCTATCCCGTTAATTAATAAAAACTCTTTGAGTCCGATTTCCGATGTCGGTATATATGGAATTGCGTATAAAATTTTAGAAGGATTGATTTTTTTCCCGTCAATGTTTATAGGGCTGATTATGCCCCTGTTGTCTTCTAGCGCGTTTAGAGACAGAGAAAGATTCAAAAGAATATACCAAAAAACCGTTGATATTCTTTTTATGCTTGTGATTCCGTTGGTTATTGGGATAATAATGCTTTCTGGGCAAATAGTGGTTTTGATTGGAGGAAATGGTTTTTCTGCTTCAGCGGGACCGTTGAATATTTTAGCAATCGCAATCGGTTTAATTTTTTTTGGAACTCTTTTAGGGAACAGCATTATCGCTTTAGACAGGCAAAAGGTCGGGGCTTGGATATATTTTGCCGGAATGATTTTTAATATTGTTACAAATTTGATTTTTATACCAAAATATCAATATATTGGCGCTGCTTGGACCACCGTTGTTACGGAATTATTGGTAACAATTTTAATGTTCATATTTGTTTGCAAAACAATTCGTTATTTTCCAAGATTTAATATTTGGAAGCCATTGATAGCAAGCGTGGCAATGGCAGGATTTGTGCATTTATTCAAATATTGGAATGTTTTTTTGTTGGTCGTGGGAGCATTGATTGTTTATATTGTTACGCTTTATTTGATCAAGGGAATAAAAAAAGAAGAAATTGAATTATTGGTTAAAAAAGAAATATGAAAATTTTAAAACAGGGGGCGTGTTTGGTTGTTTTTTGCTTGCCACTGTATTTAATTCGGTTTGAAATTTTAAAAATTCCAACAACGATGTTGGAATTATTGATTTGCGCATTGTTTATATTGTGGGTGTTTCAAGGCGTTCATAGAAGCCTGTGGACCGTTATCAAATATGAAAGATTATTGATTTGGGGGGTGTTTTTATTGTTTTTGGGCGTGAGTTTAGCAACGATATTTTCTTGGGATGCAAAAACAAGTGCAGGAATTTGGAAAGCGTGGTTTGTTGACCCGATTCTATTTTTTATGATTTTTATTACGGTTATCAAAAAAGAAGATGTTGAAGACGTTTTTAAAAGTATGATATTGTCGGGATTTGTGGTGGCTTTAATTTCGTTGATTTATTTAATTTGTGGGAATTTAAATTATCAGGGGAGGCTGCAAGGGGTTTTTAATTCCCCGAATTATTTGGCAATGTATTTGGCAATCCCGTTGTTGTTGTCTCTTGGTTTTTTTCTTAGATTTCCCCTTGAGCGTTTCTTGGGCAACTGTTTAAAGGGAGTCAATGGGACCGCAAAGGGAGCCGCATGGAAGACAAGGGGAATTTATGGAGTTATTTTTATAACCATAGCCGTTGTTTTGTCGTTTACTCAATCATTTGGTGCGTTGTTGGGTATAATTGGCGCTGTTGGGCTGGGCGCGGTGTTTTATCTTTATCAAAAAAATAAAAAAGCGTTGGCATTGAGTCTTGTCGTAGTGGGGTCTGCTGCCATATTAATTATCGGATTAATAAAAATACAATCGTTAGAAGGGTTAAAATCTTTTGATGCGCGATTTGTCATTTGGAAGGGGGCGGTTAATGCTTTTTTTGAAAATCCCTTTACAGGAATTGGACCGGGGACGTTTGAATATTATTTTCCGCCATATCCTAAATGGGGAGTCCCGCAACCACACAATGTATTTTTAGCATTTTTAATTCAAACAGGGTTGCCGGGTTTTGTCGGATTTATTTTAATATTGATTTGGTTCTATAAAAATAACGCCAAAAATTTGGCGTTATTGTGTTCGATGACATACATCTTAGCTCATGGATTAGTGGACACAACCTATTGGAAGAATGATTTATCTGTGGTGTTTTGGATAATGATTGGGATAACGGCAGTATTACAATTCTATCGAATAAAGTCGGCCGTCCCGTTTATTCACGAAAAATAAATAATCTTCTTGTGGCGATAAAAATAGTTCCTTGGCATCATAGCTCACAATCAAGTTTTCGTCTCCCAAGATATTTATTTTTTCTCCTGTTCCTACATCAATTTTATAAAATTCATCATCGCCGATAAATTTTTCTTTATAGAAGTCATCGGGTAAAACTTTGGCCTCTGCTATGTTTTTGGGGATTGCGCAAAAAATATATCTGACATCTTGCGACCAAACACATTTTTCCGCCAAAGTAGAAACCCCGATGGCTTTTTTGTTTCCGCCATTGTTGTCGGCAATAAAAATTCCGATATTTTCGCCCTTGGGACTGGTTGAAGAATAAAGCAATTTATCTCCTTTTTGCGACCACTTAACGCTGAATCCATAAACATTGGCAATTGTTTTGTTTAGGGCTTTGGACGTTGGACTTAAAGAGTAGAGATTGCTTTGCGCCAATCCCGACGGTCTTTCCCTTAAATAAATATTGATTGACGGCCATTCAACGATTAAATTTTTCATTCTTGTGCTTAAAACAACGGAGAATTTTGAGCCATCCGGGCTTGCAATGCTTATATCATTAGCCCCGGTTGTTTCATTTTGATATTGATAGGCGATTTTATTGCTGTCCGCCGACCAAGAAATATAGTTTAAATACTTGCCAAGAGGCAAAGATTTTTCATCGGATAAATTGTAAAGATATTTGCTGACATTTTCCATATTATCTTGAAAAACCATAATCGCTTTGTTTTTATTCGGCGCCCAAATTATATTTTTAAGATTTTCAAGAACCGTTTTTGATATAGCTGTTGCGGTTGATCCTGTAAAATCCGATTCAAAAATATTTCCAGCAGAATTAAGAAAATATATAATGTTTGATTTATCAGAGCTTATCGTTGGAGATAATACGGGTTCTGTGCTGATGGCTTTTATTCTGGATTTTTGCTGATATATTGTTTCGTTGTTGTTATTGTTTGTTTCTTCGACGCCAGCATTATTTCCAACAGTGCCTCCTCCGGGCAATTCTTTGTTTTGATTGGAATTATTGTTTGTGGAAATTGTTTTGGGCTTAAGCAGAAAATTATATACAAGCAGGCCAATTAAAGCAACAATCAACACCACGATTATGATTATTAATGTTTTTTTTAATGTTGTATTCATATTTTTTGTAAAATTAATTTTAAGGGGAGCATGGCGTAGTTACACTGTAGGAACACCCGTATTTTCCACCCAAAGCAGGACAGGCACTTTGTACGGACGCACGACACATTGACCTAGCAACAATAGCATTTTTGGTATCAATTTTTCCCAAACAGAAGAATAAATCTGGATTTAAACCACAGTAAGGATTTGTTGACGTAATATTTTCTAGTATCGAACTGCAATAGCCATAACAGTAATAG
>JAKJED010000023.1 GCA_022705575.1 Patescibacteria group bacterium
TGATTAGTCCTTCATCTAAAAATCTATTAATAATTTTCGGACCCACACCAACAATGTCAAATGCTTTTTTGGAAACAAAATGATAAATTTTTTCTCTTAAAATTGCCCCGCAATTTTTATCCGCACAACGATAAGCAACTTCATCGCCGATTTTTACAATTCTTGACCCGCAAAGCGGACAAATTTTTGGAATTTTAATTTCTTTTTCTTGGCCTGTTCTCAAATTTTTCAATGGTTTAACAATATCCGGAATTACATCTCCCGCCCTACCAACAATTACCGTATCTCCTATTTTTATTTCCAACCGTTTAATTTCATCAAAATTATGCAGGGTTGCGCGAGTAATTGTCGCTCCGCCAATCTGCACCGGCTTTAATACTGCAACCGGAGTTATAACACCGGTTCTTCCCACTTGCCAAATTACATCTTCGATGATTGTTGTTCCTTCTTTTGCAGAAAATTTATAGGCAATCGCTCCTCTCGGCGCTTTACCAATTGTGCCCAATTTTTTAAACATCATATTTTCGTTAGTAATCACAACCAATCCATCTATTTCAAAATCTAATTTTTCGCGCGCTGTTTCCCAATAATTTTTCGTTTTTTCAACTTCTTCCAGATTTTTGCAAAATTTATTATATTTTACAACTTTAAATCCAATTTTTTTCAGAATTTCATGCTCTTGTTCGTGAAATTTTTGTCCCATATCCGTTATCATGGCGTAAGCAAAAAAATCTAATTTTCTGTTGGCGGTAATTTTGGGGTCTAATTGTCTAATAGAGCCCGCTGCTAAATTTCTCGGATTGGCATAAATTTTTTCTTTTTTTCTTCCCAGTTCTTTGTTTATTCTTTCAAACTCTTTGCTTTCTAAAAAAACTTCTCCGCGAACAACAATTTTATTGGCAACTTTATCCGATAGTCGCAACGGGATGCTGGCTATGGTTTTTAAGTTTTGCGTAACATCTTCACCAATTATTCCGTCCCCTCTGGTTGCGCCTGTTTTAAAAATCCCGTCTTCGTAAATCAATTCTACTGCCAATCCATCTATTTTTAATTCACAATAATAACCGTTTTTATCATAATTTTTTACTATTTTTTCATTTCGATTCTGCCAGTCCAGCATTTCTTGCTTATTAAAAGCGTCATTAAAAGAGAGCATCGGAATTTCGTGATGAATTTTTTGAAATTTATCCAGTGGCTTTCCGCTTACTCTCTGCGTCGGCGAGTCGGAAGTAATAAATTCAGGAAATTTATATTCCAACTCCTTCAATTCGTTTTTTAAAGAATCAAATGCGGCATCAGAAATTTCCGGAGCATCCGAAACATGATAAGCGTAATTGTGCTTCCAAATTTCTTTTTTCAATTTTTCAACCCTTTCTCTTGCCTGCTTTTTGTCCATGTTAATTTACTAATTTTTCTTCAATTATTTTCATAAAATCAGCATATGGCATTGCGCCAATAACTGCTTCGCCATTGATAAAAAACGAAGGGGTTCCTTGCTGATTGCTGGGGATGTTTGCCTTTTTAAAATCTGCAATTCCCTGATTGTACAATTCTTCTGCTTTTGACTTATATTTTTCCGATTCTAAACACTTGCTAAATTTTTCCTTATTTATTCCTACTGTTTCCGCAAAAGTTTCCAGGGCGTTAATACTGTCTATTTTATCGTTATTGGCAAAAAGATGATTATGATATTCCAAAAATTTATCTTGATCATTGGAGCACAAAACCGCTTGACTCAAAACATTATAGCCGGGAAGAAAAAATGGCCTTAAAACCAATTTCACTTTGCCGGCAATAATATAATTTTCAGTCAATTTTGGCAAAACTTCATCTTCAAATGTTTTACAATGACCGCACAAATAACTGTAATATTCTATAATCGTAACCGGCGCTTTTTCATTACCAATAATCAAATCCCCTTTAAATATTGTTCCTACATTGCTGTTGTTGGTTTGTTTTTTGCCAAAAAATTGATTATAAACCAAAAACCCTATAATCACCAATAAAATTATTATAATAATGATATATGTTTTTTTATTCATAAGTTTTGTTGAATATTAATTATTGATTAAATAACAACCCTGCGCCGATTGCGCCGGCATATTCGTTTAATTTTGTTAACACAACCGAAGTTTTTTTGGCTGATTCCGATAAAATATTTTTTCTCATTGTTTTTTTAGCAGGATTAATTAAAAGTTCTCCCGCCCCACAAGCAATTCCACCTCCAATAATAATAATTTCCGGATTAAACATATCAACTATATTTGCCAAGCCAACGCCTAAAGATTCGCCAATTTCTTTCCATGCTTCAATCGCTGTTTGGTTTCCTTTTCGACCAATCTGATGTAAATCATAACTTCTAATCCTTTTGTGAAAAAAATCAAAACTTGTTTTTCTAATTCCGGATTCGCTTAAATATGTTTCCAAGCATCCCCTGCTTCCACAATTACATTTTCTTCCATATTTATTTATGGTCATATGCCCAAATTCTCCTGCTGTTCCAATTTCTCCATGAATTATTTTTTTATTTATTACTAATCCTCCGCCGACTCCTGTGCCAAGCGTTATCCCAACAACAATTTCTTTATTCTTTCCCGCACCCATAATTGCTTCTGCTAATGTCATTAGGTGTCCATCGTTTTCAATCAATGTTTTAATTTGAAATTTTTTTTGAATTATTTTTCCAAGTTCCAAATTTTTTAATGCTGTGACATTCGGCGGATTTAATATTTTTTGATTTTTAAAATCAACTGGCCCGGCCACGCCAATGCCAATGCCCTCTATTTTTTTGGCTTTTTTAATTAAAATTTCCAAACATCTAAAAATTTGTTTTAATAATAAATTCTTATTTGTTTTTGATTTTGTCGAATATTGAACTTTAGACCGAATTTTGTTTCCGTCTAATAAAATTCCTTTTATGTTTGTTCCACCAATATCTAATCCTATTATCATAAATTATTTAAACAATTCTTTTGCTCTGTTCCAATAACTATCATCGCCTTTTTGCTTCATCCAATACCACCATTCAACTCCCCATAAATACATTTCATTAAATCCGGTATTCTGCGCGTATTTTATAACTTGATTAAATTTTTCGAAACTCATAGAAATATCGCTTTCTTTTTTATCCATCTGTTTCACCGGATTTTTACCCCACGGCTCTGCCTGAATTTCTATGCCAATAATACGCCCAACATTAAATAATGATTTAATCAAATTTGTTTTTTTACGATAAAAAACTGACGGGATAGGATAAGTTACATAACCCAATTTCCCATAAATTGTTCTATAAATTGATGTTCCAACAATATCCGCTCTTCTTGCGCCACCAATCCAAGTGCTGAATTCTCCGCTCTCAGTTATCATAATTGGCCGTGCTTGTCCCGCTTCCAAAGAAGAAGCATCTAAATATTTAACCAATGTAATTTCTTTGTCTAAAAATTCTTTATCTAATTTAGGACATATTCCAAATGTTCTTAAAAATGGTTCATTTTCAATTTGCCAGATTTTTATGTTTGAATTGTTTTTATAGCGATTAACTGTTTCTTTAATATAAGCAACAATTGATTCTTCTTGTTCTTCTTTAGATAAATTTTGAGCCCATTCGGGAATATGACATTCGGGCCATCTTGGCAATCTTTTCCCAATTGCCAAAATTATTTCTCCTCCCCCTTTTGAAACTTCGTTAATTTGCCAGTCCAATTCGGAAAAATCATATTCGCCCTTTTGTTTTTCAATTTCATTCCAATAGGCAATTAAACGAAAATTCTTTACTTTTAAATCATCTAAAATCGCTAAAAACATTTTGCGCCAATCCGATTCAAAATCGCTCGCATAACCTTTGCTGAATGTCACGCCCCATTTGATATTTTCCGCCGGCTTGGCGCGACCAGTAAACAAATACAAACCCAGTCCGACAATAATCAGAATTACGAACAATAAAATTTTTTTGAAAAATCTTTTCATTTATTTAACGGGCATTTATAGGTGGCGATAATTTTTCTTTTACCATTATAATCCCAACTATGCACAGCTGGTATTTTTTTAAATTCGCTATTACTTATTGCTTTTTTATCTCCAATATAAAATCCACAATGTAAATGATTATTTTTTTCTTCCCAAATAATTATATCGCCGGATTGCATTTTGTTAATACTTATTTTCTTCCAGCCAAATTTTTCTATGTCCAACACGGTTTTTATTACGGTTGCATGTTTCTTTTTTATCAATCCCCAAATTAACAAAATACTTGAAACAAAATAAGCGCAAGATAAAATTCCATTATGAGTCGCATCAATTTTTTTATCCTTAACTTCTATATATAAATTTCTGAACATTTTTGTCCCAACTGAATTTTTAATCATTCGCAAATATGATTCTTTCTTTAATAATTTAATGTCCATACCCCGTAGTAGATTTCTCACTAATTAAAATTATTGCTGCTCCGCAGCAGTGAGAAATTCACTACGGGGCATACCTTAATTATATCTCATTTTTAGATAAAAAAATACCCCATGCTACAAGAGCATGGGGTGACGCTCGATATCCTCGGGATGCAAAGGTTGGAAGTGGCAATTCACTGCTTCCCGTACCACGGGAAGCAGTGCCATCTTTTTGGCCAAAACAACGGCCAATTCCCCTTCCAACCGTTCTTGATCAAAATCCTTTTCTTGAAGACGGTGGATCTTCTCTAATTCAATAATAAAACAACCCCGATTTACCCGCCTCTGGCGGGCGTAAAATCGGGATTGTTTCTGACTATAAAAGATTTAGTAACCTTTTTGTGCTTTGTAACAATCTCTACAAAGAATTTCCTGCCCTTCTTTTGGTTGGAAAGGAAGTTGAGTTATATCAACCCCACATTTAGCACATTTCCAATTCCCCTGAACCATTTGTCTTTGGAATCCACCTCTATCATTACCTCGCCTTTCATTCATTCTTTCTCTATGACAGGCGCTGCAAAAAAGCGGTAAATCGCCGGATGGTTCAAATGGCAATTCAGTTATATCTGTACCGCACTTTGAACATTTCCAGTTTCCTTGTACCATTTTTCTTGGAGAATCATCTCGTTTTCTAAACATCACGATATAATTTCACGAACAATTTATTCTAAAATAAACTAACCACTATTTTAATGTAAATTGCGAATAGAAACTTTTTTAATTTTGATTAAACGACCTTTTAGATTTTTACGGCTGAAGGATTTCTTCAGTTCTTCCGTTTATAGAAATTATTACATTTTTAACTGTTGAAAATTGTTTTAATGTTTCAATTATTTGTGCGCGTATTGCCGATACTCTGCATGAACCTCCAACTTGAAATTGTAATTGTTCGTCAAAATCAATTTTTGCGGTTCCGTTTTCAATAATTAAACTTTGAATTTTTACGCCAGAATTAATGCTTGTAAAAAATCCTTGCGTTTCTTCAGTTTCTAACGGACCCTTTAACAATTCTTCAATCGCTACCCTGCCCACTGCCTCGGTTTTTTTAATTGTTCTTTCAATCGGAAAAACTTTATTGCAAGACATTTCCGGGTCCATTTGATTATTATTGAAAAATACTTTTACAATCGTTGTTTCTACTGCCTCCATTTGTACCGGGACTTTAAATTCTTCGTTGTTTTCCGGCAGACCCGAGGGGTTGTCGCGCATAAAAATCAAAAATCCTTTTTGGTTTTTTTCCGGCACAAATTCCAATTTTGCTTTAAAATCAACAAAATCTTCAGTCATCCAGTTTACCTCACCCGTGACCGGGTCTTCTTTCGCCTGTGCAATTGTTATTGCTAAAATATTGTTATTTTCATCCACCAATTTTATTGGAAAGCTCGCTTCAAAAAACCAAAAACCCCTTGCCTTGCCATCTATTTGAAGGGGGCTTGTTATAACTTGATTTGATTTTACTGATACCGTAATATCCGAATTAAAATTTTTTGCTTCGTTTTTTAACAAAAATGCTACTATCGAAACTATCCCTACGATTAAAACCAACAAAATTATTAATAAAATTATCGCTTTTTTACTCATGTCTATTATGTTTAGCGTAGCATTATTATAATACCCTGTCAATCTTTTATCTTATTCAAGCAATTATTAAAAACTTCCACTTGGACGTTATAATTATTAATTAAAATTTTGACCTGCTCTATAAATAAATTATACCGATCAAGATTAACATTATATTCGTCAACTTTTTGATTATATATTTTAACTTCTTCTTGCGTTTTTGGTTTTTGCGCTTCAAGTTCTGTTCGCAATAAATCCAAACTATTTTTAATTTGATTAATTAATTGTTCGTCTGTATCGATTTCTGTTTTTAAATCTTGATCCGGCTTTAGACAATATGATGATGGTAAAGCAAAATGTTGAACCGCCATCCAAACCTTTCTTCCTTCATAAATCCCCTGTGATACCGCCACGCCGATTTCGTGGTATTTGGAATTCAAAATATTTTCTCTGTGTCCCGGACTTTCCATCCATGCTGCAACAAGTTTTTCACTGTTTTCAAAATTACCCATTGCTAAATTTTCTCCGGCTATAAGATATTCATAATCAACCTGCTTTATTAAATCGCCCGCGCCTATACCTACCGGCGATTGATGTTCGAAATATTGATTAACAAACATGTCCCGGACCTTATGATCGGCGCTTAAATCTAATTTTTGATTTTCGATTAACGGAGTCAAACCATTGTTTTGCCTCTGTGCGTTAGTCCATCTAATTACTTCCGATTTGATTAAAATTGACTGCGCTGAATCTTCCTCGGATTTCAACGGCGGAGGCGCAGAAATATTTTCCTTTGCTTTTTCCAACAAATCGTCTATTGTTTGCAAAATAATTTCTTCCGGCTTTGCCAATTTTGGGTTTTTAGTTAAAATTTTGTTAATTGTGTTCCAAAATAAAAAACCCGAAGCAACAACAATCAACAGAATAATAATAAATTTTTTATTAATTTTTAAACATTTCATTTGTTTAGATAAAATTTCCTTTTTTCTTCGCTGAATTTTTCAATCGCATATCTAAGCATTGTTCGCGGCATTGTTTTATAATGTTTTTTTAAAAATTTTTCTTCAATCTCTTGCGAGCGCTTTCCTATTTCCCGTAATCCCCAACCAACCGCCTTATGGATTAAATCTTGTTTATCATTAATCAATATTTCTGCAATCGCCAAAGAATCTTTGTATTCGCCTTTGGCAATAAAATAAAAAGTGGAAATCATCGCAATTCTGCGCTCCCACAATTTTTTTGATTTTGCTAATTTATACAAAATTTTTCTGTTTTTGCCATGCAAATACGCGCCAACAATTTTATGCGCGGATAAATCAACTAAATCCCAATTATTAATATATTTTGTGTGTTTAAGATAAAAATTATAAATCTTTTTCTTGTTGGCTGTATCAGTTTTTTCGAATTTAAAAACTAAAATTAATAAAGCAATTAATCTTTCTTCGTGGAATTTACTTTTAATCAATTTATTCAAATCAGTGAAACTTAAAACAGCGAAAAATTGCTTTGCAATTTTTCGCATGTCCGGATTATTTATTCCCAAAAATTTATCCCCTTCTCCATATTCACCTTTTCCGGTCTTAAAAAACCATAAAGAACTTTTTGCTCTTTGTGGACTGACGTATTTTTTTAATTTTCTTTTTAATTCACTTAATCCCATACTTTTATCATAATCTATTTCCTTAACTATTATTCAATTTCCACTATTTTCTTTTTGCTTTTTAATCCCGAAACAATTTTAATCCTTGTTTTTGAAACTGCAAAATGTTTCGCAAACAATTCGACAATTTTTGCATTTGCTCTACCCTCAATCGGCAAATCTTTAACGGCAATATTAAAATTTGTTTCACCTAATGGTGTAATTTTGTTTTCTTTCGCTTTTGTTTTGACTTTTACTGAAATTCTCATAAAAATGACAAATAACCAGCAATTATTGCGGCAGTTTCAGCGCGAAAAGTCAAGTCAGACAACTTAACTATTTTCATATTATATTTATTAGCTGATTCCAGTTCGTTTTTGTTCCACCCCCCTTCAGGTCCGATAAAAATTCCTATTTTTCCAGACGTTAATATCGGAAAATTTATAAACTCGCCGGAAATATCAAAAAACAAATTTAAATCATTCACTTTTGCTGATTCCATCGCTTGCTTTAATCCTGTAGGTTCAACGAATTTTAAAAGTGTTGCTCTGCCTGATTGCTCGCTGGCCTCTTTAATAATTTTCTCCATTCGTTCTTTTTTAACTCCGGTTTTTATCGTTCTTTCAGAAATTATCGAAACAATTTTTGCGATCCCGATTTCTGTGGCTTTCTGCACAACAAGTTCAAAATTTTCTTTTTTCAAAATTGAACAGTACAAAATAATTTCTTTATTTATCTTTTTTATATCTTTTCTTTTGTCTAAAACCATTAAATCAATTGTTTTGTTTCTAGCATCAATATTCAAAATTTCCGTTAGCGCTTCGTTTGCTTCACCATCAAAAAGAATAATTTTTTCACCCGGTTTTAACTTTAAAACATTTCTAATTTTATTATAAATTTCCGCATTGTTTATTTGCAGATTGTCGCTGTTTGAATTAAATTTTATCAAAAATCTGTTTATTCTCATATTTGATTCGTTTAATCTTATGTTTTCAGCATAACTTTTATTAAAATTTCAAGCAATAAAAAATCTCGAGAAATCGAGATTTTTTATTATACAATTTAAAATTAAATTTATTTTAAACCACAGCTGGTATCTACCAATTCTTGCAATCCTCTATCATTGCCAAAAACTTGGTCAAGAACTTCCGAAGTTATAGTTGCGTTTGGAAAATAGCAATTCATATCAACCGTATTGCTTATTTTTCTCTGAAAATGACATTTTCCGTTTTCATTGCCTAAAATAGTTATAGTAATGTCTTGTCCTTCGGTGCCAGTCAATTTAGCCGTTGTTGGCAAACAACTTCCCATTCTCTCCAAAAAACACATTGGATCTTCGATTGTTCCACAATCTACCATCTGACTTGTGCCGTCGGATAAATTTTTTTCCATATTGGTGTTTTTATTGCTGGTCAACAATAATATTCCAACCCCAACAATTATAATGGCAACTATAACAATAATTGTTTTTTTCATATTTCGATTATTAATTATTAATTTTTATTTCCCATCGTAGCTTATGCGCGATTTAAAATATTTAATATGTACCGTAATTTTATTTTTCCGCCTCTTTTTTTAAAATATTTTTCTCTTTTGATGGCGTCTTTTTCGTTCAAACATGCCTCATAATATACGAGAATAAGTGGTCTTCTGTTTTTTGTTGCGAACACCTTACCTCTCCGATGTTCATCAATCCTTCTTTTAAGGTCATTGGTAAATCCTATGTGCGACTTGTTATCTTTTTTGCTTAACAAAACGTATGTATAAAACATAAAAATTATTCAGCAGATTTTTCTAAATCTGCTAAGCGTGTGTAATAATCAGGAATTTCTTTAAGGTGAGCAAGAGCAATTTTAGCAGTTGTAATTTCATCATCATTAGTAACATTAGTCTCTGTATCGTGAAGTCCATGTTCCAATTCCACCCCCAAACCCATTCTAAACTGTTCCAAATTATATTTGGTCCAGTCAATATTAATTTTATCGCCAATCGTCTTCGCCTCTTCGGTTGTAAATTCTTTTTTTGCCATAAAATTATTTTATCTTATCGCTTCTCCCTCACTTTAATTTTGTTCATTGTAA
>JAKJED010000047.1 GCA_022705575.1 Patescibacteria group bacterium
CAACCGGATTTAAAACTGATTACTTTTTTGAAGATAGGTACACGGCACGCCGGATAAGTTCAATTCCGCTGTGATTGTACTGTCAGGTTTCCTCAAAGAACAGATCACCATTCTATTCCAAAAGAACCCAACCAGGGTGCCGGACTGCCACCGCTGTTCAAAGGCTGTGACAAACCACACCCACCGGCGGGTGAAAAATTATTCATATCCTTAAAGCTCACAAGGTAGTTCAAAGAACCAAGGTGGTTCTGATTTCTTAAAATTCACGCTTGGGCTTAACGGTCACATATATGAAATGTTGGGGTTTGCGGGCGTCATCACTGTCTGCCGTTACAAAAGTTTCTGCGGGGCAGAAAGGTTCATGTAAACACCAACTCCCCCAATATTTTATATATGATGTTACCGGTTCGGTTTTTTCTTTCTTTGATTAGTTTTTTTTGAATTTTCCCTTTGAAAACCAAAAGTTTCAATGATTAGTCAAATTTATTTTCTCTACTTATTTTTTAATAAGTTCCGTAATTGGCAATAAATTCCGGCTCAGCATATTCGAAAAAACCACTTTCAAAAAATTTATTTGCTATATCTAAAGCATCCCCATTTGAATTTTTATCTGCTCTAATAATAAAACGATTGTTGGAACTATTAGATTCTAATATCTCCGTATTATTATTATTTATTAATGCAGTTATTTCACTCAGGGAGGTGCCAATCTTTAATACACATACAAAAACATCGGAAATTCCTAGTGTGTAGCCTTCTTCTGAAACTAAGAACTTACTACAGTTACTAATTTTTGAATGGTTTTTTATTGTGGCAAAAAGCTTAGCTGTTTCATCACAATTTTCTGAGTCAATAGATACAATTGCGTGGTTACTATTTGACGGAATTGAGAGGACATTAATCTCTGGGTATTGTTCTAAAATCTGATTTATTGTCTCAGTTGAAAGTGTATCGTAGTAAAATGAAATACAACCTTGATTAGGAATCTCAATTAAATTTATTTTTTCAGAATCGTAGTAATAATAACGACTTTTGCAATCACTACTAAAATCATCTTTTTTACAACTTATAATTATTTGACTAATTATGAAAGTTAAAACTAATATTCGCTTCATGATTTTTTTGCTTTTTATCTATAGATGGTTAAACCCTTAGTTTGGTTGCGTCAAACTGACCGGTAACGGTTGGCGGTATGAAAAGTTGCCGATTGCGGGCGATTTCCTGTCAAGTTACACAAAAGTTGAAGCGGGGCTACAACCCTTGAATAACCTACTACCCCGGCAATTTTTTATACCGCGTGTTGTGTGTTGCCCTTTATTTAATCTTGTATTATGTAAATCATTTCGATAAGTAATCCTTTATCTGTTAATGTTATTCTATCACATTCAGACAAACTCGCTCCATAAATTTCATAAACCGCAATTTTATCATCTTTTATGTATATCGGTGATTTTAATTTTTTGTCACTTAAAGAAGTTTCAATTGTTGTATTATTTAGAATCAATTCTTGTAATCTCTCATCCTTAAAACAGTCTTTAATAGATTTTAAATCCGTTGATATTATTTTTTTATGTTTGACAAGAATCGGACTTGAATAATTTCTACGAAAATCTTTCACAATATCAGGTCTAAATTCATTGATTCTATTAATATTCATAGAATCAAGAAGCAAAATAAATTCATAGTCCCATTTGCTTTCCAAATTGGTAAAAGATGCTGAAGCAGAAATATCTTCAATCACCTTTTTATAATCTACAAATTCAATTTTATCTACTTTCTGACTGTAGCTTTTAAGAATCAATCCAAAAAAAAGTCCAACTAAGATAATCTGCCTCATATTATAAAATTTGTCTTTCAATTATATGTCTAAATGAAAATTTAACCCTTGTACGCACTTTTTTAGGGTTACACACAACGGTTGGCGGTATGAAAAGTTGCCGATTGCGGGCGATTTCCTGTCAAGTTACACAAAAGTTGAAGCGGGGCTACAACCCTTG
>JAKJED010000006.1 GCA_022705575.1 Patescibacteria group bacterium
TAATAGCGCTTATATGCACCTATTCTAATACTAATTCTCTCATGCTACCTATTTCCATTTCTTTCAGCCACTTATTTATGCTTTGTTTATATTTTTCTTCCCCGCCAAATATATCTAATAATAATTTCCTATCTGTTACTGAAGGAAAATTTTTGATATTCGAATAATCCATATGACTAGACCACCTATATTGATTTAAAAAATTTATTGCCTTGTTATAATTATTTAATTTTCTCTCTCGCCATTCTGGAAATTCAAGATCCAATGGATTAAGATGAATATAATATGGAAGATTTAAGAAGTGATTCGATTTGCTTACTAAAATTGCCTTATAGCGACTCTCAAAAAGAGTGCCCTTGCGTTTATGTTTTTGATTAAAATATTTCGCATAAGCCATATTCAGTTTCTTCATAAATTTCGGAATCCCGTTTTCTGTTGAAGGACTCAATAATAAATGATAATGATTGGGCATTAGACAAAAAGCGTGAATATTCGCCAATAACTTTCTTAGTTCTCGTTTAATATGTGGACTTGCGATGTCCACATATTTATTCTGACTTTCAAATTTTTCAAGATTATAATGAGTCGTATAAACTACTTTCTGATTATTAAGAACAAATAAATTATGAATAAACCTAAAATAATCTCCTTTATCAAGAAATATTTTCCGCTTGTCTACTCCTCTACTTAGTACATGATAAATTTCACTCATATTGTACATATTGTAAATTGTTAACTAAATTGGTGGACATCGCAAGTCCACATATTATAATTTATTAAATTCTTTCCAATATTTATCAATAAAATCTTTTATCTTTTGTTTAAAGTTTTCTTTATCAAATTTTAGAGCGTGCTGATAAATGATTTTGGAATTAAATTTAGATGCATCAAAACTCTTAACCGCCTCCACTAATGACTCAACCGTCTGCTCCTCAAAAAACATGCCAGTTTTACCCCCTATAACACTTTCTAACGCACCTCCGCCCTTATAAGCTATAACCGGCCTCCCGCAAGCCATTGCCTCTAAAGCGACAATACCAAAGTCTTCCTCTTGAGGGAAAATTAACGCCTGACATTCTTGATAATATTTTTTAAGTTCTTCGTTGTTTTTTTCTCCCAAAAATTCAATATTCCAATTCGCCATTTTTTTAAGTTTTTTCATTTCTGGACCACTGCCGATAATTTTTAGCGGCAATTCTAATTTGTTGAATGCCTCAATCGCCATATCAAATCTTTTGTATGGTAAAAGTCGACCAACCATTAAGAAGTAGGGTTTTTCGTTTTCAACAAATTCAACCACTCCAAAATTTTTAATATTTACAGGAGGATAAATTACTTCCGCTTCTTGTTTATAATATTTTTTTATTCTTTGCGCTACAAATTGAGAATTACAAATAAACTTATCAACCCGATACGCCGCTTCTCTATCCCATAATCTCAAATAATTCATAAAAATTGGTACAAAAAATTTCGCAAATTTTTTCATACTAAATTCACGAATATATTTATGACTATCGTCCCAAGCATATCGAATCGGCGTATGACAATAACAAATATGCAACGTATTCGGACGCGTAATTACTCCTTTACCGAAAGCTGCTGAATCGGAAAGTACTAAATCATAATCAGATAAATCTAATTTTTCAACGGCTAACGGCATTAAAGGCGGAAATAATCTATGATGTTTTTTAATAAATGGTATTTTTTGCAAAAAAGAAGTTTTAATTTTTTTATTCGAAAAAAATTTATCAACTATTTTTTTATCATAAAGAATAGTGTAAATTGGCGCATTCGGAAAAATCTCCAAAAACGCTTCCAACACTTTTTCCGCTCCTCCATACTGATTTAAATAATCGTGTACCAATGCTACGCGCATAAATTTAACAAGCTGATTTATCTTTAAACGCAAAAATTATTGTTTTAATTAAAATATAGATATCTTTTAATAACGTCCAATTTTCAATATAATAAGTATCTAATTTCACTTCTTCCTCAAATGGCAAATCCGAACTCCCGCTGATTTGCGCCATACCGGTTATCCCCGGCTTAACCAATAAAACTTTTTTATGATGTTTTTCATATTTAGCGATTTCATCGGGTTGATGCGGTCTTGGACCAATTAAACTCATTTCTCCCTTTAAAACATTAATTAATTGTGGCAATTCATCAATTCTTGTTTTGCGTAAAACCTTGCCGATTTTTGTAACCCGTGGATCGTTTTTCATTTTAAACAACGGTCCATCTCCTCTTTCATTTTTATCCATTAAATCTTTTTTCAGCGCCTCGGCATTTTTAATCATTGAACGAAATTTATAAAGTCCGAATTCTTGTTTTTGACTAATTCTTTTTAATTTTACAAAAACCGTCCCTTCGGAATCTAATTTAATAACAATTGCAATGATTAAAAATAGCGGCGACAAAACAATTAAACCAAAAACTGAACCAAAAATATCAACCCATCTTTTTAAAATTCTTCCCCAACCGTCAAGCGGGGTTCTTTTTATCTCAATCAGTGGTACGCCATCAAAAGTATTCAACTCCACATTAGCCGTATGTGTCTGAAAAAGATTTGGTACAAATTTAAAATCAATTCTTTGTTCTTCACAAAAATTCAAAAGCTCCAAAACACCCACTCTATCATAATCTGGACTTGCCAAAATAACTTCGTCAATCTGCAATTCGTTATTTAAAAGAAAATTTTTTATTTCGCCAATTTTAAGTTCAAAAAATATTTTTATTATCCGATAACCCAAATCTGGATTTTTTTTAATTTCTTCAATAACTTTATTGCTTAATTTGTCTTCACCAATAATCGCAACATTTTTTGTTCCAAAATTATATTTACCAACCATAAATCTTTGCAATTTTTTAATAAAAAAGCGTCCAAAACCAACAAAAATTATCGATAAAATCCAAGCAACCAAAAGAATAAACCTGGAATCAAACAACGCCTGATTAAAAAAAATATAAAGAATAACCATTAATAATGTTGCTGAAATCGCCACGATAATTTGTAAAAATTCTTTAAATAATTTTTTCTGAACGCTAATATTATAGAGGCCGGACACGACAAAAACCAAAACGCCCAAAAACGAAACCGCCAAAACGAAAAATGAATATTTTTCAAACGGCAAATTTAAAGAAAAAAGTACCGGTCTCCATTTGGCAACCAGTGGACTTACACGTAAAAAATAAGCCGAAATTCCAGCCAAAACAAACATTAAAAAATCAACCGGCACAAGTAAAGCGCTAAATATAAGTTTAGATCTTTTCATTAATTTTAATGATAACCTTTAATAGATTAAATTTCAATACCAAAATAATTAACCCCGCAAATGCGGGGTTAATTATTTTGGGCAAACAATAAGCCGAATTCTGTAATCCCGCTGAACGGGACCGATGATCATTTATCTGATCTCGACATTACTGTCGGATTCAAGCGAACTACCGTTTCACTAACAAAAATCATAAACATTTTTATTAGATACTTGTTCTTGCACCTACCTAGAAATTTAGCCCCAACGCTCTTACGAGGTCGGGGTCCCTGACTTTTACGTCGGGACCGTTTCACTCTCCGATTTTCATCGGAGCATCGTCACTGTTCGCATCCCTATCCTTACGGACGACGGGTGTTACCCGCTAGGCTTCTGCTCTATTTTATTAAAGCAAGTGTTCGGACTTTCCTCTCCGATTAAAATCGGAGCGATCATCTTGTTTGCCCGATTATATGTGATTATAATCACATTTCATTATGATAAAAATCCACAAAAATATAATACTAAATTAAAATCAATATGTCAAATGCCGGGCAAGCTCTTTGATTCTTTTTCTTTTGAATCTAAAGCTTGATTTACAAGCTTATCGGCGTCAAAATTTTTATGCCTTGGTATGTGTATAAATTCAACCCTATTAAAATCAATTTTTAAATTCCAAACTTTTAAAAATAGCTGTTCGATTTTTCTATCTAAAATTTTATATTTACCATTCATCTGTTTGGCGAGAAACTCACTATCGGTTCTAATTTCAACATCCATTATTTTGGCCTTTTTCCCGCCAAATAAAAGTTTTGCTTTTTGCAAAGCAAAAATTACTGCTTCATATTCTGCTTCGTTATTTGTAGCGCGACCAATTTTTTCTCCATATTCTTTAATTACTTTTCCTTTTTCGTCACAAAAAACAACTCCGATTCCTGCTGGTCCCGGATTTCCTCTACTCCCGCCATCTGTATAAATAATAATCTTCATAATTTCTAATTATTCTAATTAACCTAATTATTCTAAACTTTTTTAAAATCAATAATTTTTAATTGTAATTCTTTGGTGCCGTTCCATTCATTCGAAAGCATTTCAAAAACAATATTGATTTTATCCCCTAACTCTATTTTATCACAAGAATCAACCAGATTAAAACCGATTGCATTAATTTTTTTAACACTATCGCCCGTTTCTTTTTCCAGCAATAATTTTAAATGATTTTCTTTCGAACCAACATTTCTCATGCCAATAATTTTTAAATCTTTTAATAAAAATAATGGCATAGAATTTTTTTCTCCGAACGGTTCAAATTTGGCTATTTCATCAAATGTTTTCCAATTTAAATCATCAATATCTATTTCTGCATTAATGTCTAAAAATTCGACCATATCTTCTTTTTTAAGTTTTCGCTCCGCAAATTTTTCTAACGCATTTTTTACTTTTTCTAAATTGCCTATATCTACTCTGAATGCTGCGGCAAACGGATGCCCCCCATATTCTTCCAACAAATTTTTACAATTATTAAGCGCATCAATAATATTAAATCCGGCAATTCCACCCCTGGCAGAACAAACCGCATGATTTTTGGAAATTTGACAAACAAAAGCTGGTTTCCAAAATTCATCCCGTAATCTTTGAGCAACCAGTCCGACAATTCCTGATGTCCATGTTTCATCTCCCTCAAAAACTATTTTATTTCTACAATTATTTTTTGCTTTTTTTCGCGCTTCGTTCATTATTCTTTCCATTTGTCTTTGCCTCTCTTGATTACGATTTTCTAATTTTTGCGCCAATTCTTCGGCCTCGGACTTGTCTTTTGTTAATAATAACCTGAAAGCAACTGTGCCATGGTCAATGCGCGAAGCAGCATTAATTCTTGGTCCCAACATAAAACCAACCATATGTGTTGTTGGTTTGCCGATTATACGCGCTTTTTCCATTAAAACATTAAGTCCTAATCTTTTTGTTTGAGAAAGAACGATCAAACCATATTTTACCAAAGTTCTGTTTTCTCCAAGTAATTTCATCGAATCTGTTACAGTTGAAATTGCTACTAAATCTAAAAGCCACTTTTCCCAAGACACAGGAAATCCCTGAATAATACGCACCGCTTGTAATAATTTAAACGCCACTCCTGCTCCGGACAATTCTTTAAACGGATATTTGCATTTTTTTTGTTTAGGATTAATAATTGCATATGCCTTAGGAAGATTTTTAAGCACCTGATGATGATCAATAATAATTACATCTATTCTTAATTTATTTGCTAATTTTACTTCTTCGACATCAGTAATTCCGCAATCAACAGTCAAAATAAGTTTTATGCCCTGTTGTGCGATTTGTTCGACTGCTTTCAAATTCAAACCATATCCTTCAGTATTCCTATCGGGAATATAAACTTCTGGTTTAATGCCATATACCGCTAATATTTCATAAAGAATAATTCCTCCACAAATCCCGTCTGCGTCATAATCGGCAAAAATAGCGACTTTTTCATTATTTTTTGATGCTTTTTCAATTCTTTTTATCGTTTTTTTCACGTCTTTCAACAAAAATGGATTATGTAAATCTTGTTCATAATCAGGACTAAAAAATTCATCAATCACTTTTTGGGTCGTAAGTTTTCTATCCCAAAGCAATTGAAGTGTTAATTTTGAAAATTCCGGAAATTTTTCTAAAAATTTTTCCGGTGCTTTTTTGTTTATTTTCCAAACTTTTTTCACAAATTAATATTTTTCACCTAGTATTTATTCTCGAAGGGCTTCTATTCCCGGCAAAGTGCCTTCGCTCAAATAGTCCAACATTGCTCCTCCGCCCGTAGATACCCAATTAAAAATTTCTTTTTTACCAATCTCGTTTATAAAAGCATTTGTATCCCCTCCGCCAACAACTGCATAAATCCCGCCTTTGTCAATTACGCCTATTAATTCTTTTGATGCTCTATCAAATGGTTTTTGTCCGATTAATCCCAAAGGTCCATTCCAAACCACCATTTTTGATTTTAAAATTATGTCATTGAATAGATGAATTGTTTTCGGACCAATATCCAATGCTTTTTCAAACCACTGCAATGATCCGACATCACGATAAATAACGTTTTTCCCGTCCCAAATTCCTAAATCGATTGGCAGAAATAGTTTGTGATTTTTCAAATTTATTTTTTTAACCTCACCAAATGATTCTTTATCAATTTTTGATTCCCCCATCGCAATGCCTTGACTGGCAAAAATTGTGTTTGCCAATGCTCCGCCAATTAAAACCTTGTCCGCAATTTTTAAAAATTTGTTAATCACTTTTATTTTGGTTTCAATTTTTGCTCCGCCAATAATTGCCACTAACGGTTTCATTGGTTTCTTAAGAATTTTATCCAATTCTTCAATTTCTTTTTCTAATAAAAACCCCGCCACCGAAGGCAAAAACTGCGGAATCCCGACAATTGAAGCGTGTTTTCTATGCGAAACAGCAAAAGATTCATTGATATAAATATCTCCCAATTCAGCTATTTTTTTAGCAAATTCCTGATCGTTTTGCTCCTCTTGCTTCCAAAATCTGATATTCTCTAAAAGCAAAATATCGCCAAACTTCATCTTTTTAATTTTTTCTTTTACTTTTACACCGAAAATTTCGCTTGAAAATAATATTTTTTTATTCAATAATTTTCCCAATTCTCCAACAATCGACTTTAAAGACAACTTTTTATCTTTTTTGCCATTTGGACGACCCGTGTGTGAAATCAAAATAATTTTCGCCTTTTGTTTTATTAAATATTCAAATGTAGACAAACAACCTTTAATTCTACTATTATCGACAATGTTTAATTTATCATCCATCGGAACATCAAAATCAACGCGTACCAATACGCGTTTATTTTTAACATCAACATTCTTTAATGTTTTAATTTTCGACATTATTAATCAAATTTACAAATTCATCTGCTATTAAGCTCGCCCCTCCGACCAATACACCTTCGTATCCGACATTCAAATAATTATTAATAATTTCATTATTAACGCTTCCACCATAAATAATTTTTCCGACAAATTTTTGTTTGATAAACCCCAATATGTCTTTAGCATGTTCCGGAGAACAAATTTCTCCTCCATTGGTACTAATTGCCCAAACCGGCTCATAGGCAATAATCAAATTTTCAATTTTCAATTTACAATTTTCAATATCCTTCAAATCTTCTTTTAACTGTCTCCTAATTACTTCCTGTGCATTTTCTCCTTTATTCTCGCCGATACATAAAATTACAGTTAATCCCGCGTTTAAAGCTGCTTTTATTTTTTTATTTATCATTTCATCGGTTTCATTAAATTTATCTCTTCTTTCCGAATGACCGATAATTACATAATCAATACCAACATCCTTAAGCATCTTGGGACCGATTTCGCCGGTGTACGGCCCTTTTTCTTCCCAAAAACAATTCTGAGCGCACTTTTTAACATTTTTTAAAAGTGGTAGCCAAATAAACGGCGCGGCAATTAAAACTTCTGTTTTTTTTGTTTTTATAGCCGCTTTTTTAATGCCTTTATAAAGTTTTTTTGCTTCTTGAATGGTAGAAGGATTACATTTCCAATTAGCTATAATTATTTTTTTCATAAAATTACTTTTTTACCTCGTTAATCACTGAAAGCGGTTTTGCCAAGATAATTAATCGCAATTAATAATTTATTCCTCATATAATTTGAATCTAACGACTTTAATTTTCTAATGCGTAATTTTTACCATAATGAGTATATGTTCCATTATCTCCAATTCCATTACAAGTTGTCTGTATAAAAGCAATATCTTCAGCGCTAGGATTTTCCAAAGTAGCAGATATAGCATAATCCTGAGAATAATTACAGGTATAGATCATATAACCACGCGCTCCTTGCACCGGATCAAAGGTCAATGGCTGACTTAAAAAACCTTCATCATAAAGCACTCTGGTCACTGCCAATGGATACGTTGTTCCGTTTTCGTAACTTAACAATCCTTGTCCATTACCACCCCATCCACCACCAGAAACCTTATAAGTTCCGTATGCGCTATAATACATTTCTAAAGCGATTTGAATTGTTAAAAGATCGGATTTTCTTTTTGTGTCTCTTGCTTTAATTCTTGCAGAATTTAAATTTACCAAAACTATGGTTGCCAATAAACCGATTATGGCAACAACCACCAATAATTCAATAAGTGTAAATCCCTTTTTATACATAGCTTAATGAATATATTTTTTCAAAAATTCCGCCACTTCTTCGGGTTTTATGGTTAAAACTTCCACGCCCGTGCCAAGTTCCAGCCCAGCCCAAGTATTTGTTTTGGGCAGGATTTCAATATGCCAATGATAATAATCGTGTTTTTTTTCATCGCACGGCGCAGTATGAATAAAAAAGTTATAATTAGGATTTTTTAATCCTTTATATAAACCGTACAGCGCTTTTTGTAATGCTTCTGCTAAATATTTTTTTTCTGTTTCGTTTATTTTTTCAAAATTTGGCTGATGTTGCTTAGGATAAATTCTTAATTCAAAATTTACTCTCGGAACAAATGGAGCAAAAACCACAAAATATTTGTTCTGAAAAATAACCCTTTTTTCTTCTTTTTCCCAATTAATCATTTCGCAATGTGCACATTTTTTATTTCTAACATAATATTTTTCCGTATCTTCTATGCTTCTACGCACGTCTGCGGGCAAAATCGGCACAGCGATTAATTGAGAATGTGGATGCGGAATACTTGCTCCAGCTTCTTTACCGTGATTATGAAATATAAAAATATAATTTACAAACTTATGATTCATTAAAGCAAGATATCTTTCTTGATATGCTTTAATTACTTCTTCAACTTTTTCTATCGGCATTATTGCTAAATGTTTTTTGTGATCTCTGGTAATGACAATCTCATGAAAACCATTTCCTTGCATTACATTATACGGACCTTCTTTATATATCTCAAAAGAATTTCCCGGAATCAACATTGGATATTTATTTTTTATAACCTGCAAACTCCATTTTTTTTCATTACCGTAAATTAACAATGGTTCTTCGTGGCCTGTTGCTTGTGGATTTTCAAAAGGACAGTCAGAGATTTTCTGCTCAAATCTTTCTTTATGTTTTTTGATAAAAAGATGGGGTCTTTTCGCGCGTCCTATCGCAACAATCATCCAATCATCACTAATAATATCTTGCCTTAATTCCGAACTATAATTTGTTTTATTTTTTTTCATTTAATTTATATTTGTTGGTTAAAAGATTGTATTTTATTATTATTAAATCCATAAATGTTTTAAAATACGAACCTAATTTTACCTTGCTTTCTCCTGGGTTGTGCCAATCAACTGGCATTTCTTTAATTTTAAAATTCATTTTTTGAGCCAATGCCAAAATTTCAAAATCAAATCCCCAACGCGTTAGGGTTTGTTTTGGAAATATGGCTTCTGCCGATTTCTGATTAAATAATTTAAATCCTCTTTGCGTATCTTTGATTTTCCAAAGCCCCGCCACAAAACGAATAATGTATTTCGCTAAATGCCCTAACCAACGACGATACCATTGCGCCTGTTCATTAATTTTGGCTCCCGTAATTTCAATTGAGCCAATAATTATGTCGTTGTTTACTGTTTCCGGCCAAAATGAATCTAAATGATCAATCTTGGTAGAATTATCAGCATCCATAAACAATCTATATTCTCCTCTTGCTTCAAGCATGCCCTGCCGAGTTACATATCCTTTGCCGTGATTTTCTTTGTTGTCTATCAAACGCAAATTTTTAATCAACTCTCCGGTTTTATCCACAACTTCCGCAGTGTTGTCCTTTGATCCATCGTTTACAACTATAATTTCATAAAAGTAACTTTGTTTTGACAAATATCTGTCCAAATCTAAAAGTGTAATCGCAATTCTTTTTGCTTCATTATACGCCGGAATCACTATTGATAAATGTATTTTATTTTCCATATTTAAATTATACCATAATTTCTAAATAAAAAAACGGGCGTCCCGAAGGACGCCCTGAGAAAGATCTAAATGTACTATGTGTTATAATTATACACCCATTCGTCTATTTTGTCAATACTCTACAACCTTTCTTTGTAATCGCGACAGTGTGCTCAAAATGCGCGGAAATGGAGCGGTCTTTGGATAAAAACGCGAATCCGTCTTTGGCGCGTTCAACCTCATAACTGCCAACAATATTCATCGGCTCAATTGCGATTACCATTCCCGGTTTTAACACAATTCCTGTTGCTTTTTCGCCATAATTCAACACTTCCGGCTCTTCATGCACTTTTTTACCGATTCCGTGCCCAACCAAATCACGAATCACATTAAACCCGTTTTTTTCAACATAACTTTGAATGGCAAATCCAATATCCCCTAATCTGTTTCCTGGCTTACATTGTTTAATTGCCAATTCCAAAGATTTTTCAGTAACGTCAATTAATTTTTGAAATTTTTTATCAATTTTTCCAATTCCAATCGTAATTGCCATGTCGGTACAATAATTTTTATAATTAATTCCCAAATCTAAGGTCAATAAATCTCCTTCTTTTAGTTTTCTGTCATTAGGAATTGCGTGCACCACCTCCTCATTAACTGAGGCACACAATACTGCGGGATAATTATTAAAACCTTTAAACGCCGGTTTTGCGCCATATCGAAAAATAAGGTCTTCTGCGACCTTATCTAGTTCCTTGGTAGTGGTTCCGATTTTGGCATGTTTTGCAACTTCTTTAATTATTTTTGCCAAAATCTTCCCGCCTTCCGCCATTATTTCAATTTCTTTTTCAGTGTATAAATTTATCATTTAATTTTTGCTAAAATATCTTTAAAAACTTTTTCAATCGGCTGTTCGCCGTTAATTTCAATCAAGCGTTTTTGTTGTTTATAATAATTTATTGATTTACTGGTTTGGTTTTTATATTCCTCTAATCTTTTTTTTATTGATTTTATATTGTCATCAATCCTAGTTATTAATCTTCCCTCGCAAGCATCACATTTTTTAAGTTCCTTGTATTTTCCAATCCATGGAATTAATTTCTTACAATTTTTACACTGTCTTCTTTTGGTTAAACGGTCAAAAGATTCCTTTGCAGAAATTTTAATTAAAATAATCTTTGTGTTTTTTAATTCATACCAATTCAACGCTTCGTCAATAAGAATTGCTTCATAAATTATTCTTGTCCAACCATCAAAAACAAATCCTTTAACTTTTTGTTTTTTATTTTTTTCTATTTCTTCTCCAAAAACTTTAATTATTACAAAACTTGGCACCAACCCACCTCCATTAATTATATTGGCTATTTTTTTTCCAGTAAAATCATTTATCTTAATATGCCCCCTAAGAATATCTCCCGAACCAACATATTTCAAGCTAAATTTATCAGCAAGTAATTTTGCCTGCGTCCCCTTTCCGCATCCTGGCGGACCAATTAAAATAAAATTTAATGGTTTTTTCATAATCCTTTCCCGACGTTCTGATTTTACATCAGAAGTCGAGACCCCAACCATTTTATGCGTCGGGGCATAATCATTTTTAAATTAAAAACCTTCGTAGTCTCTCATGGTTAATTGTCCCTCAACTTGCTTCACTGTTTCCAAAACAACAGAAACCACAATTAAAACCGCTGTGCCACCAATAGTCATAGAAGCTATGCCTGTCGCTCCTTGAATAATTGACGGCAATACTGCGATTACACCCAAAAACAATGCCCCGACTAAAGTAATTTTATTTAAAACATGAGAAATAAACGAGGCAGTGTTCTCACCCGGTCTGATACCGGGAACAAATCCGCCATTTTTTTGAATATTTTCCGAAATTGCTTTTGGATCAAAAGTAACTGATGTGTAAAAAAAGGTAAACGCCACAACCAAAACAAAATAAACAACCGCATAAAAAACAGGGTCTTGAAATATGTTGCCAATTGATGTAGCAATTTTAGCAATTGTCGGATTTGCGGACACAGAAAAGAATTTTGCAATCATTCCCGGAAAAAGCATAATTGATAACGCAAAAATAATCGGAATAACCCCTGCTTGATTAACTTTCAGTGGCAAGTAAGTCGAAAATCCGCCATATACCCTTCTCCCTCTAATTCTTTTAGCATAAGCAACCGGAATTTTTCTTTGTGCTTCATTAATTAAAACAACGCCAATAATTACTAATACTGCAACAACTAAAAAACTGATATACGATGGAATCTGTGAAGGATTGTAGGTAGCAATCAATTGCTGAATCGAAGAAGGAATTCTACCAATAATACCGGCAAAAATTAAAATTGAAACACCGTTGCCAATTCCCTTTTCCGAAATAAGTTCACCTATCCACATTAAAAACACTGCGCCAGCCGTCACAATTGCAATAACCGTAAACATTTGAAAGGCGGATAAAGGATTAATTATTTGTTGGCTGATTAAAAGTGTCATCATTGCATATCCCTGCATCGCTGCCAAAGGAACAGTTAAGATTCTTCCATATTGATTAAATTTTTTCTGTCCCTCCGTACCCGATTCGTGATACATTTCTTTTAATTTTGGAAAGATCATCGTTAAAAGCTGTAAAATAATCGTAGATGTAATATATGGTCCCAATCCCAACATTCCAATAGAAAAATTCTGCATTGCGCCTCCGGTAAAAATATTAATCAATCCAAAGAGCTGATTTCCCTGAAAAAATCCTCGGAGTTTTTCAGTATTAATTCCGGGTACCGGAATATTGGAAACTAAACTAAAAATCATCAATAAACCTAAAACAAATAATATTTTGTTTCTTAGTTCTTTGACTTTAAAAAGTTGTGCTATTTTTTCAAACCACTTCATAAAATTTTTTTAATTTCTAATTGACTTGATTAGCCCAACACTTTTTTGGCGCTAGCTGACATTTTGCAATTTTCTACTTTAAGTTTTTTTGTAAGCTTGCCATCACCTAAAATTTTCACTATCGGTATCCTGTTATTAAGTTTAACAATCAATCCTTTTTCTATCAATGTCTCCGGACTTACAATATCTCCATTTTTAAATTTTTCATCCAAATCTTTTAAATTTACTATCTGCGGTTTTATTCTGAAAGATTTAAAATCGTATCCCCTTTTTTTGGGAATTTTTTTTACAATCTCACGAAGTTCCGGTCTTAATTTTCTTCCTGCTCGCGATAATTGACCCTTTGCTCCTTTTCCAGAAAAAGTTCCTCGTTTACCTCCACGGCCAATACGTTTTTTGCTTCGATTAATATTTTTTGGTTTTATTTGATGTAATTGCATAAATTATATTCTTATGATAATTTTTTCAATGCTTCGATCGCTGCTTGGGCATTATTCAGTTTATTGGTTGTTCTGCCGATAATTTTTGAAACCACGTTTTCAATTCCGGCCAAATTACAAATTATACGCACCGCTCCTCCGGCAATAATTCCTCTACCTTCCTGCGCCGGCTTTAACATTACTTTCGCTGCGCCGAATTTTGCTTCTACCATTTGAGAAATTGATTTGTTTTCAGTAATCGGAATTTCAATTAAGGCTTTTTTTGCCTGATTGACCGCTTTATCAACAGCAATAGTTACATCTGCTCCTTTAGCCACGCCAACACCAACCTTACCTTTTTTATTGCCAATAACAACCATTGCCCTAAAATTAAATCTTCTCCCTCCGGCAACCATTCTTGCGGTTCTTCTGATGTCTAAAAGTTTTTGTTCGAATTCCGATTTTTCTTCTTTCTTGCCATCGCGTCTTCTGCCATCACGTCCGCCTCCTCTGCCTTGTCCGCCCCTGCCAGTTTTTTTGTCAAATCTATCTGTTTTTATTTCTTTCCCGACATTCTCCGTCGCAGACGGAGCAGTCGGAACCTCGACCGCTTCATGCGTCAAGATTGTTGTATTTGTTTCTATTTCCTCTTTTTTTGTATCTTCTTCCATAGATTGTTTTTATTTTTAAAATTTTAATCCTCCTTCACGAGCCCCTTCGGCCAATGATTTTACTCTGCCATGATATTTATATCCCGCCCTGTCAAAAATAATTTTTTCGATTTTCTTTTCAAACGCTTTTTTAGCAATTAATTTTCCAACCTCGACAGCCAATTCTGTTTTTTTGCCTTTTTTCTTAATATCTTTATCTTTTACGCTAATTATGGTTGCTCTTTTTTCATCATCAATAAGCTGAACATAAATATGTTTATTGCTTCTGAAAACGCAAAGTCGCGGAATTTCTTTTGTTCCTATAATTTTTGCTGTAATTCGTTTATGTCTTGTCTCTCTTTTTGTTTTTTTGCCTAATTTCATAAAATTATATAATTTCTAACTTAAGTTTAATTACCCTCCCGCGCTTACGGCTTTCTTGCCATCTTTTCTTCTGATTATTTCGTTATCGTATCTGATTCCTTTGCCTTTGTATGGCTCTGGTTTTTTCTGAATTCTAATATTCGCCGCAGTTTGTCCAACAACCTGCTTGTCTGCTCCGGAAACAATGATTGTATTTTTTTCTATTTTAAATTCAATACCTTTTGGCGCTTCAATTTCTACGGGATGAGAAAACCCTAAACTTAAAATTAATTTATTCCCATTCAAAGCTACTTTATATCCGATTCCTTCAATTACTAATTTCTTTTGAAACCCATCGTGAACCCCTTGTATCATATTATTAATTAATGCTCTAAAGGTTCCCCATAACGCCGAACTTTTTTTTGTTTTTTGCGATTCCTGAATTACAATAACCTTATCTTTTATTTCAACTTTAATTTCCGGAACCAATTTTTGCGCCAATTCTCCTTTTTTGCCTTTGACAATTATTAAATCGCCATCGACTCTTACTTCGACTCCCAAAGGAATAACTATTGGTTGTTTACCTATTCTTGACATAAATTTTATAAATTCAAATTAAAAAACCCGACATATAATTTCTCCCCCCACTCCTTTTTTTCTTGCTTCTTTATCGGTCATAAATCCCAAAGAGGTAGTCAAAATAATCAAACCACGACCTTGAGAAAAATTAATTAATTCTTTTTTAGTGGCATAAATTCTCTGTCCCGACCTACTGATTCTTAAAAGTCCTTGAATTTTTGGCACAGTATTTCTTGCATCTTTATACTTTAAATTAACTTCAATCTCTTTTTTACTTCCTTTGCCTGATTCTTTAATATCTCCGATATAACCTTCTTTATTTAAAATATTTACTAATTCAAGTTTAATTTTTGAATACGCAAAACTTACGGTTTTATGTCCAACCGCTTGAGCGTTTCTTATACGTGTTAACATGTCTGATATTGGATCTATATTCATATATTTCTTTGTTTACCAACTTGATTTTTTAATTCCCGGAAGTTCGCCATTGTTAGCTAATTCCCTAAAACAAATACGACATAATCCGAATTTTCTCATAAAACCGTGTCTTCTGCCACATTTAAAACAACGATTAACTTTTCGTGTTGAAAATTTTGGTTTCTTTTTTGATTTTGCGATATCTGATATTTTAGCCATATGTTTATTTTATGGGAAAACCCATTAATTTATATAATTCAAGCGCTTCCTCTCTATTTTCGGCGCGGACCACTATTGTTATTTCTAATCCGAAAATTCTTCTAATGTCATCTTGTGAAATTTCCGGAAAAATCAAGTGTTCTTTAACACCAATATTTAAATTGCCGTTTTTATCAACCGATTTCGAATTTAGACCTCTGAAATCTCTTGTTCTGGGAAGAACAACATTTATTAAGCGAAAAAGAAAATCATACATTCTTTTTTTTCTAAGTGTCACCTTAAGTCCTAGTGGCATTCCTTCTCTAATTTTAAAAGCAGCAATTGCTTTTTTGGCTAAAGTTACCAACGGTTGCTGTCCAGTAATTAAAGTGATGTCTTTCGCAATCGACTCTTGTGCTTTTTCATCTTTTGAGACAACAGTGCTGCCAATACCAACATTAACCACAACTTTCTCTATTTTTGGCATAGAAAAATCATTCTTGTGTTTAAACTTCTGTTTCATTTGAGGAATGACTTCCTTTTTATATTTTTCTTGTAATGTCATATTTGTATTTTCGCTTTATGGGCGAGTATTTATAGGCTGACCTGTTTATTATATTTCTTGACCACATTTTTTACAAAGTCTTATTTTGCCATTTTCTAATAATTTCTGCCCAATTCTTGTCGGCTTTTTACATTTTGGACAAACAATCTGCACATTAGAAATATTTATTGCCCGCGGAACTTCAACTTTTTGACCCCTTTCTCCCTGTTTCTTCGGTTTGACATGTTTTTTAACAATATTTAAATTTTCAACAATAATCTTGTTGATTTTCGGAAAAACTTCTGTTACTTTACCGTTTTTTCCTTTGTCTTTACCTGTGATTATTTTGACCGTATCTCCTGATTTTATTTTCATATTTTTATGAGAAAGTTTAACTTTCTACAATACTTCTGGGGCTAATGAAATTATTCTATCAAAACCCTTGTCTTTTAACTCTCTGGCAACAGGACCGAAAATCCTGTTTCCTTTTGGCTCATCGCCGGTTAAAATAACTGCCGCATTATCATCAAACCTAATATAACTACCGTCTTTTCTGCGTAGCGCTTTTTTTTGTCTGACAATTACAGCCCTGACTATTTCTTTTCTTTTAACTATTTTTCTTGGTTCGGCAAGTTTAACCGAAGCAATTATAATATCGCCAATTTGGGCATATCTTTTTCTTGTTGCTCCTAAAATTTTAAAAACCCGGATTGCTTTTGCTCCTGTGTTATCAGCTACTTCTAAATTTGTTCCAACTTGTATCATATTAATACTACAATCTTGAACTTTTGACTTTTAATTTTAATTTACTCTACAACTATCCATTTCTTCCCCTTACTGATTGGTTTACATTCTTGAATCGTTATTTTATCTCCGATATGGTATTTGTTTTCTGAATCATGCACCTTGTATTTCTTCGAAACATTGTATCTTTTTCTATATTTCGGATGTTCTTTGATTCTTTCAATCAAAACTACAATGGTTTTATCCATTTTGTCCGAAACAACCTTGCCTTTTAATGTTTTTTTCAGCCAATGGCTGATATTCTCATTTTTGCTCATATTGTTTTAAAAGCGTTAATATTCTTGCAATATTTCTTCTTGTTCTATGAATTTCATTGATGTTTTTAACCTTTCCTCCAACCAGATTAAATCTTAATTCTCTAAGATCGTCTCTTAAATGATTAAGAGTTATATTTAATTCTTTTTCTGTTTTTTGACGAAGTTCGGCTATTTTCATAATTAACTTTTAATAAATTTTGTTTTAATCGGAAGTTTATGAGCCGCTAAGCGCATTGCTTCTCGTGCAATTTTTTCGGCAACACCGTCAATTTCAAAAAGAATTCTCCCCGGCTTGATTGGACAAGCATAATATTCTACGCTCCCCTTTCCTCCGCCCATAGGCACCTCTTGACCTTTCTGGGTCACGGGCTTATCGGGAAAAATCCTAATCCATAACTTCCCGCCCTTTTGAAGATGATGCGTGATTGTGCGTCTGGCTGATTCAATCTGCTTATCGGTTATCCATTTTGTGCCCTCTGCTTTTAATCCATACATTCCAAAACAAAGCTCTGTACCGGCCTTAGCTAAACCCGTTGATCTTCTTCTGCCCTTATGCCATTTTCGATGTTTTACTTTTTTTGGCTGCATAATATTTTTTCAATAATTTATTTCTGTTTATTTTTTATAATTATTCGAATATTTCGCCTCTGTTAACCCAAATTTTTATTCCAATTATTCCGTAAATCGTATGCGCATTTATCTGTGCATAGTCAATATTAGCTCGAATTGTTTGAAGTGGCAAACTACCTTTTTTAAGCCATTCCTCTCTTGCCATTTCTGATCCATTTAAACGTCCGGAAACGAATATTTTAATTCCTTTTACTTCTGAATTTTGTGAAACTTTTTCAATCATTTGCTTTATTACCCTTCTGAATGGCATTCTTCTTTCTAATTGTTCGGCAATCGCCTGACCAATAATTCTTGCCTGAATTTCAGCTTTTTTTATTTCTTCAACATCAATCTTTATATCAATCCCTTTGATTTTTTCTTTAAAAATTTTAGAAATAATCCGTCTTTTTAGCTCTTGAATACCCGTACCTCCGCGCCCAATAATAATTCCCGGCTTTCCAGCCCTAATAATTATGTGTATTGTATTAGTTGATCGCTTAATAATTACTTCATTAATTGCTCCATTTTTTAATTCTTTTTTAATAAATGTGCGAATCTTAAAATCTTGCTCCAAATTTGCTTTGTAGTTTTTCTTTCCATACCATTGCGACTGCCAATCTTCAATGCCTTTTGTTCTAAAAATTTTAGGATGTACTCTATGTGACATAATTTTTAAATAGATTTTCTTCTAAAAATTCTTTTTGCCCAATTTTGCTTTTTGGGTTTTAAAACGATATCTTTTTTTGTATTATAGTTTGCTTTTATCGAATCTTTTGTTTCTCTTTTTTCTGTTTCCATCTCGGGTTCTTGCTTTTTTTCTTTGTCTAAATCTTTGAATTGTGATAAATCTGTCTGCTTGCGCAAGCTTATATCGGGAATCTTCACCCCTTTTTTAATGCCCAGCGTTATAACAATGTGACTTGTTCTTTTTAAAATAGGATATGCTCTGCCGCGCGACATTGGACGATATCTTTTATATGGCACGCCTTCATTCACAATTATTTCTTTAATAAATAAATTTTCTTTATCAATATTAAAATTACTTTTGGCGTTTGCTACAGCTGATTTTAATAATTTCAAAACCGGATCTGATGCTCTGCGAGACACAAATTTTAACTGAGCTTCGGCTTCTCGTATTTCTTTACCCCTAATCAAATCAACCACAGATCTGACTTTTCTTGGAGCAATTCTTAAATAGTTTAATTTGGCTTTTATTTCCATAAATTCAATAAATTATTTGTTCGCTGGCTTGGTAGGAATTACTACGGGCGCAGCAACCCCTGCTCCTTTTTCAATTTCTTTCTGCATTTTTCCTCCATGACGAATAAATTTTTTGGTTGGCGAAAATTCTCCCAATTTATGCCCTACCATTTCTTCGGTTATAAAAACCGCAATATGATCTTTTCCATTATGTACGCCAAAGGTAAATCCAACCATTTCCGGAGTTATTGTACAACTCCTAGACCATGTTTTGATCACGGATTTTTCTCCGGTTTTCATTTTTCTTACTCTCTCAATTAATTTTTTGTCCACCCACGGACCCTTTTTTAAGCTTCTTGGCATAAATTTATTTTCGTTTTTTATGAATTCTTGTTTGAAGAATAAACCTGTCAGAATATTTTTTATTTTTTCTTGTTTTAACCCCAAATGCCTGTTTGCCCCAAGGAGTTTTGGGACCTCTGCGCAAACCAATCGGCGCCCTACCTTCACCTCCACCGTGAGGATGATCAACCGGATTCATTGCTGTGCCACGAACCCTCGGCCTCACTCCTTTCCAACGCATTCTTCCTGCTTTTCCCAAATTAGTAAATACATGTTCCGGATTACTTAATGTTCCAATTGTCGCCATACAATCAGCTAAAATCATTCTTATTTCTGTAGAGGGCATTGTCAGGTGTGCATACCTTCCTTCATTAGCGGTAACCTGCGCGCTAGAACCAGCAGAATGCACAATTTTACCTCCTTGTCCCGGAATTAACTCAATATCATGCACAAAAGTCCCTACAGGAATATTTTTTAAACACATTCTATTTCCCGGCTTTAATGCAGTCTTTTCCGATGTGATAATTTCATCTCCAACTTTTGTGTCTTGCGGAGCTAAAATATATTTCTTTTCTCCATCAGCATAACAAACTAAAGCAATAAAAGTTGTTCGATTTGGATCATATTCTATGGTTTTAATTTTTGCCGGAATATCAAATTTATTTCTATTAAAATCTATAATCCTGAATAACTTTTTATGACCACCGCCTTGGTGTCTAACAGTGATTCTTCCTTTTCGATTTCGTCCTGATTGTTTTTTAAACGACAAAAGCAAAGATTTCTCCGGCTTATTCCCCGATAAAAATTTTTTGTATTCTATGCCTATTCTTGCTCTTTGTCCCGAACTGGTCGGGTTATAATGTTTCATAAATCTTAATGTGGCAAAATTTCAATTTTATGTCCTTTTTCTAATGTTACAATTGCTTTTTTATAACCAGATTTTTTGCCTTTTTTGCCTTTTAATAATTTTATTTTTGTATTGATATTAATAATATTAATATTTTTTACGACTACACCGTAAAAATTAGAAATTGCTTTTTTAATTTCTGATTTGTTGGCGCTTTTATAAATTTTAAAAATATATTTTCCGTCTTCAGATAAATTAGTAGACTTCTCGCTAATATGCGGTTCTTTTAAGAGCTTAAATGCCAATCCCTCTCTTTTTTTGGGAGGCATTTTAGATTCTTTTTTTTCTTCTATTGCCGGTTTGGTTATTGTTTTCGATTTGGTTTTTGCAACAACAGGCCTCTTTGAAGCAACAGATTTTTTCTTTAAAAAACTAAATATTGCCATAGGTCTTTTCAATAACTTTAATTGATTCTTTATCCAATAACAAATATCTAAACGACAACAAATCCAATACATTCAAACTGTCCGCTAATATTGTCTTTACATTGTTAATATTTCGAGAAGCGATTGCAATATTTTCGTTTTTCTGCGGAATTGTTATTAAAATACTGTCTTGTTTTTTGTTAAAAATATTTGATAATATTTTTGATATTAATTTTGTTTTCGGCTCGGAAATCATTAGATTGTCAACAACAATCAATTCTTTATCCCGCACCTTAGAAGTCAAAACCATAAACAAGGCTTTTTGTTTTATTTTTTTGTTTATTTTTTTAGAAAAATCTTCTTCATTCCTTGGTCCAAAGGTTATCCCGCCTCCACGCCACAACGGAGAACGAATTGATCCGTGTCTTGCGCGCCCTGTTCCTTTTTGACGCCATGGTTTTTTGCCCCCGCCTTTTACATCGCTTCGATTTTTGGTATGGGCTAAATTTTGACGACTATTTGTTATCTGCACATTGACAACTTGATAAATTACATCTTCATTAATTTTAATATTAAAAATCTTTTCCGGCAATTCAATCGTTCCGGTTTTTTCTCCTTGCAAATTATATAAATCCGTTTTCATAATAATCAAACTGTTTGTATTTCTATTAATCCATTATTCGGACCCGGCACTGCGCCCGAAACAGCCAATAAATTATTTTCCGTATCTACAACCATAATTTTTAAATTTTTAACGGTATTTCTAGCAACACCCATATGACCAGCCATTCGCATACCCTTAATAACTCTTTCCGGGAAACTACAACCAATTGAACCCGGCTTTCTTAAGTCATGCGGATGTCCGTGCGAAGCCGGAGCCCCTTTAAATCCGTGCCTTTTTACTACTCCTTGAAATCCGCGCCCCTTGGAAATTCCTGAAATCTTGACTTTTTCTCCTTCAACAAATTTAGCAACATCAATTTTATCGCCAATCTTATATTCTGCCATGTCGCCAATAAATTCTTTTAAAAATTTGTATTCTTTTCCTTTTCGTGTCTTAGTAACTTTTTCTGCCTTAAGCGCACTGCATCCAATTTGAATCGCCGTATAACCATCTTTTTCCTTTGTTTTGATTTGAGTAACAAAACAAGGACCAGCTTCGATAACTGTAACTGGCGTTACATTTCCATTTTTATCATATATTTGAGTCATTCCGACTTTTTTCCCAAGAATGAACTTCATAATCTTAATCTAAATTTCTAATGAAAAATACCGGCTGCCCGGTATTTTTTACATGGCTAGCTGATATTTTTTTGCTAAATAATATATTTCAAATACAAATTCATAACGAATTATTTTATAAATTCGCAAAAATAAACAACTTGTAAATTACATTTTAATTTCAATATCGACTCCTGCGGGCAAATTCAAATTCATCAACGCATCAATAATTCTCGGAACAGGATTAAAAATATCTATTACGCGTTTATGAGTTCTCATTTCAAATTGCTCTCGCGCATTTTTATGCACAAAAGTTGAACGATTTACTGTATATTTTTGAATATGAGTTGGCAAAGGAATTGGTCCAACAACTTCAGCGCCATATCTTTCAGCAGTTTCAATAATCTGTTTTGCTGACTGATCAACAATTTTGTGATCAAACGCTTTAATTTTAATTCTGAGACGCTGTTTTCCCTCTTCTAGAACTCCAACTTCTTTCTTTTTTCCCGCCATAACAATATGATTTAAAATAATTTTAATCCCGATGAGTAATCGGGATTAAAATTATTTTATAATTTTAGTAACAAATCCAGCTCCTACTGTTTTACCGCCTTCTCTGATAGCAAATTTTTGCTTTTCTTCTAATGCAACCGGAGCAATAAGTTTAACTATAATTTTTGCATTGTCTCCGGGCATAATCATTTCAACGCCTTCTGCCAAAGACACAACATCTCCTGTAACATCAGTGGTTCTGATATAAAATTGCGGTTTGTATCCTTTAAAGAATGGGGTGTGTCTACCTCCTTCTTCTTTGGACAAAATATACGCTTCTGCTTCAAATTCACTATGAGGAGTAACTGAACCCGTCTTAGCAATAACTTGTCCTCTTTCAACATCCTCTTTCTTTAATCCTCTTAAAAGAATACCTGCGTTATCTCCTGCCATTCCTTCGTCTAATGATTTATTAAACATTTCAATTCCAGTTACAACTGTTTTTTGGGTTGGTTTTAATCCTACAACCTCAATTTCATCATTAACTTTAATCATGCCTCTTTCAATTTTTCCTGTAACTACTGTTCCGCGCCCTTCAATCGAGAAAATATCTTCTATCGGCATCAAAAATGGTTTATCGGTTTCTCGCTTTGGCTCGGGGATATATTCATCCAATGCTTTTGCAAGTTCAAAAATACATTTCGCGTCTTCTGAGTTTGAATCATTAGATTCTAACGCTTTCAACGCAGAACCTCTGATAAACGGAGTTTTATCGCCTGGATAATTATATTTGGTTAAAAGTTCTCTCACTTCCGCCTCAACTAAATCAATAAGTTCCGGATCATCTACCTGATCAACCTTATTTAAGAAAACAACAATATTCGGCACACCAACCTGCCCAGCCAAAAGAATGTGTTCTCTGGTTTGAGGCATTGGACCATCGGCTGCTGATACGACCAAAATCGCACCATCCATTTGAGCTGCGCCAGTAATCATGTTTTTGATATAATCAGCATGACCCGGAGCATCAATATGCGCATAATGTCTTTTTTCTGTTTCGTATTCAACATGCGCCAATGCAATAGTAATACCGCGCTCTCTTTCTTCTGGAGCGGCATCAATTTCATTAACGCTTTTCTTGGAAACATTGCTACCCTTAAGACCTAATTGTTTTAAAATAGCTGCAGTCAAAGTAGTTTTTCCATGATCGACATGACCAATTGTTCCTACATTGACATGCGGTTTTGTTCTTTCAAATTTTCCTGCCATATATTTATATACTTAAATTTCTATCAATTTCGAGAGCGTAGTCACGTCTGACGCAACATAGCGGGTATATTTCATAAGCGAAGCGAATATATTTCTATAGAAATTTGCTTCGCAAAATTAGTTCCGCTTCGCGGAACGAAATTAGGTAGAAATAAAATTATTATTTAATTATTTTAAGTTTAACTGATTATTAATAATCAGTCAAGCGTTATTACTTTTTTCTGCCTTCAATTATGGCCTGGGCCACATTTTTCGGCGTTTCTTCATAGTGAGAAAATTCCATTGTAAAATTTCCTCTACCCTGAGTCGTTGATCTTAATCCGGTTGCATAACCGAACATTTCCGATAAAGGAACTTTTGCATCAATAACTTTTACATTCGGACGATCGTCTATTTTTTCGATTCTCGCTCTTTTACTGTTTAAATTCCCGGTAACGTCTCCTAAAAATTCCTGAGGAATAATCACCTCTAATTTCATAATTGGTTCAAGTAAAACTAAGTCCGCTTTTTTGGCTGCTTCCTGCAGAGCAAACGATCCGGCCATTTTAAATGCTGCTTCCGAAGAATCAACTTCGTGATATGAACCATCGTATAAAGTAACTTTTGCATCTACAAACGGATAACCCGCCAAAACACCTCTGTCCATTGCTTCTTTTATTCCTTTTTTAATTGCCGGAATATATTCCGCCGGAATAACTCCTCCCTTAATTTCGTCAACAAATTCAAAACCTTTTCCTCTTTCCAACGGTTCAATTTTAATTAAAACATGTCCATATTGTCCACGTCCGCCCGATTGTCTGATATATTTTCCTTCTGCTTCCGCGATTTTTTTAATTGTTTCTTTATAAGCAACTTGTGGTCTGCCGATATTAGTTTCAACTTTAAATTCTCTTTTCATTCTATCAACAATAATCTCTAAATGCAATTCACCCATTCCCGCAATTATTGTTTGATTTGTTTCTTCGTTAGTTTTAATTCTAAAAGTAGGATCTTCATCGGTTAATCTTTTTAGCGCTATACCCATTTTTTCCTGATCAGCCTTTGTTTTTGGTTCAATGCTCATTTCAATAACAGGCTCCATAAACTGAATTTGTTCCAACAAAATAGGATGATTTTCATCGCAAAATGTATGACTGGTTTTAACATCTTTTAAGCCCACTGCCGCAGCAATTTCTCCAGCATAAACCGTCTCCACCTCTTCTCTTTTATCTGCTTGTAAGCGCACAATTCTTCCCAATCTTTCTTTTTTATTAAGCGTTGAGTTGTAAATATATGAACCTGCAGAAACTGTTCCAGAATATACCCTAAAAAAAGTTAATTGACCAACAAAGGGATCGCTTTGTAATTTAAATGCAAGCGCTGAAAACGGCTCTTCATCAGATGAGTGCCTTACAATCTCTTCACCTGTTTTCGGATCAATGCCTTTAACCGGCGGGATATCCAATGGACTCGGTAAATAATCAACAACCGCGTCCAAAACCAATTGCACTCCTTTATTTTTTAAAGCCGAACCAGTAAAAACCGGAAAAATTTTATTGGCAATCACTGCTTTGCGTAAAATAATTTTAAAATCATCAACAGAAATTTCTTTCCCTTCAAAATATTGATTCATTAAATTTTCATCTTCGCTAACAATTTTTTCAATCAGTTCTTTTCTGTATTTTTTAGCTTCTTCAAGATATTCAGCCGGAATTTCTTTTTCTGTAACACTATTTCCTTTTTCTCCTTCAAAATAATATGCTTTCATTTTCAAAAGATCAATAACCCCTTCGTGATTTTCTTCTAATCCAATCGGGATTTGCATTCTTACCGCATTTTTGTTTAAACGATTTAAAATTGATTGATAAGATTTTTCAAATGACGCTCCGGTTCTATCTAATTTATTAATAAAACACAATCGTGGAACGTTTTCTTCATCAGCATAACGCCAATTTGTTTCAGATTGCGGTTCCACTCCGGCAACCCCATCAAAAACAACAACTGCTCCATCTAAAACATGGAGCGATCTTTTAACTTCGGCCGTAAAATCAATATGTCCCGGAGTGTCAATAATATTAAAACGAACTTTTTTTGAAATATCTGAAATCGGCATATAAGTTGGATTCCAAAAACAAGTAATTGCAGCAGCAGTAATTGTAATGCCACGCTCTCTTTCTTGTTCCATCCAATCAGTAACTGTTTCTCCTTCGTGCACTTCTCCTATTTTATGAGTTACGCCAGTATAATATAAAACTCTTTCTGATGTGGTTGTTTTTCCGGCATCAATATGGGCAATAATCCCAAAATTTCTAACTTTTTCCAAAGAATAATCTCTCATATATTTTTTACCAAGCAAAATGTGCGAAAGCACGATTGGCCTCTGCTACGCGGTGCGTTTCTTCTTTCTTTTTTACAGCTTCGCCAGTGTTATTATAAGCATTTATTAATTCTTGAGCCAATTTTTTTGCCATATCCTTTCCTTTTCCTTTTCTCGCCGCACCTATAATCCAACGCATTGATAATGCTTCTTTTCTTTTGCCTTTTACTTCATAAGGGACTTGATAATTTGCCCCTCCGACTCTTCGAGATTTAACTTCTAAAAGTGGCGACGTATTCTTTATTGCTTGTTCAAATATTTCTAAATATGACACTTCTTGTCTGCCCGCAGACAAATCTTTTTTTAATTCTTTTGCCGCTAATTCCATTGCAGTATAAAAAATATCTTGAGCAATTGATTTTTTACCCTTTAACATTAAATTATTTATAAATTTAGAAATTAAAATACTTCCGTATTTCGGATCTGGATTTAATTCAATTTTTGTTGCTTGTTTTCTGCGCATAAATTTTAAGTTTTCTTGACTCCTGAACTTTTTTTAGCTCCATATTTTGATCTTTGTTGTTTTCTCCCTTCAACTCCAGCAGTATCCAACACTCCCCTAACAACATGATATCGAATACCGGGCAAATCTTTTACTCTACCACCACGAAGCACAACCACAGAGTGCTCTTGCAAATTATGACCTTCGCCCGGAATATAGGCGGTTACCTCCATTTGATTAGTTAATCGCACTCTCGCGACTTTGCGTAATGCTGAATTTGGTTTTTTGGGAGTAGTTGTAAAAACTTTCAAACAGACGCCTCGTTTAAACGGAGAAAAACTTTTTGTCGGTCTATTTTTTTTTATGTTAAAACCGCGCCTTAAAGCTGGCGTTTTAGTTTTTGCACTCAAATCCTTTCTTGAACGTTTAATTAATTGATGTATTGTCGGCATAAATTTATTTAGCTGAGTATATAAAAAAACTCTCCCAGCTACGAGTTGTTTTAACAATAGCGTTGAAAAATTATTTTGTCAAATTTTTATTTGTTTATACTCCTCTTCCCGCAAAAATCACATAAATAAAACTTGCAATATAGGGCAAAATCGTAATTGCTATTGCGAGAGCAATAAACATTCCGATAAACGATTTGCTTAATTTTTCTTCTAGTTGTGGAAATTTGTTTAATAATAGCTTTGACCCGTCAAGCGGAGGCATGGGAATTAAATTAAACAATGCTAAAAATATATTAATATAAGCGATAAAACTAAACGGCGAATTTAAAAAAGGAAAAATATTAAATCTAATCAATAATCCTAAAATTAAAGCAATAAATAAATTTGACGCTGGTCCGGCCAAAGAAACCCAAACCAATCCTGTTTTTTGATTTTTGAAATTATAAGGATTTATTGGTACTGGTTTCGCCCAACCAATAAAACCATTAACGAAAAATAAAAAAAACAATGGGATAATCACTGTGCCATATAGATCCAAATGAGGAATCGGATTTAAAGTTAATCTTCCCATTTCTTTAGCAGTATGATCTCCCTGCACATATGCGGCCCACGCATGACAATATTCGTGAATAATAGAAGAAAAAACTATAATAATATAAATAAATATTTTTGTTTCAATTGATGACATTTGCTAAATTTTAAATTTTATGGTAAGTTTAGAATAATTAGGTTAATTAGATTAATTTTTTTATTTTATGTCACGAACCTGTTCCCTTTGCGGGAAAACATCTATAATGACTGTAGCACGAAAAAAGCTTAGAAGCAAATACAATCCAACATGCAAATCCAGAAAATATCCGAATTTGCAATGGACTACTTTGGCTAATGGAAAAAGAATAAAAGCCTGCACAAAGTGTATTAAAAAAATCGGAAAAAAGAAATAAACCACGGGCTGTAGTATAGCGGTAGTACGCGCCCATGGGGTGGGTGTAGCCCGGGTTCAATTCCCGGCAGCCCGATCCCAATAAAAAACACAATCTTTACGGATTGTATTTTTTATTTCCGTTCTTATTTTTATTCTTTTTTATCTAATTTATCCAATTTAAGATATTTGAATCCGTAATAAACAACTAGGGCAACGATTAGAAAATCAATGGCAATCGAGACGAAATGTCCGAAAGTTATATGCGCTGAACCAATACGTAGATATAGATTGGAAAGGTCGCCGATTTTTCCCAAAAAAATTCCCACAATCGGATTGATAATGTCTTCCACCAACGCACTGACGACCTTGGATACCGCCCCGCCGAGCACAAACCCAATCGCCAATCCCACAACTCCCTGTTTTCGTATAAACTCGATAAAATCTTTCATATTTTTATTATAAATTATTTACACTTTAATTTTACCTCTACCACAAATTAGAAGCAAGAGTTTATTTTTTTATTATTCTTTCTCCGTCGGTTAAGAGTTGGATATTGCCTTCTATGCCGGTTTGAAGAACAATTAAATTTTTTAATCTATCTAAAACTTCTTGATGTGGATGACCATATTTATTGTCCTTGCCAACTTCAATTACTGCCATAATTGCGTTTACGGCTTTTAAAAATGCTTCACTGGTCGAGGTCTTGCTTCCGTGGTGCGCGATTTTTATAACATCAGCGGTTAAATTAACCTTTTCTTTAATCAATTTATTTTCCACGCTTTTTTCAATGTCCCCCGTCAACAATAGCTCAAAATTTTTATAAACCAATTTTGAAACAATTGAACTATTATTGTTGTCAGATAATTTTTGATTTTTAAGATTTTCAAACGGATATAAAATATTTAAATTTATACCATCGCCAAAATCTATTTTTTCCCCCTGATACGCAATTTTAATTGGAATATTTTTATTTTTAATCAAATTTATAAATTCTTGATACTGTGCCGTATCTCTAATTGTGCCGGTAAATACTATTTCGCCGACATTATATCTTTTTAAAACTTCAATTAAACCATTTATATGATCTTGCTCGGGATGGGTTAATAAAACAATATCAATATAGTGGTCGTAAAAATTCATTACTCTGCCCAATTTTTCCAATATACTCGCATCCGGACCGCCATCAATTAACATTTGCTGTTTATTTAAACTTTCAATAAAAATCGCATCTCCCTGTCCCACGTCTAAAAAATTTATTTCTAAAAATTTATTTGGTGTTGATTCTTGAAAAACAAAGATCCAAACGACTATCGTAATCACTAACAATCCCAACAAAATTTTTCCTTGATATTTTCTAATCAACATGTTAATTTATAATTAGGAGAAAAAAATGAAAAAAATTATTTATGTGCCCGATGTTCCTTTGTCGTTTTTTAAAATTTGCCTACAAGAGGCCAAAATGAGAAAAGATGACCATACGGTTACATTCCTTACGAGATTTATCAAAACTGAACAACAAAGAGAGAGGAGGAGAAAAAAAGGGCTTTAATTATATAACCCGAGGTCCGAGCAAAAACGCTACGGACCTTTTTGTTATATAATTATAATTATAAATATTTGGTCCTTGAAGGACCAAATATTTTTATTCTAAAATCAACTCTCTTATATCGCCTACTTCCATCTCTTTTAGCCATTTATTTATGCTCTGTTCGTATTTCTCTTCTCCACCGAATATATCTAATAATAATTTTCTATCCGTAACTGACGGAAAATTCTTTTTACCACAATAATCTAAATGACTAGACCATCTATAATTATTCAAATACTCTATTGCGTTATTATAATTTTTTAACTTTCTTTCTCTCCATTCTGGAAATTTAATATCCAATGGATTTAAATGAACATAATACGGAAGATTAAGAAAATGATTAGACTTGCTAATCAAAATTGATCTATAACGACCCTCAAAAATAGTTCCTTTACGATTATATTTTTTATTATAATATCGAACATAACCAGCGCCGAGTTTTTGCATAAATTTTATAATTCCTCCTTCTTTCATTTCACTTATTAGTAAATGATAATGGTTTGGCATCAAACAAAACGCATGAATATTAACTAATAATTTTCTCGGCTTTTAAAATTTTGGTCCTTCAAGGACGTAAGATTGATTTTTAATTTTTTGATTAAAATAATACGATAACGTATTAACAAGGCCTTCATTATTAAATTCAAATAAATCATGAATAAATCTAAAATAATCTTTATCATCTAAAAATATTTTTCTTTTATCCGTAGATCTATTCAAAATATGATAAATTTCTGCCATATATTATAATTCTAACTCATAATATTTGGTCCTTCAAGGACCAAATATTTATTTCTATTTTGATAACGACTATATAGGCCAATAATTCCAACCAATAAAATATAATATCCAATTGCCCACAACCAATGCACGTTAGAAATTTGTTTTGACGCCCAAGGGATTTTGGCAAACCAATCAATAATACGCAAAACATAAGTTGTACCAAGGTATGCAGGCCACAATAAAATTTTTCCAATCCAAATAGAAATCATTGCTCCCCCAATAAAAATTATGCCGATAATTGTCAATAAGGTTATAAATGGAACAATTAAAACATTAACAATTGGCGAAATAAAAGAAATTCTTCCAAAATTATAAATTAAAACCCCCAAAACCGCTATTTGCGCGGAAATTGTAGTGGTAATAATCTGCAAAAAATTATTAATTTGCTCTTTTTTAAGAATCTTCTCTAAAATTCTGTCAAAAATCGGCTTGATATAAATTAATCCCAAAACCGCCAAAAATGACAATTGAAATCCGATATCATATCTTAATAACAACGGATTAAATATAAGCATTATTGCGCCGGCAAAAACCATAATTCTGGTAATATTGCCAAGTCGTCCAATTTTTTTCGCGTAGAGCAGAATTATGCCCATAATACCGGCGCGCACTGCTGAAGCAGGCGCGCCGACCATGAAAATAAACGCAATAATCAGCATTACCGTAATCCAAAATGCCTGCTTACGCCAAAATCCCAATCCAATTAAAAATATCATCACAATATTTGAAATGATTACAATATTCATTCCAGAAATCGCGGCAATATGACTAGTACCAGTAATACTTAAATTATTTTTAATTTCCTCGGAAAATATCTGTTTATTGCCTAAAATTATTCCCTCTAAAATTGATGCTTCGGGAAACGGCATAATTGTTTCAATTTTATCTGTAATTTTATTTTTAAATTTTAAAATAGCAGAAAATATTTTATTGCCTTGATTTTCATCTATTAGTTCAATTTTTGGATAATACATTACATAATAAATTTTATCTTTGGCTAAATATTGTTTGTAATTAAAATCTTCAAAAACAATTGGAAATTGTAATTTACCTTCAATCTTTAAAACATCTCCATAATTATATTTCGGATAATTTGGCGCAGTAATCAAAATTTTACCAGTATCGGTGTTTATCGTTATCTGCATACTGCTACTTTTAATAATCGGTTCTTTAATAATTTTACCAAAAAGCTCCATATTCTTTTCAGAAAGAGGAGCTTGCCCCGCCATAGACAGGGTTCTTTTTTCTAATATTTTTGGTGAAACAAAAAATACCGTGATTATAAAAATCAAACAAATTATCAAAAATATGTTTGAAGTTTTCATAGTTTAATTATAACAAAATAAAAAACGGAGGATTACTCCTCCGCACGGTCGTCTCCGTTGTAGGCGCGGTCGAACTCTGACTGTTCCGCATGTCCACTTTGTTTTTTTGATCTCGTTCGTATCGAACCACAATTCCAACAGGTTTCGCGGCACAATCCATTTCGACATCCGCATTTACGACAAACCCACGTTTTAACTTTTTTCATGTACATTCCTCCTCATTTTTAATATACTCCATTTTAAATTAAAGTCAAATTCGCAATTCTACTTTATTAATATATTTCTCCAAGATTTTTTTAAATTCCTTTAGAGTATCATCCCAATACGGAACAATTTTTTCAAATTCTTTGTTTAAAACATTCTGATTTCTAAACTGCTGTAAAACATATTTTTTCACTCCTTTCAGCCATTTGCCGATTTTTTCAATATCCTGTCTCTCTACTATCCCCGGCACAACCGTTGTCCGAAATTCATAATTAATTCCAGATTTTTTTATTAATTCAACACTTTTTTTCACCCTGTTAAATATCTCACTCTGACGAGATCCCGCTACGCGGGATTTAACAGGGTAAATATTCCCCCTAACTACCTGTTCATACTTTTCCGGGCTCGTCTTAATATCCATAGCTATAAAATTTAATAATTTTTCCTCAATTAGTCTTTCCAACATTTCAGGATTATTGCCATTTGTATCTAATTTTATGGAAAAATTTAAATCTCTAATTTTTTTTATAAATTCCGGCAAATCAGCATTTATTGTCGGCTCTCCTCCGGTAATACAAATTCCATCAATCAAGCTTTGTTTAGTTTTTAAAAACTTGAAAAATTCCGTTTCTGAAATTTCTTCCTCGTCTTTTTTGATATTAACCAAACTAGGATTATGACAAAATCCACATTTAAAATTGCAGCCAGATAAAAATACTGTCGCTGCAATTTTATTCGGATAATCAACGAGAGTTAATTTTTGCAAACCCCCAATTTTCATGTTTTTAAATTTTTAATTTAAATTCTTTTCTTTCTCTGAATTCTTGTTGTTTTCCTCTGTTCCATTGAGTAATCGGTCTGATATAGCCGACAATTCTTGAATAAACCTCGCATGGTTGCTCAATAATACATTGGGGACAAGTAAAATGTTCTCCTGAAATATAACCATGCGTCGGACAAATGCTGAATGTCGGAGTAATAGTAAAATATGGCAAATGAAACTTGGTAAATACTTTTTTAATTAATTTTTTTACTGTTTCGTTATCAGAAATTTTTTCGCCAATAAATCCGTGCAAAACCGTCCCGCCAGTATATTTGGTCTGTAAGGCGTCCTGTATTTTTATTGCTTCAAATAAGTCATCGGTATAATCAACCGGCAACTGCGTTGAATTGGTATAATATGATTCACCATTACCAGCAGTAATAATATCAGGATATTTTTTTCTGTCCATTTTTGCTAAACGATACGAAGTACCCTCTCCCGGCGACGCTTCTAAATTATACATATTCCCGGTTGTTTCTTGATAATTTTTCATTCTTTCACGCATAAATTCCAATATTTCAATTGCAAATTTTCTCCCTCCGGGACTGGCGATATCTTTTTTCATAAAATTTAAAAGTGCTTCATTCATACCAATCAACCCAATGGTTGAAAAATGGTTTCCCCAATAACTACCACGCATTTTTTTTACGCCCTCCAAATAAAATTTTGCATAAGGATATAATCCTTTTTCAGTAAAAGTTTCTATGGTTTTTCTTTTTATTTCCAAGGAATCTTTTGCCAAATCCATTAATTGTTTCAAGCGATTGATAAATTGTTCTTTGGTTTTAGAAAGATAACCAATTCTTGGCATATTAATTGTTACCACACCAATCGAACCAGTAAGTGGCGAAGCGCCAAACAATCCTCCTCCTCTTTTATATAATTCTCGATTATCAAGACGTAAACGACAACACATTGATCTTGCATCCTCCGGACTCATCTCGCTATTGATAAAATTAGCAAAATATGGAATTCCATATTTTGCCGTCATTTCCCAAACCGAATCTAATACTGGGTTGTTCCATTGAAAATTTTTCGTGATATTATATGTCGGAATCGGAAAAGTGAAAACCCTTCCGGTTGCATCTCCTTCCGCCATAAGTTCGGCAAATGCTTTATTTAACAAATCCATTTCTGTCTGAAATTCTTTGTAAGTTTCTTTCTGCGGTTTCCCACCAATAATTACAGGATTATCTTTCATATTATTCGGAACCACTAAGTCCATAGTGATGTTTGTAAACGGCGTCTGAAATCCTACGCGTGTCGGGACATTACACCCAAACAAAAATTCCTGCAAACACTGTTTAACTTGTTTATAGTCAAGATTGTCGTAACGAATAAAGGGAGCTAACAATGTATCGAAATTAGAGAATGCTTCTGCTCCTGCTGTTTCGCCTTGCAATGTATAGAAAAAATTTACAATATGATTTAATGCTGTACGAAAATGCTTTGCTGGTTTTGTTTCAATTTTCCCAGAAACACCTTTAAATCCTTTTATTAATAAATCTGTCAAATCCCATCCACAACAATATGGCGCAAGATAACCCAAATCATGAATATGAAAATCTCCAGATTGTACTGCTTCGCGTATTTCTTGAGGATAAACTTTATTCAACCAATAAATTTTTGTGATTGAACTTGAAGTATAGTCATGAAGCCCCTGTAAAGAATAATTCATATTACTGTTTTCGTGTACTTGCCAATCAAGTTCTTCAACATAACTGCTTACCATGTCTACCGTTTCTTTGGTTGCTTGTTCAATTTCTCGAATTTTTCTTCGTTGTTCGCGATATAAAATATATGAACGTGCGGTTTCAGCATAATCAGCAAGAATTAAAACTTCTTCAACTAAATCCTGAATTTCTTCTACTGTGGGAATATAATTTTTTTTAAATCTTTTATTTAAAAAAACTATCGCCTTATCAGATAGTTTTTTGGCAACGCCTCGCCCCCCTTCATTGGTGGCCGTTAATGCTTTAAAAATCGCTTCGGTAATTTTTTCCTGATTAAAATCAACAATTCTTCCGTCTCTTTTTTTTATTTGCGTAAATTTATTTTTCATAATCAATACTTAATAAACGACATAAAATATTATTATAGCTTTTTAAAAATTAAAAAATAAAAAATGATTCAATATTTAATTTTAAACAATTTTAAAAACCAGGTCAACTAATGTCAACCTGTTTTCAAAAACATGTCTGCTTATTAAAATTTATAAATCTATTTCCCTTTTTTACGAATGAAAGTGGGTATATCCCATTCGTCATCATTATCATCTGCCAATGGACTTTTATATGTTGTCTGATTGTTGTCTTTTTTGGTGTCCCGACTAACTACTTTTTTTCTTTCAATTTCCATAACCGGCGCTACGGTTTCCGATTCCAAAACTAATTGATTTGAATTATAACTGCTCCCGTTGTGACTAAACCCTGTTGCAATAACAGTAATTTTTATTTCTCCTTTTTTAATTTTATCATCAATTACTGCGCCAAAAATAACTTTTGCGTCTTTATCTGCCGATTCAGTAATAACTTTTGCCGCTTCCGCAACTTCAATCATCCCCAAATCCGAACCACCGGTAACATTAAATAAAACTCCTTTTGCTCCTTCAATAGAAAATTCCAATAACGGAGAACTAATTGCCGCTTTTGCTGCTTCAATTGCCCTATCTTCGCCAGTTGAACGCCCGATACCCATAATTGCCGGACCAGAATTTTCCATAATTGTTTTAATGTCCGCAAAATCAAGATTAACAATACCCGGATAAATAATCAAATCTGAAATCCCCTGCACCGCCTGCCTTAAAACATCATCAACAATCCCAAACGCATTTAAAAGAGAAATTTTTTTATCAATAACGCTTAAAAGTCGATCGTTGGGAATAACTATAATTGTGTCTACTTTTTGTTTCAGTTCTGTCAATGCGTCTTCAGCAATTTTCATTCTTTGTGTGCCCTCAAATGAAAAAGGTTTAGTAACAACGGCTACAGTTAATGCTCCCGTCTCTTTGGCAAGTTCTGCCACAATAGACGAGGCGCCCGAACCAGTACCTCCGCCCAAGCCACAGGTTATAAAAACCATATCTGAACCGCGAAGTGTTTGCTGAATTTCTTCTTTGTTTTCTTCTGCTGCGCGTTTACCAATTTCCGGATTCATTCCTGCGCCCATTCCACGAGTCAAAGCTTTTCCAATATGAATTTTGTGTTGCGCTTTATTATTATGTAGCGCCTGCACATCAGTATTAATCGCAACAAAATCAACGCCTTTGATTCCGCAAGACATCATTCGACTAATGGCATTCCCTCCGCTTCCACCAACGCCCACAACTTTAATGCGAGCAAATGTTTCAATTTCTGGTTTAATTTGAGGCATATATTTGTAAATCTATCCTATCGCTAAAATATTTTTTAGTCAATACGGATTAAAAGTTCTTAAAATTTTTCTAAAAAATCCAATTGCTCTTTTCGGAGAAGAAACAACTGATGTGTGATTTTCCGATGCATACTTTATTAATCCCACCGCAGTAGCAAACGCAGGATCATCAACTTTATCAATTAATCCGTCTATATCCTGCGAACATCCAATTTGAACATTTAATTTTAATTTATTTTTAGCCGCATCAATAATTCCCGGAATTTTTGAACCTCCGCCGATTAACACAACCCCCGAAGGCAATTTTCTTTCTTTGCCGATTTTTCTTAGTTCTCTATTTACCAATTCAAAAATTTCATCTATTCTTGCTTCAATTATTTTCGACATTTCTTTACGATTTACTACCCCTTCCTCGCTTTCATCTATTTTCGATAAATCAATTACGTCTTTCTTGTTGACTTCTTCTGGTATACAATTTCCGTAGGCAATCTTAATTTTTTCCGCAACTTCCGGACTTGTCTGAAGTCCAATTGCTATATCATATGTAATATGCGCCGAACCAATTGGAAGAATTTGAACATCTAATAATTTTCCTTCTTCATAAATAGCCATACCGGTGGTTCCGGCCCCCAGATCTAAAACCAAAACTCCTAATTCTTTCTGTTTTTTAGATAGTACTGCACTTGCTCCGGCTAAAATATTTAAAACTAATGCTTCTGGTTCAATTTTATTCAAAGTTAAACATTTTCTTAGATTTTTCAAATGTTGCGCCTGACCCTCGATGATTAAAGTATCAACTTCCAATCTTACACCGTTCATTCCTCTTGGGTCTTGAATTCCTTCTTGTCCATCAAGATTAAATTCCCTTTGAATAACATCTAATATTTCTTTATTCGGACCCAATGAAACTGCTGACGCATTATTTGCCGCCCGCACAACATCATCATCTGAAACCTCTTCGTCTGCACGAGATACAGCGGCAATACCTTTGCTGTTTTTTGCCTTGATATGACTTCCTCCAACAGCGACATACGCTTTATCAATTGAATTCCCGATCATTCGTTCGGCCTGTTCAACAGATTTTTTAATACTTTTTGTCATTTCTTCGATATCAACAACAACCCCCTTTCTCATTCCAAAAGAGACACTTTCACCAATTCCGATTATTTTTAACTTCGCGTCTTCTTTTAATCTCATAGAAGCCGCCACTGTTCTTACTCTGCTTGTGCCGACATCCAAGCCGACTATAATTTGATTTCTTGCCATATTCCTCCTCATTTACTCCTACCAAATTTCGCTTTAAACAAATTCATTCTACGAAATTTTAAAAAAGGGGTAAAATTTTAATTCTTTTAAAATTTTATTCTGTTTTTTAAACATTTTATCTCTCATTTTTTTTGTTTCGTCATCATATCCCGCTAAATGCAGTATACCATGAAGCAATAATATTCCCAATTCTTCTTTCAGTAAGTGATTTAATTCTTTTGCTTGCTTTTTGGCTTGATTTAAACAAATAATAATTTCTCCCTGACCACCAAATTGAAGACCATAATCAAATGTTAAAACATCGGTCATATAATTATGTTTTTTATATTGCTTATTCAAAATAACCATTTTTTTTTCATCAACAATCGCTACGCTTAATTCTGAAAATTTCTTTAAAATTTTCGTCTCAAACTTGTCGAAGGATAAAATTTTTTTTGCAAATTTCTCTAAAAACTTCAAATCAATCTTGTCTTTTGTTGAATTATTTATTTCAATTTTCATTATTGTTCGCAATCTTGCGGACAAGTTATTTTTGTTTCCGCGCAAGGACAGCCAACCGCTGAACAAACAATTTCTTGACAGGTTCCATCTCCGCATTTATCAACACAATTTCTTAACAATTCCGGACATTCAGCAAATTTACAATTTGGTCCAGTGCGTCCAACATATGAACTATCGGGACATTGTTTCATCTCCATTGTGCACACTTTATTTTCAGCTTTATGATCAATAACAGCATACCAAATCCAGGACACAATAATTAATACCACCAATATTGCTAAAATAATTAATAATATTTTTTTCATATATTTGCGGCGTAATTGAACGCTAAAAAGTAATTATTAAAATTTACATCGGTTGATTTATAAACATTATCAAAATAGAAATAATCAGCCAAAAATTCTCGCAATCTCAATAATTCATTTAATCTATATTTTTGTTGATTTTTCTTATCTTGAATTGTTAAGTCCAACAGCTCTAATGCTCTATCGACCGCCATCATACTATATTCTTTGTTTCTTTCGCGCCAATTAATCGCTCTGATTACCTCACTACCAACATTTGCCATTTGCTGAAAAAAATTAAATTCGTTCCATCTGCCATTTGCCAATTCTTTGTGTTGGTAATTTAGATTCATACTTTTACAAATTTATTTATAATTTGAATTATTTTTTCTTGTATTTGCTTATTTTCTACGCCACGCGTTCGACAATCCAATAACGGTTTCAGGTTTATCATTGAATCAAACTCAATCCAATTATCTTGACCAAACATTTCGGGATAAATGTTTATACCCCAAGTATTTTCATATTTTGAACCACTTTCAATCAGTACCCCTTGCTCATCCGAATGTAATTCTCCGCCCACAACTATAATTTCTCTTTCTACATCAACAACCACCTTAACCAAACCCCCAAACATTTTTTTGGACATCTCTTTCAATTCATCGATTGTAATTTTGTCTTCAACAATTTTCATGTTTATTTATTTCAATTTTCATTATTGTTCGCAATCTTGCGGACAAGTTATTTTTGTTTCCGCGCAAGGACAGCCAACCGCTGAACAAACAATTTCTTGACAGGTTCCATCTCCGCATTTATCAACACAATTTCTTAACAATTCCGGACATTCAGCAAATTTACAATTTGGTCCAGTGCGTCCAACATATGAACCATCGGGACATTGTTTCATCTCCATTGTGCACACTTTATTTTCAGCTTTATGATCAATAACAGCATACCAAATCCAGGACACAATAATTAATACCACCAATATTGCTAAAATAATTAATAATATTTT
>JAKJED010000048.1 GCA_022705575.1 Patescibacteria group bacterium
TGAAAGTTATTTTGTCAGAATATTTTTCGGAATCAGGTATTTTGTCAAATTGAACGAAATTTATATTCCCGAAAACAGTCAGTGTCGAGAGAGTTAAAATTAATGTAAATATTGTCCTCATATGTTTTTATTATATTAGTTTGTAGATTGCTCTGTCAATATGTTGCCCAACGTTGGCGGTATGGCTAGTAAGGATTGCGGGCTACAACCCTTCGCATACCACTGAAGCCATTATTGGCTATACCGCGTGTTGTGGGTATGTGCATTTTTCATTCAGTTAATAATCCTTCTTCTATCAATACATCGTTTGTAAATGTAATAAATGGGTCAGTCAAATAATAAAGTTTTAAAATCTCAAAAAGGCGATGTCCTTTCATATAAATTGAATGATTTTTCCCTTTACTATCAACTGGAAATCTAAAAAACATAGAATTAGTATCTAATTGATGAATTGTCGTGTTTAATTCTTCGTATTGTCTTTTATAATCGTTTAGTTGTTCTTGAGTCTTTAAATCCATTTTCTCTATATCAACTTTATTTATATATCCATTGGAACCACCGAAAAGATTATAAAGTTGTTCAAGAGAGTGAATCTTCTCTATTCTTTTATCCGAAACGATGTTGGTTAATTTTCTGGCTTTAGAAAGATTGTGTTTTAATGCGAGTTCAAGAGAATGTCTCACTAAAAATAGCAAGGGTAAATACACTTTATTTACATCATAACTTTCAAATAATACTCCTTCAACTAAAAATTCAATGACATTATCATATTGAGTACGAATGTGACCTAATCCACGACACTCTCCCATATGAAAAGTAAAATTCCACTTTTTTATCCGATTGTCATAGTCAAATGGCTCACAAATTTTGTCAATCTTAAACTTGTCTGAACTAACAATGCCACTATACTTTTTAATTATTTCTGATAATTCGATTCGGTCTTTATAATCAAAAAAAGGTTTCCCTGTCTTGTTGTCCAAATAATATCTAAAGCAAGCCCCATCTAAATCATAGTTCAATTTTGTGACTAAATCTTTAAATCCAACAGGGATTAAAGATTGATCCTGAAAACAATCAAGTAGTTCTTTTAAATCATGAGTATTAGTAAAAATGTATCCATTTAATGCAAGGTTTTTTTTTAGACAAATCTCATAATAATGCCTTATTAAAAACAGAATCGCTCTTGCTCGACAATTTAATGCGTAATTTCTTTGTAGTCCCTTATTAAAAATCTTTTCCAAGGTATAACTATAACAATCACAATAATGCTCCCACGTGGCTAAATGTATTTCTTTATCAAAAATAAATTTGTCCCGTGATTCTGAATCTGAAAAATCAAACTTTCTTAGTAGCATTGTCGTTTTTTTGCATTACCCACTAACGTCTTATTTACGTAACAATTATAAAACATTCGTAAATACAATACTTATAACTTTTGTAAATTGATTTCAAAATATCAAAGTCAAACGTTGTAATATCCTGATAATCTATTTAATATACCATAATCCGTCTTTTTATACCATTTACATTTACGAATGTTTTATAATGTACTCTCCAAAATTAGATCAGTTGTTCGTCTGCTAAGTTAGTCTTTTCTTTTCAGTTACATTCTCAATACTATGAAAATACTCGAGGAACCCAATTAACTTCGCAAAAAATTGCGTTTACTAATAGAATTTAATCCGTGTGTTAGGTTGCAGGTAATTTGCCATTTCTCAATTCATTTTCATTATATAATCACTGAACATCAAAATTTTATCTTTATTTCCCTTATTAAATAGTAAATGTTCAAAGTCTTTGGATTTATGTTGTAAATCTATCTTTTCTATAGTTTCAATTAGTTTTGCTTTAAGTTCCGATAGATTGTGAATATTCTGTTTTTTAGTAAGAAAATCGTAATTCGGCTTTGTTTGAGAAAGCAAAAATAAAGAGTCATAAAAATCTCGTC
>JAKJED010000007.1 GCA_022705575.1 Patescibacteria group bacterium
ATTGGATAATCATATTTCCGGTTTTACCGATATGAATATTATTTCGCGAAAAAACCAAACATGCCAAATGCAGATTTCCAATCCACGCAGTGTGTCCTTTTTTTGTAAAGTCATTTAAATAAATATTGGCGCTTTGAAGTGCTGACTCTAAGGCCTCAAGAGTTGTTCTTTGATAATTTGAGTAGAACTCTCTTTTAATTGCCGAAACTAAAAGATTCAATAAAAAATCAGAATTTCGGTATTGTTTTTTGGGAATATTGGAAATTTCGCCAACAATATAAAGATTGCCCAATTGCATATCTTCAATGTTTGCAGCTTCATAGGAAAAAACTCCGCAAACCGAATTTTTTTTGCTTTTAGGGTCTTGATAAACGATTTCATGAAAATACAAATTAAGACCTTCCGAGTTCATAAGCATTATTTTACCACAATAAAAACCGCTTTACAAAACAGAGATTCAGAGGTAAAATTCAAATAGATAAAAATTATATGGAAAACTTAGATAAAGTGATAAAAAACAATATTTTGCAAGCGTAATTAATGAAATTGATAAATAAATACTAAAAGACATATTGAGCATTGAAGAAAAAAGTTTTCTGGGACAAATGCAATCAGATGAAGAGGACTTAAGGGAAGTTTTAGAAAACAAAAAATGTATCCAAATTATTGCTAAAGATGAAAAAGGAGAATTAGAATTTGATATTAAAAATGATAAAAATTAATCCCTAAAATAAAAATATGAAGAAAAGAATTAAAAAGATAAAAAGAAACAAGGGGGAGAAAAAAAGAGTTAAAAAAACAGCGAAAAAGATAAAAATATCGAGAAAATCGAAAAAAGTTTTGAGGCACAAATCCCGACGTTCGTTGAAAACGAAGTCGGGACCCCGACATCGAAGATCGTCGGGGAAAATAAAGAGAATAAAAAAGTATAAGGCAAAAATATCCAAGTTTAAAAATGTAATTGGTAGAGGGGCCCTAGAGCAGTTATTTGAATCATTGGTCAAGGTTAAGCTAATGAAATTCTTTTTTCGTAATCCGATTGATGTTTTTTCGACAAGAGAGATTTTGAAAATGGCACGAGCCAATAAATCTGCCGTAAAGCAAGAGATTAAAAAATTGGAAAAAATCGGATTAATTGATAGCAAAAAAAGACAAGGAAGAATTGTTTATTTCTTAAATCCCAATTTTGATTTTTTGGAAGAATTGAAAAATTTGATTTTAAAATCAACAGTTTCTTCAAAAAGTAAATTGGTTAACGATATTCGTAAAACGGGAAATATTAAATTATTGATTTTGGGTGGGATTTTTAGAAATAGTGAAACAGATGGAGCCGATATTTTGATTGTTGGCGACAAAATAAATCCGAGAAAATTAACAACATTTTTAAAAGATTTAGAAGCAGAGGTGGGTAGAGAATTGAATTGCGCTTCAATGTCAGCAAAGGAATTCAATTATCGTTATGATATGTATGACCGTTTTGTACGCGATTTAATTAATGAAAATAAAGATATTTTGATAAATAAATTGAATTTGTGGTAGGCGCAGGAGGGCGGCTAGCTCAGTTGGTTAGAGCGTACGATTCACATTCGTAAGGTCACAAGTTCGACTCTTGTGCCGCCCATAAAATCCGTGGCCTGCCTGCCGGTAGGCAGGTTCGAGCCCACGCGCGCCCACAATTAATTTATGTCAACACCGATTACACATATAGTTTTAGCAGAAAAAGTTTTTAATAAAAATTTCTCGGATTTATCTATTCGGGATTGTTTGAAAATTCCTACCCCGCATATTATATCGCAGTGGATTTTATTGAAGATGAATTGTTGTATAACAAGGTCGGTAATTGGAACGAAATAATAAATTTTTTTAAAGAGATATTGCCCGAAGAAGAAAAATTTAATACGAGTATAAAGAATACTGACATTCTGAAGTGGCACCAAATAATGCGTGATAATTTTTATAAAGCCCCGAATGAATAGAATCGTAGACAAATTGCCGAAGCGGTAGGCCTATCAGAAAATGTTATTTCTAAAATATTTGAAACAACGGAAATGCTTTAAAAAGACAAAAAAGCAATAAGAGCCATAAAAGATTTTTATAATAACTTTGAATCACTTTTAGCGTAATATTATGATATATCATTATATCATAATAATGGAATAAGAATATTGATACCTGTCTTTTAATTCATTAATTTTAAGTCATAATTATTAAGGGGGGCAAAATATTATGGAACAAAAAGTGCAACAAACAGCAAAAGAATTTTTAAAAAGAATACAAGAAAAGCTGCCAACAGAAAAAGCCGATAAACCGAGCATTATTGGAATTGTTGGAATGATTGGTTCAGGTAGGACGCTTTTGGCAAAAACATTGATTGAGAATGTTAAAGGTGCAGTTTTAATTTCTGCTAACAGTGCGAGGTGGCTTTTGAAAGAAAATAATTTGGGATGGGGAGAAAATGTTTATGAGATTTTACTTTATGTTGCTGAATGGTTAGTTAAAAACGGCTATATTGTTGTTTATGATGGCAATCAAGTTGATAAAAATAGGCGAGAGGCGATTAAGGAGCTTGCCGATAAATTGAGCGCAAAATATCATCTTTTAAAAATTATTACATCCGCAGCAACTGCGGAAAAATATTTGCGCGAAAAATATACAGAAACTCCGCATAATACTTTTGAAGATTATTGGCCAGGAACAGGCGTCGATGATATTGTGCAAAATCTTCACGAAAGGAATAAAGACTTTTTTGCTATAGATCAAGAAATTCCAAAACCTGAATTTTTTGATGAAATCGAAAACGAAGGCACGATTGAGGAATTCAAACAAAAGATAGTTGATTTGGCAGAAAAAATCAAATAAAGAGACAAATAGTGGACATCGCAAGTCCACTATTACAAGTCCACTATTAAGTTTAATATTATCATTCGTTTTTTTATTTCTTAAAATTATTGTATAATATAAGCATATGCCGATTATATTAGTATTTTGGAGATGGTATTATACTGAAGCAGTAAAAGATGTTTTAACTGCTTGGAAAAATTTTATTTTCTTTGCGATAAATTATTTTTCTATACCATTATTATTTAAAACCTTATTTGCGCCATGGAAAAGAGATGCTACTAAGAGACCGCGCGGATTGGATTTAAAAAGATTTTTTGAATATATTACTTTTAATGCAATTTCTCGAGGATTGGGTTTTGTTGTGAGATTTTTTACAATTATTGCCGGAATTGTTTATTTAATTTCGACTATCGCTATTGGAGCGGTGTTTTTTGTTTTATGGCTTGTTTTGCCTTTTGTTATATTGGGTCTTTTAATTTTTGCAGTAATACTATTATTTGAATCTGCAAATTAATATCCGAATTCACGAATTTGTTGATTCGGATAAAAACTAGTATCATTCGTATAATAATGTTTCATGTTTGACTTAGAAAGAAATAATTTAGTTTATAAATCAGTGCAGTTAGAGCGGATTTTCCCAATGAAAAATATTAGAATTTTGGGAACGATTTTTATTTTGAGCGCTTTAATTTTTTTTGTTGGTTTTTTGAGGTCAGGAATTTTTGGTATAGATTCACAACAAAGTTTTGCTTTGTTTGTAATTTCAATTTGCTTTTTTATAATTTGTGTTATTTATACTGCGTTTGTTGATGCTTTGCGTCAGAATTTTTTATTAAAAACATCTTTAGCAGAACGGATTTCAATGGAAAAATTGAAAAATATAAATTTAGCTGAATATTTAGATTTTAGAATTGTGCGAGCGATTATTGAAGCGTTAAAGTTGTGTCAAAAAAAACAAAGAGGGTTGAATGTTTTAGCTGTTATTTATAGTTTTTGGAACGATGCCAGGGGAAATGATATTTTTGTAAAATTAGGATTAAATCGGGGTTTATTTAAAGAAAAGTTGATGCATGAAATTAAAAAACCGGTTACAGTGGATATTGATGAATTGAATTTTATGTCAGTATTAAAAAAAGCAACAGCGCATGCAATCGCTAATTTTCATAAAAATGTGGATATTAGGGATTTTTTGGTGGCAGCAGCAGAAGAAAATGAAGATTTTAAAGAGATTTTATCATCAGCGGAAATGACAATTGAAGATGTTGATAGGGTTGCGGTTTGGGAAAATTATATTGAAAATGAAATTCGTAGAAAGAAACAATTTTGGAGATTGGAAAATTTACTCAAAAAACGTGGTATCGGAAAACGTTGGTCAGCGGGATATTCTGTTAATTTAGATAAATATAGTTTAGATGTTGGTAAAATAATCATTGAAAAAAATCTATCGATTCATCTTTTCGGACATCAAAAGGAAATTTATGCCATAGAAAGAATTTTATCGCGTAGCGGAGAAAATAATGTTTTGCTTATTGGCAATCCCGGTTCGGGACGTTCAACAATTGCTTATGGTTTTGCTAAAAAAGTAAGCGAAGGCAGGTCTTTTTCAAATTTGAATGATAAAAGGGTTTTAGAGTTGGATATGCATGCGGTTTTGGCTGGAATTAATAATCCGGGCGATATTTTAGAGAGATTAAGAATTATTTTTTCCGAAGCGATTAATGCCGGAAATATTATTTTAGTTATTGACGAAATCCATAATTATTTGGGAGTTGATAAGGGTCCGGGAGCGATTGATATTAGTTCGATTTTAATTCCATATTTAAATTCTTCCAGTTTTCAAATCATTGGGCTTACTACTTTTGAGGGGTTTCATAAATATGTTGAAAGTAACGCCTCGATTAAAAATTTATTTGTCAAAGTAGAAATAGTTGAATCAACAGAAGAGCAAGTAATTTTTATTTTAGAAGATATGCTTGTTGATTTAGAAAAAAAATATAATGTTGCGGTAAGTTATAAAGTTTTACGGAATATCGTTAAATTGACTGATCGTTATATTCAAGATAGGCCATTTCCGCAAAAAGCAATTGATATTTTGACGGAAGTGTTGATTTATACCAAACAAAAAAGAGAAAAAATTGTTTTACCGGAATATGTTGATAAAATTATTTCTGAAAGAACAGAGGTTCCAATCGGAGAAATTCAGGAAGACGAAAAGAAAAAGCTTTTAGAACTGGAACAAAGAATTCACCAACGGGTTGTAGATCAAGAAGAAGGAATAAGGGTGATTTCTCAAGCAATGCGTAGAGCAAGAACAGGAATAAAAAACAGAAAAAGACCGATTGGCAGTTTTCTTTTCTTGGGTCCGACCGGTGTGGGCAAGACCGAAACCTCAAAAGCATTAGCTGAAGTATATTTTGGTTCGGATACAAAAATGATACGATTGGATATGTCTGAATATCAAGAAATTTCTACAATTAATCGATTGATTGGTTCTGCGGAAAAGAATGAGCCGGGACTTTTAACAAAGGCAGTGTTAGACAGTCCGTTTTCCGTAATTTTATTAGATGAAATTGAAAAAGCGCACCCGAATATTTTAAATCTTTTTTTGCAAGTTTTGGATGAAGGGTTTTTAACCGATGCTTTTGGAAGAAAAATAAATTTTTCAGAATCAATTATTATTGGTACATCTAATGCCGGCGCGGAATTAATCAGACAATGCGTAAAACAGGGAAGGAATTTGCAGACATTTAAAGATGATTTGATCGACTATTTAATGAAACAGGGAATTTTTAGAGCAGAACTATTGAATCGTTTTGATGCGACAATTGTTTTTAAACCATTAACTCACGAACATTTGATTAAGATTGCGGTTTTGATGATAAATGATTTAACTAAAAGATTATTAGATGGAACAGGAGTAAGATTGGTTGTGAGTCCGGAATTGATTGAAAAAATTGTTAGAATTGGATATAAGCCGGAATTTGGCGCAAGACCAATGCGTCGAGTTATTCAAGACGAAATCGAAAGTCGTGTCGCTAAAATGATTTTGGAACAAGATTTAAAGCGCGGAGATTTTGTAAAAATCGAAGCGAACGAAATTGGTGGAGGAGTGTAAAACCTGTGGATAACTTTTTAATAGATTTACCGAAATTTCCCTCTGCGTAGAGGGAAATTTTAATTTATGGCAAGTCAATCTTGCTAGAAGTGAATGAACTTGACAGAGGTATTTAAAGTGGATTAAAATGTAATCATAGTGGTTAGTTGTGGATAAAAGTGTTAATAAATAATTATAATTGGGGATAACTTCTCGACTTTGTTCGAGGCAAGACAATGTTAATTGGTGAATATACACATACAATAGACGAGAAAAAAAGATTAGCGATTCCTGCAAAAATCAGAAAAGAGCTTGGCGTTAAAGCAGTTATTACTAGGGGACTAGATAACTGTCTTTTTATTTATCCATTTAAGGAATGGCAGAAACTGGTTGAAAAATTAAGCAATTTGCCGATCGGTCAGCGCGATACAAGAGAATTTAGTCGTTTGATGCTGGCCGGAGCAAGCGAAGTTGATTTAGATACATTGGGTAGAATTCTTGTTCCCGATTATTTGCGAAAATACGCTCAACTTAAAAAAAATGTTGTGATTGCCGGGGTTTATAATCGTTTGGAAATTTGGGACGAAGCAAAATGGGATACATTTAAAAATCAAAGCGAGAAAGAAGTTGATAATATTGCAGAACGTTTAGGGGGATTGGGCGTTTAATGCTTTATGCACAAACCAGTACTTTTAAATGAAGTAATTGAATATCTGAATCCACAACCGCATGAAAATTTTATTGATTGCACAATCGGTGAAGCCGGACATAGTTTAAAAATTTTGGAAAAAACAAAACCAGATGGAAAAATTTTAGGCATTGATGTTGATGCAGAATCTTTAAAAAGAATTAATTCTGCAGAAAGATTAATTCTTATACGGGGAAATTTTAAAAATTTGAAACAAATTGCAGAGGACAATAATTTCAATAGAGTAAACGGCGTCTTATTTGACTTAGGATTATCAAGTTGGCAACTTGATGAAAGCGGGAAAGGATTTTCGTACAAAAAAGACGAACCTCTGACAATGATTTTTAATAGCGGACAAGTAGTTACAGCAGAAGAAATAATTAATACTTGGCCAGAAGAAGAACTGATTAATATTTTTAAAAAATACGGTGAAGAAAGATTTGCGAGAAAAATTGTTCAGAAAATTATTCAGCACAGAAGATTAAATCCAATTAAAACAACATTACAATTATTTGAGATTATCAAAAAAAGCATTTTCTTTTCACGAAGCGGACATTCTCGAGCAGATCGCGTAGCGGCAAGAATTTTTCAAGCACTAAGAATTGTGGTTAATGATGAAATGGAAAACTTAAAGCATGGATTAGAGCAAGCGTTTCAAATTTTAAATAAAAAAGGCAGGGTAGTAGTTATCTCGTTTCATTCATTAGAAGACAGGGTCGTAAAATGGTTCTTTAAAGATTTAGAAAAGCAGGGAAAGATAAAAATTCTGACTAAAAAACCGATTACTGCCGGAAAGGCAGAGATTATTGCTAATTCTCGTAGCCGCAGCGCAAAGTTGCGAGCAGCGATGTATATTGGGGAGATCTAAATTTTTATTTGGATCCTTAGGTGGGGTAGACCCCCACCCAAAGATCTAAAATTTAAAATCCTAAATTCGAAATTCGAAACAAATTATAAATTATAATTTATAAAATTCAAAATTATTTCATATTTCGATATTCAAATTTCGAGTTTTCACAAATTTATGACCGTAACAAGTTTGGTGCATTCTAATATTATCCGTTCTCATCATTCTACGCGCAGAATAGAAAATCGTCAGAGTAAGAAGACGAAAAAGTTTTTAATTTATGTTTTAATTTTCGCAATTTTTGTTTGCGGATTGTCATATCTTTTTGTGGCAAACAGCATTGTTGCAAAAGGATACGAAATAAAAAAATTAATAAAACAAACGAATGAATTAAATTCTTTAAATAAAAATCTTCAAGTTGAGGTTTCTAATTTAAAATCAATTAATTTTTTAGGGGCAAAAACTAATGACTTAGAAATGATTAAAGCACAAAAAATTGATTATGTTTCCTTGCCCGGGTCCAGTGCTTTGTTGGTACAATAAATATGAAAAATTGGCGTTTTGGTTTATTGGTCGGAATAGTTTTTTTTTGTTTTTTAGGCATAATTTTTCGTTTATTTACTCTTCAAATTTTGAAACACAATTCTTATCAGATTAAGGCCGCCAATCAACAACAAGGATATCAAAATATTTATCCTAGTCGAGGAGAAATTTATATGCAAGATAGATATGTTGAAAAAAAATCAATTTCTTCTTTTTTCCCAGTTGCGATAAATAAAAATTTTTATAAAGTATACGCCATTCCCAAAAACATATTGGCGAAAGAGGAGACCGCAAATTTATTGGCTCCTCTTTTAAATATTGACTTGGCAACAATACGAAACAGAATCAACAAACAAGACGACCCATACGAACCATTAAAAGATAAAGTTGATGAAACGATTATCGAACAAATAAAAAATCTAAATTTAGAAGGAATTAATTTCGAAACTCAATCTAGGCGTTATTTTCCTTTGAATGCAATTGCTTGCCATTTAATCGGATTTGTTCGAGAACAGGAAGGAGAACAAGATAAAGGGCAATATGGAATCGAAGAATCTTACCAGAAAGAATTAGCAGGAAAAACCGGATTAGCATTAATGGAAAAAGATAGCAGGGGTCAATTTATTCCTGTAACCAAAGAAATAATTGAAAAGCCCGAAGACGGAGTTGATTTAGTGTTGACCATTGATTCTAATATACAAATTTTCGCGGAACAGAAATTGCAGGAATATATTGATAAATTCAAATCGACCAGTGGAAGCATAGTTATTATGGAAGTCAAAACAGGAAAAATTTTAACCATGGTCAATTCACCAAAATTTAATCCCAACAATTATAGTGATGTTAAAAATGTAAGCGTTTTTATGAATCAGGCAGTTCAAAGTTTGTATGAACCGGGTTCGGTTTTTAAGCCGATTACAATGGCCGCAGCGCTTGATAAGGGGGTTGTTACTCCCCAAACTACTTATAACGATATAGGGAAAGTGGAAATATCGGGTAAGATAATAGAGAATGCTTTAAAAAGAGGGGAAGGAATTCAGACAATGACCGAGGTATTAGAAAAATCATTAAATACGGGAGTGGTTTTTGCTCAACAAAAATTAGGGAAAAGCGATTTTAAAAATTATATTGAAAAATTTGGATTTTCTGAAAAAACCGGAATTGATTTAAATGGAGAGGTGAGGGGAAATACCGCTAATCTCGAAACAAATAGAGATTTTGAATTTGCTAACATATCTTTTGGACAGGGTATAGCGGTTACGCCGATTCAACTTGTTGCGGCGTTTGGTGCGTTGGCTAATGACGGAATTTTAATGAGACCATATGTGGTTGATAAAATTATTTATTCTAATGGAAAAGAAAAAATAACTCAACCAACAGAAATTCGAAGAGTTATTTCTTCAAATACTGCTTCGCGTATTACTGCGATGCTGGTGAGTGTTGTAAAAAATGGACATACGCAAAGGGCGGGTGTTAGTGGATATCAGGTTGCCGCTAAAACTGGAACAGCGCAAATACCAGACCCGACAACAAAAAGATATTTAGAGAATGAAACAATTCATACGGTGATGGGGTATTTTCCGGCATTTGACGCCAGATTTTCAATGATTGTAAAATTAGATAAGCCAATTGGCGCAAGATTTGCCGAAAGTACATCAGCGCCATTATTTGGAGAAATTGCAAAATATATTTTAAATTATTATGAAATAGCACCGAGCGAATAATATGAGAAAAATATTACAAAAAATATTAAGAATATTAGCCAAAATTGCGCTTAAAAAATATAAGCCGATTGTTATCGCCATTACTGGAAGCGTAGGTAAGACTTCAACCAAAGAAGCAATTTATGCGGTTTTTAAAAATCATTTTGGAGAGAAGCGTGTTAGAAAAAACGAAAAAAATTATAATAATGAAATTGGAGTTCCTCTTACAATTTTTAATTTAGAAACAGGGGGAAATTCAATTTTGAAATGGATTCCTAAATTTATTAAGATTTTTTGGATGATTATTTTTAAAATTGAATATCCTGATTTTTTAGTTTTAGAAATGGGCGCAGACAAGCCTAAAGATATTGAATATTTATTAAATTTTGTTGAACATAGGGTTGGAGTGATTACAGCTATTGGCGAAATTCCTGTGCATGTTGAATTTTTTGAAAGTCCGGAAAAAGTTGTTGAAGAAAAAAGAAAAATAATAACAAAATTAGATAAGAACGGGGTGGCGATTTTAAATTATGATGACGAAAGAGTACGAAAAATGGGCGACAGTATTGATGCTAAAGTATTAACCTATGGATTAAGTGAAAAAGCAGACATTAAAGCAACAAACTATGAATTAAAACTTTTGTTAAATGAAAAAAATATCAGCGAACTTAATTTTAAACTTGATTTTGGAGGAAGTAGTGTTCCGGCAAAATTAATCAATGTTTTGGGAGTTCAACATTTATATTCAGCGCTTGCAGCAACTGCTGTAGGTATAACATTTAATATTAATTTAGTGGAAATATCACAAGCATTAAGGGAAGTTGTTCCGATTTCGGGACGAATGCACCTAATAAAAGGCATAAAAAACAGCATTATTATTGATGATAGTTATAATGCTGCATTATTATCAATGGAAGCAGGATTAGATGCGTTGAAAGTTTTTCAGAATTCATCTGCCAATGAGATAAAGCGAAGAAAAATTGCAGTTTTAGGTGATATGTTAGAAATTGGTAAATATTCCGAGCAAGCACATATTCAAGTTGGTAAAAAAGCAGGAGAAATTGCGGATATGATTTTTGCCATTGGCAATTGCGCAGGATTTATAGAACAAGGTGCGATAAACGCAGGATTTGAAGTAAATAAGATTTTTAAATTTTCCACATCTGATGAAGCAAAATTAGTTATACAGAAAAAAATACAGGAAAATGATGTTATTTTTATCAAAGGTTCTCATTCTATAAAAATGGAAAATATTGTTGAAGAAATAATGGCAAGATAAAACAAAATCTTACGAGGTTAAACCTCGCAAGATTTTGTTTTAGCCCTAACCGGAGTTGAACCGGTGTTTTCAGAATGAGAATCTGATGTCCTAAGCCACTAGACGATAGGGCCAACATAATGCAATATAGCAAAATTATATTCAAAAGTAAATTAATTTGATATGGAATGGCGGAATGTTTTTATATTGTTGTAATTGCATTTTTGATTTATTGGTTGGTTTATTCATTCATAAAAAAGAGTAAAAATAAAAACAAAGAAAATTCAAATTTAAAGAATGGGCAGTGGAAATAATTAATTGTACAAAAATGATCGCTCGCAAGGTGATCGTTTTTAGTTTAAGAAAGATTTGTTTTATGTTATTATAAAAACAATATGATTGTATTATATTTTTTAATTTTTGTTGTGTTGTGTTTTGTGTTGATAAAAAGCGGGGAATATTTGGTTAAAATTTTAGTGAAATTGTCCAAAATTTTTAAATTAACCGAATTTGTATTGGCTTTTATTCTAATGACTTTTGCTACGACCTTACCAGAATTAATTGTTGGTATTACTTCTAGCATTAAACATGCCGGAGTTATTTCGTTGGGTAATATTATTGGATCTAATTTTGTTAATTTGACTTTTATTTTGGGCTTAGTGGCTGTTATTTCAAAGGGAATTAAAGTTGAAAGTAAAATCGCCAAACGGGATGCTTGGATTATTTTTTTTATATCCTTGTTTCCGTTGTTATTGCTTTTTGACAAGAAATTATCACGAGGAGAGGGGTTCATGCTTTTAATTGTTTTTGGTTGGTATATTTGGCGTCTATTAAAACAAAAGGATGCTTTTAGGCATAGAGTACATGATATGCAGATTGAAACGGAAAATCGCTATAAATTATCAAAATTAATATTGCATTTTATTTTAGCGGCTATTGTTTTGGTTCTATCTGCTTGGGGATTAGTAGAAACTTCAAAATTAATTGCTATAGAACTTTATGTGCCGTTAACATTAGTAAGTATTATTTTGGTTGCTGTTGGTACTTCTTTGCCGGAATTGGTTTTCGGTATAAAATCAGCGATTTTAAAGCACGAAGGAATGTGTTTAGGGAATCTAATCGGTAGCATTGTAATTAATTCTGCTTTTATTTTAGGAATAACCGCGATAATTAATCCTGTAAAATTAGAAAATTTAAATGTGATTATGATTGGAGCGGTTTTTATGTTGGTTGCAATCTTGCTTTCCAATATATTTTTATCTACTGAAAGAAAAGTATCCGTAAAAGAGGGATGGATTTTAATCGGATTTTATATTATATTTTTAATTGTAGAATTTTTATTTAAATAGTAAAATAATATTAATGGATTATTTTTTATACATTTTAATAATTGTTTTAGCCGGAATAATTGTTTTTTTAGTTGCAAAACAAAACAAAGGAAGCGTAAAAGACGAAGAATTAAAAGAAGAATTAAAAGAAATTAGAAAAGAACTTAATGAATCGCGGGAAAAAAATTTAGAAAATTTGCAAAAACAGTTTGAAGAGAGTGGGCGTATAGCGCGCGATGCAAATGTTAGAATTAAAGATATTACTTCGCAATTAGAAAAAATTCACAACGACAACCAACATGTAATCGATGTTAAAAATCAATTAAGTAAATTAACCGATGTTTTAGCAAATCCGAAACAAAGAGGGAACTTAGGGGAATATTTTTTAGAAACATTATTACAAAATGTTTTTGCGCCTAATCAGTATCAATTACAATATAAATTTAAAAATGGTGAAAAGGTTGATGCGGTAATTTTCGTAAAAGATAAAATTATTCCTATTGATTCTAAATTTTCTTTAGAAAATTATAATCGTATTGTTGATGAACGAGATGAAACAAGAAGAGTGGAGTTGGAAAAATTATTTAAGCAGGATTTGAAAAATAGAATTGAAGAAACTGCGAAATATATCAGACCGATTGAAAAAACAATGGATTTTGCATTCATGTTTATTCCTTCAGAGGGAATTTACTACGATTTATTGATTAATCAGGTTGGAGCAGTAAAAGTAAGTACTTATGATTTAATTGAATATGCGTTTAAAGAAAAGCATGTAATTATTGTTTCGCCGACATCGTTTTATGCTTATTTACAGACAGTTTTACAGGGATTAAGAGCGTTAAGTATTGAAGAGTCGGCAAAAGAAATTTTAAGTAAGGTTGAAGTTTTGAGGAAGCATCTCTTGAATTATAATGAATTTCTTGCTAAACTAGGAACACACCTTCAGACAACGGTTAACACATATAATAAGGCCTATAAAGAGTTTGCTAAAATTGAAAAAGATACAGCTAAACTTACAGAGGGTAAAGAAAAAGTGGAGGTAATCGAAATCGAAGGACCAATAAACATTGAAGAGTAAAAAAATATGTTAGCGATTATAAAAACAGGTGGAAAACAATACATTGTTTCCCCAAAACAAAAAATTAAAATTGAGAAAATAGAAGGCAAGGAAGGAAAACAGATTGAATTCAAAGATGTTTTGCTTTTTGAAAATGATAAAGTTATTGAGATCGGTAAACCATTGATAAAAGGCGCTAAAGTATTGGCGACAATTGTGAAACAAGGAAGAACCGATAAAATTATTGTTTTCAAATATAAAGCCAAAAAAAGACAACAAACAAAAAAAGGTCATCATCAGACTTTTACCGAGGTAGAAATTAAAGAAATTATCGCCGCGTAAAATTTAGTATGATATTCTAAAAATCCTGTTGAAACATACATAAGTTCAAAGACAGATTGAAAAATCTCGAGAAGCAATTTCTACGAGATTTTTTAATAGGTGTGGCGAAACATTTTTAAGCGCAAGTGATATTTTTTTGGCAAGGTTCAATATGTATCTAATTTGAAAATTAATCAATTAAATTGTATAAATCATAAAAATAAATTATAAACAAATTTGTCTATTTGTAAATAAATTTGTTTATTGCTTATTTTAATCGTATTGTAAATTATAAATAAATTTATCTGTCATTTTGTAAATTATAAATAAATTTATCTGTCATTATTTGCCATGGCATAAAATGTGGTATAATATATTATATAAAATATATATAAAATAATGTGAAAAACAGAAAAAACAATCAATAAGCAGTGAATAATGAATAATAAAAATTAATTTTATAAATTTATGCCAACCGCAAAAATAATAAAAAGAAATTTTTATGTTAAAACAGTATTAAAAGCTATATTTATAATTGGGATAATTACTGTTGCTTCAACATCGCCATATTTCTGGCCGAATGTTTTAAAGAAAATTTCTAAAAGAGGTGAGTGCCAAAAACTACTAAAAACCTTTAAACGAAATAAGGTTTTAGATACATTTTCTTATTTAAAATCAAAAGGAATGATAAAAATTAAAGAGAGTAATAAACAAATTTATATCAGTTTAACAGATAAAGGTAAAAGATGGGCGGGTAAATATCAGATTAACGATTTAAAAATAAAAAAACCTAAGACATGGGATAAAAAATGGCGAATAGCAATTTTTGATGTTAAAAACGAACATTGCATTAAAAGAGAATCATTGAGAGGTAAATTAAAACAACTTGATTTTTATCAAATTCAAAAAAGTGTATGGGCCTATCCATATGAATGCACGGAAGAGGTGAATTTGTTAAGAAAATTTTTTGGACTTAGTAAAAACGAATTAAAGATACTTTTGGTTGAGAAAATAGAAGAAGATCAAGAGATTAAAGAATATTATAGGTTGATATGATTATAGGTTGATATGATACAACTATAAATTAGTACAATATAGGTTAGTATAAAATAATGATAAAAATAAAATAATGACAAGTAAATATTTATACCTTATTTTATGTCATGGCAATTAACGGGGTGTAAATTTTAATGTTTAATATTTTTAATATTTTTAATTTTTAATATTTGCTTTAATAATCGCTTTAACAATCACTGTTTGCTTTAATAATCACTGTTTGCTTTAATAATCGCTTTAATAATCACTGTTTGCTTTTCTTCTTTTATATTATTTATTCTTCCTTTTTTTGCACTATTTGTTTTTTCTTCATGTTGTTTATTTTCTTCCTAATAATGCATTAGTAAGGGTATCTTCGTCCATATATTCTAGTTCCGAACCGGTAGATAGTCCGCGTCCCAGACGGGTTATTTTTAATTCCGGATAAGTTTTTTTAAGCTCTTCAAATTGTCTTGCTGCATACAGGGCGATTATTTCGCCTTCGGTTGTTGCATTGGTAGCAATAATAATTTCGTTTAATTTTTTGATTTGTCCCGAATTTGTTGAAGGAGATTTTTTAATTCGTAATACTAAATTTTTTAATCGGTTTAACTGAACATTTTCGTCTTCTGTGCCAATAACATAATAAATTCCATTATAACGTTTGGTACGTTCTATTGATTCAATGTCGGTGTCTTTTTCAATTACGCATATTGTGGATCTGTCGCGATTTTTATCTTTGCAAATTTCACAAAGATCAAGTTTTGTTGTGACGTGAGCAGAAACGGGCTCAATACATTTATTGCAAAAGTGGCAGTATTTTACTTTTTTTAAGATAAATAATTTTTTGGCAAATTTTTCAATTTCTTCCCTGGGTTCGTTCAGTAGGTAAAAAACAAAACGCGCTGCTTGTCGTGGTCCGACTGACGGCAGTTTTGCGAATTCATCAATTAGGTGTTGGATTGAACGTGGTAACATTAAAATAATTGGGTCAATTAGAATAATTAGAAATTATTCATCATATTGTTTTGCTAAATTTTGGAAACTTACTTTATCTTGATTAAAATAAAGTTCAACACTTCCAGTTGGACCGTTTCTGTGTTTAGCAATGATAATTTCGGCAATATTTTTCTTTTCAGAATTTTTATGTGCTAAATCTTCTCGAAATATTAATAAAACCACATCAGCATCTTGTTCCAAGGAACCGGATTCTCTCAAATCTGATAAACGCGGTCTTTTATCTTCTCTTTGTTCGGATGCGCGTGACAATTGAGAAATTGCCAATACCGGAATATCTAATTCGCGCGCAAGCGCTTTTAATGATCTAGAAATTTCGGTCATTTGTTGAACGGGATTAGATTGGCTACCGGTAGGATTAATTAATTGAATATAATCGATTACAATTAATCCCAGGTCATGTTCTGATTGCAATCTTCTTGCTTTGGTTTTAATTTCAAGTACTGTAGAGGCCGCGGTATCATCGATAAAAATCGGAGCATCAGAAAGTATGCCCATTGCTTCTTGAATTTTGGTAAAATCATTGTCTTCTCCTTTATCGGACAATCTTCCGGTTCTTAATTTCCATAAATCAATATTTGCTTCAGAGCAAAGAATTCTGTCAACTAATTGGGATGCGGACATTTCTAAACTAAAAAGTCCGACCGCTTTTTTAGTGTTTATGGCAACATTTCTAGCGATGTCTAAAGCAAGCGTTGTTTTTCCGATACTTGGTCTTGCTGCTAAAATAATATAATCAGATTTTTGTAATCCGGCCAAAATATTATCTATATCTTTAAATCCTGTCGAAATCCCACGTAAGGTTCCGCCTTCATGTTTATGTAGTTGGTCGATTCTATCGAATGCTTCTTCTAGTGCGGGTTTAATTGGTGTAAAATATTGTTTTAATGATTTTTGTGATACGGAAAAAATATTTTTTTCTGCTTGGTCTAAGATGTTTTCGATGTCTTGCGATTCTTCGAAACTTAGTTGTGTGATATCGTATGCCGCATCAATTAGATCTCTCAATAATTTTTTTCTTTGAACAATTTTTGCATAATATACGACATTGGAAGCGGTGGGCACGGAATTTACTAGATTTGTAAGATATGTTGAACCCCCGATTTCTTTTAGTAATTCTTTTGTTTCAAGACGGGAAGAAACAGTTAAAATATCGATTGCTTCATTTTTTTCAAAAAGCTCGATCATTGTTTCGTAAATATGGCGATGAGTATCGCGATAGAAGTCTTCTGGTCTTAAAATATCAGCCACCTTAATAATTGCTTTTTTATTCAAAAGTAATGAACCGAGAACAGATTGTTCGGCCTCAATGCTTTGTGGTGGAAGCTTATCTAATTTTTCTTTATTATTTTTTGCCATGCCTTAATTTTATCAATCGAAAAGCCCGTAGTCAAACGGGCTTTTGATAAAAACTTGTTAGTAATCTGTGGGCTATATTTTCTTTAATTTTTGTCCTTTCGGCGTATCTTCGACAAGATAACCAAGAGATTTTATTTTGTCGCGTAATTCGTCGGATTTTTGCCAATTTTTATTTTTTCTTGCGTTTTCGCGTTCTTGAAGCAGTTTTTGAATTGATGCAGAAATGTTTATTTTTTCTTTTTTTTGTAAATCTAATCCAAAAATTTTATCCATTTCTTTAATTGTATGAATTTTCCCCATTGCCTTTTTGTCTCTTACTAATTTCCATAATATACTTAGGGCTTTTGGCACATCTAAGTCGTCGTTGATTGCCGAGTTGAATTGTTTTAAATATTTTCTGCTGATTCTTTTATCGTTTTTCAATTCAGAAATAATATTTTTTAATCTGTTATATGCATCTTGCGCGCTTTGTAATGATTCTAAGGAAAAATTTAATGGGTCGCGGTAATGAGTGATAAAAGTCAAATAGCGGAAAGCGAGTGGATTAAATCCTTTTTCTTGTAATTCTGAAATTGTATAAAGTCCGCCAGTACTTTTTGAAATCTTTTCTCCTTTAAAATTCAAAAAATCTCCATGCAGCCAATAATTCACGAATTTTTTTCCGGTCGCTGTTTCTGATTGAGCAATTTCATTGGTGTGATGTACTGGAATGTGATCAATTCCTCCGGTGTGAATATCAATGTGTTCGCCCAAATATTTCATTGACATTGCTGAGCATTCAATGTGCCATCCTGGAAATCCAACCCCCCAAGGGCTTTCCCATTCTTGCTGCCTTTTTGGCAGAAGTTTTCCGTTAGCGTTCATTAATGGCGAAAATTTCCACAATGCAAAATCAGTGATATTTTTCTTTTCACCTATTTCAATTCTTTTGCCTGCCTCTAATCCTTGTTTGTTTAATTTTGCAAGCTTTCCATAATCTTTTAGTTTAGAAGTATCAAAATAAATTCCGTCAGATGTTTTATAAGTAACTCCTTTTTTCTCTAATTTTTTTATTAATTTAATTTGCTCTTTAATATGTTGAGTTGCTTTGCACCAGATATTTGGTTCTGCGATGTTTAGTTTTTTAAAATCATTTTTAAATTCCTGCCAATAAAAATTCGCAATAACTTCAGCTTTTTTGTGTTCGCGTAAAACAGCTTTTTCCATTTTATCTTCACCTTCATCAGCATCAGAAGTTAGGTGCCCAACATCAGTAACATTTATTACGTGTTTAACTTTGTATTTATCGTAAAGAAAAACTCTTTTTAAAACATCAGCAAAAATATAACTTCTTAAATTCCCGATGTGTTGATACCAATAAACAGTTGGACCACAGGTATAAATTCCAACAAAACCCTTTTTAATGGGTTTAAAAATTTCTTTTCGTCGCGAAAGAGTATTGTAAAGTTTAATTTTCGAAAATTTAGTCATTGGAAATTGATTAGAAATTAGAAATTTGAAATTAGAAATTCTTTGCGTAGCAAAGCGTTATAGCCATTTTTTCTTTTTGAAAATTATAATCATTATTATTGCCAATATAAACATTAATCCCGAGATTATCCAAAAGTCATGCCGGTTTCCAATAATAGGATCATGGCGCGTGTTCATTCCAAAAATTCCGGCTAACAAACTTAATGGCAACATTATTCCCGTAAACAGGGTTAAAACTTTTATAATTCGATTTGTTTTATTAGAGAGTAAAGAATTATGAGATTCCTGCAAAGACTCAATTGCTTCTTTATGGTTATCTAAAAGCTCCCATACTCTTAAATGGTCACCAATAATATCGTCAAAATAGGGAAGAGTTATTTGCCCGAAGAAATTAATGCTTCTGGTGCGCAGGGAATTTAAAATGGTCTCTTGCGGTTTAAGTGTTCTGCGAAAATCTAAGATATCACGTCTGATTATTGAAATTTCTTCTACTAGTTTTTCTTCATTTTTAGAATTATGATTTTTAAAAATTTTTCCTTCGAGTGCGTTTATTTTTTTTGTAATATGGTCGATTTGTCGGAAAGAGAATTTATTTAATTCTTGAAGTATGTAATAAAGTACGGAAGCGGCAGAATAATTAAATAAAGAATCTTCATTTCCAAATTGGCATTTTCCCCAAAGTTCTTGAAGTGGTTGAATTTTTCCATAACGTACGGTAATCAAAGAATATTTTGTAATTAAAAAATCGATCTCCATTGATTTACTGGTCTTCTCTTTGGGATGATAAATCGGAAAATGTAAAACCATATAAAGATAATTGTCATATTCTTCAACCTTGGGGCGCAGGGTGGGAGATTGAAGTTCTTTTAAGACAACGGGATGAAAATCTAAAGATTGAAGATACAGAATATCTTCTTTTTTAGGATCAACAATGTCAACCCAGGTTAAATTTTTGATTTGAATTTTTTGCATACGATAATATTATATCATAAATTAAAATTATTTATATATGAAGTGACTCTATCATCAAATTTATCAGTATTAAATAAAAATAATCTTAAAATTAAGTTAAACCATATTAAATATATAGCAGCGTTTGCTTGAATAGAGCGGGGCTATTCGCCCTTGCGCCGCTTTTTAAATTATTAGTAAATTTGGTAGAAGGGTTGACACGGAAATTTTTATGCAATATATTTAAATTAGCACTCTATTGACAAGAGTGCTAACCTCTCGATAAGCTTGGGGTAAAAATAATATGATGACAGAAAGACAAGGAAAAATATTAGAATTTATTGTTCGGGATTATGTTAAAAATTCTAAACCAGTAAGTTCAAAGTCATTGGCCCAAAAAAAATTTGGAGTGAGTTCGGCGACTTTGCGCAATGAAATGATGGAATTGGAAAATGCGGGGTATTTAAGCCAGCCACACACTTCAGCGGGAAGAGTGCCAACAGAAAAAGCATATAGATTTTTTATAAATTTATCGGAAAATAAAAACGAAGCATTGGTTAAAATAAACGAAAAATCATCTGAAGATATTTTTGAACAGCATTTTAATTATTTGTTTAAAGAAATCGGTGAAGAAACAACACAAGTATTTATTGGCAGGGACATTCCAATGATTAAAACCAAAAAATACAGTTTGATTGTTACTGGACGTAAAAATCAAAATAAAAAGAACGAAATTTTTGGATTTTTAACCCCCACAAGAACAAATTATGATCATAATATTGCATTGATTAATAAATTGAAAGAGATATTGGAAGATATGGATAATTTCTAATTTTCAATTTTCATTGAATGTTTCATTGATTCATTGTAAATTGATTGCCTGTCTGCCAAAACTACACTTGGCGTTGTGGGCGGGTAAATTGTAAATTGATAATTAATAATTTTTCAAATGAACAAACAAGATAAAATTCAATATGTATCCGAAGAATCAGATGATTCAAGTAAAAAAGTTGAGAAGATTAAGAATCATTTGAAACAATGCGAACAGGAACGCGCAGAATATTTGGCTGGATGGCAGAGAGCAAAGGCGGATTTGATTAATTATAGAAAAGAACAAGAAGCAAAGATTTCCGAGATTTTTAAATTTGCCAACGAAGGTTTAATTTATGAAATTTTGCCGATTTTAGATAGTTTTGAAATTGCGATAAAATTTGAAGATGCCGCCACGCTTGCCGAAGGTAAGACGAGCGAGCCTCGCCAAAGGCAGGAGGGAATTAAACAATTATATAATCAATTAAAAGGAATTTTAAAAAATCAAGGATTGGAAGAAATTAGTGCTGTGGGAGAAAAATTCAATCCCGAATTTCACGAAGCAATAGGGGAAGTCGAGGGGAAAGAGTCGGGAGTAATTGCCGAAGAAACGCAAAAAGGTTATAAATTTAATAGCAAAGTAATCCGAGCGTCAAAAGTAAAAGTAAATAAATAAAAAATAAATAAACTTAATCTAAGTAAATATTTTAATTTCGGTTTTGGGTTTTAAAATTAAATAATTTAAAATTTAATAAAAATTCAAAATTTGAAATTTAAAATTTAAAAATATGAGTAAGATATTGGGTATTGATTTAGGCACGACTAATTCAGCAATGGCGATTGTTGAATCGGGCGAACCAAGAATAATTGAAAACAAAGAAGGGAACAGAACAACTCCTTCTATTGTTGCTGTTTCAAAAGCCAACGAAAGATTGGTTGGTCTTTTAGCAAAAAGACAAGCAGTAACTAATCCTAAAAATACTATTTATTCTGTAAAACGATTAATTGGCAGAAGATTTTCTGATGCTGAAGTTCAACGTGATAAAAAGCTTTTACCTTATGATATTAGAGAATCAAAAGAGGGCGCGGTTGAAATTAAATTAAATGATAAATGGTATGGTCCAGCTGAAATTTCAGCAATGATTTTACAGAAATTAAAACAAGATGCCGAAGATAGATTGGGAGAAAAAATTACCGAAGCGGTTATTACTGTTCCTGCATATTTTGATGATTCGCAAAGAAAAGCAACCATAGACGCCGGAGAAATTGCCGGACTAAAAGTAAAAAGAATCATCAACGAGCCAACTTCTGCTGCTCTGGCTTATGGTTTGAATAAAAAGAAAAATGAACAAATTGTAGTTTTTGATTTTGGAGGCGGAACATTTGATGTTTCTGTGTTGGAAGTTTCCAAGGATACAGTTGAGGTAAAAGCAACCGGAGGAGATACGCACTTGGGAGGAGATGATTTTGATCAGATTATTATGAATTGGTTGGTTGATGAATTTAAAAAGCAGGAAGGAATTGATTTGTCTAAAGATCAATTGGCGGTGCAAAGATTAAAAGATGCCGCGGAAAAAGCAAAACACGAATTATCATCCGCTATTGAAACAGAAATAAATGTTCCATTTATAACTTCCAGCTCCGATGGACCGAAACATTTGAATATAAAATTTACTCGCGCAAAATTAGAAGATTTAGTTGATGAACGCATTGATAAGGCAATAAAAATTACCAAGCAAGTTGTTGATGATTCAGGATTTAAAATTTCTGATATTGATGAAGTGGTTTTGGTCGGAGGACAAACTCGAATGCCGCTGATGCAGCAAAAAGTTAAAGAATTATTCGGAAAAGAACCGCACAAAGATATTAATCCCGATGAAGTGGTTGCATTAGGCGCTGCTGTGCAGGGTGGTATTTTTCAGGGCGATGTTAAAGATGTTTTATTGTTAGATGTTACGCCTTTATCGCTTGGGATTGAAACTTTGGGCGGAGTAATGACTAAATTGGTTGAAAAAAACACAACTATTCCAGCAGCAAAAAGTCAGATATTTTCTACTGCCGGAGATAACCAGCCGTCAGTAGAAATTCATGTGCTACAAGGGGAAAGACCAATGGCGGGTGACAATAAAACGTTGGGTAGATTTATTTTAGATGGTATTCCACCGGCGCCAAAAGGAATTCCACAGATTGAAGTTACATTTGATTTGGATGCAAATGGCGTATTAAATGTAACTGCAGTTGACAAAGCAACAAATAAAAAACAATCAATTAGAATTGAAGCGTCTTCGGGTTTGTCTAAAGAAGACATTGAAAAAATGAAAAAAGATGCAGAATTACACGCCGAAGAGGATAAAAAGAAAAAAGAAATTGCTGATATTAAAAATTCAGCGGATACATTGGTATTTACAACTGAAAGAACAATGAAAGAATTCGGGAATAAAATAAAAGAAGAAAACAAAAAAGAAATTGAGGAAAAAATTGAGGCATTGAAAAAAGTGAAAGATACCGACAACATAGAAGAGATTAAAATGGCGTCTGATGCTTTGTCTCAAGCAATCCAAAAAGTCGGATCAGAACTTTATAAAGCTCAACAGCAAGCGCAAAAGAAAGACGAAAAAAATCCAGATATTCAAGAAGGGGAGACGACAAAATAAATTAACCCAATTAACCTAATTTCTAATTAACCTAATGAATAAAACTACAAAAGAATTAATTTTGGGAGAAATTTTAATTTTATTGGAATTTTTGTGTTGGTGGATGTTGAAATTGGTTTTTTATGGAAATAATTATTTTATCAGTCATTGGTTGTTGGTTGTAGGGATTTTTATTTTATTCGGTATTGTCAGTTGTTTGGCAATGCTTTTGGTTAAAAATAAAAAAATTCTTTTAGGCGGATTTTTTATCGGACTATTGTCTTTTTTTATTTTTTTTAACGACAAATTAATATATTATGCGATTGTTTTAGTATTGTTATTTTTGGCGTTTTTATTTGGTTTGAGAAAAATCAGAAAAGAAGAAAAAATACAAGTTGATTTGGACTTTTGGAGAATTTTTAAAAGAGGATTACCGATATTTATTACTGCCTTAATTTTGGTTGCTTCTATGGTTTATTATTTTTCTCCGGAATTAATGAATAAAAAAAACAACAAAATAACCATTCCCGAAAAAACGATTGATGTGTTTTTAAAGCCATTTGAAGGATTGATTCAGGAAAAACTTCCTTTAGAAGTTAATTTGGATTCTAATGCAAGCAAAATTTTGCAAAACACGCAAATTGAAGAATTACAAGCGAAATTTGGTATTAAAATTGAAAAACAAGATACCGGCAGGCAGGTTTTGTATAAAATAATTGATAATCAAGTGAACAATGTAACTGGCGCTTATCAGTATTTAATTCCATTGGGATTGGTGATAGGATTGTTTATTATTTTAAAGATTATCAGTATTTTATATGTTGCGATTGTAATTATGTTGAGTTGGTTAACAATCAAGATTTTAATGAAACTTAATTTTGTAAAATTTGAAAAAGAAAACAGAGAAGTAGAAACAATTAGTTTATGAGTAAGGATTATTATAAAACATTGGGCGTGGATAAAAATGCGAGTAAGGAAGAAATAAAGCAGGCATTTAGAAAACTTGCTCATCAGCATCACCCGGATAAAGGCGGTGACGAAAAAAAATTTAAGGAAATAAACGAAGCATATTCTATTTTGTCTAATGACGAAAAACGTCAGCAATACGATCAATTTGGGTCGGATTTTTCTGGTTTTACAGGACAAGGCGGAATGAGCTGGGAAGATATTTTCAGAAATTATCAGTCGCAAGGTCAAAATGTAGAATTTGATCTCGGTGATATTTTTGGTGGAGGCGGAGGTTTTTCGAATATTTTCTCACAATTTTTTAACGGAGGAGGACGAACCCATAAAGCAAGAAAAGAAAAAGGCAAAGATATTGTTGTTGATTTGGAAATTAGTTTAGAAGAAGCATTTTCTGGAGTTGTAAAAGAAATTAATTTAAAAAAATACAATGTTTGTAAACATTGTAAAGGAACCGGCGGTGAGCCGGGAAGCGGAAAGAAAAAATGTTCGGAATGTGATGGACAGGGGCAAGTTCAGCAAACTAAGAGAACTTTTTTTGGAACCTTTTCGCAGGTTATTACTTGTTCGAAATGTTTTGGAGAAGGGGAGTTGAATGAAAAAGAATGTAAAGAATGTAAGGGCACGGGAAGAGTTCATGAAATTGAAAATATTAAAATTGATTTGCCGGCCGGAGTTGATAATGAACAGACAATAAAAATTCCGAGCAAGGGAGAGGCAGCTAAAAAAGGTGGCGTGCAGGGGGATTTATATGTGCGCGTGCATTTAAAACAACACGAATATTTTACAAGAAAAAGAGATGATTTATATTGTGATGCAGAAATAAAATACAGTCAGGCGGTTTTGGGAGATAAAATCAATATTTTAACAATGGAAGGGGATTTGCAATTAAAAATTCCGGCAGGAACTGAAGCGGGAAAAATGTTTAGATTATCAGGCAAAGGAATGCCAAGATTAAATTCTTACGGCCATGGCGACCAATACGTTAAAATCCATATTAAAGTCCCGCATAAATTATCAAGAAAGCAAGAAGAATTGATTGAGAGATTGAAAGAAGAAGAGCTGTAGGGGTTGACAAGATACATAATTGTATGCTATAATGTATAGCAGAAAGGAGAACGAAATATGAAATTGTACGTTCCCAAAAAAGATCGACGGTTGATGGGCTTAATGGTTGTGGGTCTTTTGACCTTCGCCATCCTCATCATCGCCAAGGCGCTGGTCAACGGAGTCTACGCGATTCCGTTCAGTTTCGTCTTTTTCTCTCCGCTGTTCTTTTCGGGACACTGGAGACGGGAATGGTTCCAGCGGTACTACGAAAAAGCACAAGAGGCAAAAAATCAACGCCTCGTCGTGTACCTGTGGCCGATGAAGACACGGTAATCGACCACGTATCCGGCGGCTGCGTGTAGGGGAAGGCCCCTCACGCACCCGCCGATTTTTTTTATACAAAAATTGTTGTATAATTGAATTAATGAATCAACTTGCTTTGGCTAATTTAGGAATTACGAGTTGGGAGCTGATTATTATAATATTTTTAATCGGCGTTGGATTTTTGTTGGGTTTATTGCTTGGCAAAGATAAACTTTTTTTGATGCTTTTTGCAAGTTATATTTCTTTGTCTTTATTACATATTGTTCCTTTGCGTAAAATATTTTCAGGATTTTTTGATAAAGAAGAAAATTTTGTAGTGTTGATTGTATTATTTTTATTTTTGATTGGAATTATTTATTTTTTATTTTCGCAATCTGTTTTAAGGGGAAAAAAGAGGACAGGAAAATCAATTTTTAAAGTATTTTTTTATGGATTATTTTTAGTAGGAATTATATTAAGTACGGTTTTTTCTTTTTTTCCGCAGGATTTAATTGGTGAATTTAGTGATTTAACTTTAAAAATTTTTAATACCCCTCTTGCTCGAACGCTTTGGTTCGTGATACCATTGATTTTTGTCGGAATTTTTAGGAGAAAAAAATAGTCATTGTTTTTTTTGAGTTCCTTTGTTTTTTGTATCCCCTTATTTAACCCCTTAATATCCCTTCGTTCAAATTGTTTACATAAAAGTCACATGTTAATTTAACCAAAATCAAATTACACTCTATCTTGTCCCGATAGCGATCGGGACTCCGATGCGGACTTTTATATAAATAATTTTCACTAAATTAAAATTGCATAATTTAAAATTCAATGAAAATTGAAAATTCAAAATTGAAAATTCCACCAAATGTGGCAGTTGCTATGTCCGGGGGCGTGGATAGCGCAGTTGTCGTCCAATTATTAAAAAACCGAGGATATAATGTCATCGGTGTTTTTATGCGTATGCATAAAAACAGCAATCCAAAAGATGCAAGAATGATTGCTAAAAAAATAGGAATTGATTTTAAAATTTTGGCTGTCCAAAAAGAATTTAAAAAAAGAGTGATTGATTATTTTGTAAACGAATATAAAAAAGGAAATACGCCGAATCCGTGTGTTGAATGCAATCGCTGGATAAAGTTCAGATTTTTATTAAAAAAAATGAACGAACTTGGTGCCGACTTTGTGGCTACGGGGCATTATGCCCGACTTCGTCGGGAATTTCCAATTTCCAATTTCCGATTTCCAATTAAACTTTTAACAGCGAAAGATAAACAAAAAGACCAAAGTTATTTTCTTTGGCAATTAAATCAAAAACAATTATCTAAAATTTTATTCCCGCTAGGCGATTATACCAAAGAACAGGTTAAGGGATTGGCAAAAAAATTTAAATTACCAGTATTTAATAAGCCCGAAAGTCAGGACGTGTGCTTTGCTGTGCCACGCCGTAGTTCCGATAAAATCGGAACGAAGAGAGGCGATATTATTACTACAAATGGCAAAATCGTCGGCACGCATAAAGGCTTGATGTTTTATACAATTGGACAGCGCAAAGGTATTGAAATTGGAGGCATTGGTCCGTTTTATGTTGTAAAAAAAGATTTTAAGAAAAACGTATTAATTATTTCAAAAAATCAGCAAGACTTAATGCAAAAAGAATTGGTTATTAAAAATGTAAATTGGCTAAACAAGCCAACGAAGTTTCCATTTAAATGCGGAGTTAAAATAAGGTCAATGGCGAAGATAACTAATTGTAGTGTTTCAAAATTAGGTAATTTGAAATTGAATCAAAATTCAAAATTCAAAATTATATTTAGCTCGCCACAGCGAGCCATTACTCCCGGTCAAAGCGCAGTAATATATTTGGGCAACGAACTTATTGGAGGGGGAGTAATTGTATGATAAAATATTATTATGACCACGAAAGAATTGAAAGAGAAATATTTGAAATTTTTTGAGGAAAGGGGACATAAAATTATTTCCTCTGCCTCTTTAATTCCGGAAAATGACCCGACAGTTTTATTTACAACTGCCGGAATGCATCCATTGGTGCCGTATTTGTTGGGTGAAAAACATCCTATGGGAGATAAATTGGTTAATGTGCAAAAATGTATCAGAACAGGGGATATTGATATGGTGGGTGATGATTGGCATTTAACTTTTTTTGAAATGTTAGGAAATTGGGGGCTTGGTTCGTATTGGAAAGAAGAATCAATAAAAATGAGTTTTGATTTTTTAATCAAAGAGTTAAATTTACCGATTGAAAAATTATCAGTATCTGTTTTTGCAGGCGACTCTGATGCGCCGAAAGATGAAGTATCGGCAAAAACATGGGAATCGTTAGGAATTTTAAAAGATAAAATTAGATTTTTAGGTAAAGAAGATAACTGGTGGGGTCCGGCAGGGAAAAGCGGTCCTTGCGGTCCATGCACAGAGATTTTTTATGACTCTGCCTGCCACGGCAAGTCGGGTGTTGCAGGCGGGGGAGTGGAAATTTGGAATAATGTTTTTATGGAATACAATAAGAAAATCCAAAATTTAAATACCAAAGTTCAAACTTTTGAATATGAACCATTAAAACAAAAAAATGTTGATACGGGAATGGGGGTTGAAAGAACAACTGCGATTTTAAATAATGTAAAAAGTGTTTATGAAATTGAACCGTTAAAATCAATTGTGGGGAAAATTAAAGAATTGTCAGAAATTTATGATGAGCGCGGAGCGCGAATCATCGCTGACCACATTCGCGCGAGTGTTTTTATTATTTCAGACGGAATTATGCCATCAAACGTAGAACAAGGATACGTTTTACGTCGTTTAATCCGTCGGGCAATTCGTTATGGCAAGAAATTAGGAATTAAAGGTTCGTTTACTCATAAAATCGCAGGGATTATAGAAATTGAAAATAAAGATTTTGTGATTGAACAATTAACACAGGAAGAAGAAAAATTTGGGAAAACATTAGAAAAAGGATTAAAAGAGTTTGAAAAAAAATTCTTTGCAGAAAAATCCCTTAGCGAAACCGCTTTTTATTTTTTTTCAACCCTTGGATTTCCCTTGGAAATGTTTTTGGAAGAATTAAAAAATAAAGGGATAAAATATGACGAAGGGAAAATTCAAAGAGAATTCGATGAACAATTAAAGGGACATCAAGAACTCTCTCGCACTGCGACTGCGGGAAAATTTAAATCAGGATTAGCAGATAATTCGGAGCAAGTTGTAAAATATCATACCGCAACGCATTTATTATTAGCTTCATTGCGAAAAGTTTTAGGCAATCACATTTTTCAAAAAGGTTCAAATATTACTGCAGAAAGATTGCGTTTTGATTTTTCGCATTCCGAAAAATTAACCAAAGAACAACTTCAACAAGTTGAAGACATGGTTAATGAACAAATTCAAAAAAGTTTGTTGATTTGTTGCGAAGAAATGTCACTAGAAGAAGCAAAAAAGAAAAATGCAATGGGAATATTTGAAAATAAATATGGAGACAGGGTTAAGGTTTATACGGTTGGGAATGAAAAAGATAAATTCTCCTGTGAAATTTGTTCTGGTCCGCACGTGACTAATACCAATCAACTTGGACATTTCAAAATTACTAAAGAAGAAGCGTCTTCATCCGGTGTCCGTAGAATTAAGGCAATTTTAGAATAAAATATTTTGTGTTATAATTTAGTTGATAGAAAGTATTACGTTAATTCGAAATTAAAAATATGGAAAAATTTTATTTGAAACCAACCGACGAATTTTTTTCAATAATCGATAATCTAAAATTAAGCAAGGAATTAAATCTTGTTTTAATTATTCCATCTGGCACCAATGCGCTGAGAAGTATTATCAATTTAAGGATTTTAAAAGAAGAATGTTCTTTTTTGGGTAAAAATATTTATATTTCTACTTCTGATGAATTAATAAAAAAACTCGCCGGACAAGTTAAGATAAAAATTTTAGAACCGCAAAAACCACAAATTATTAAAAAACCGATAGCAAAATCAATGGGAAGAATTGTAGATTTAAGAGGGATAAAAGACATTAAAAAACCCGTGATAGAAACAGATACAGAAGAAGAATTTGAAATTCCAGAAAATCTAAAGTCAGAATTTGAAGAGCCGGAAATAAAACATAAAGAAGAATTTTCAGCAGAACCAAAAATAGAAGACGAGTTTTTTTATAAAGAAAGAATTTCTGAAGAAAAAATTTTTGCCGAACCGCTTCCGGAAAGAATTCAGAAAGAAAGAAAAAAAAGACATTTTAAAATTTCACGGAAAAAAATATTTTCGGCAATTTTAATTATTATTGGTTTATTAGCGTTGGCGTTTGTGGTTTATTTTGTTTTGCCACATGCGCAAATTGTGATAAATCCCAAAAAAGAAAAAGTACAATTTGAAACAAATATTCTGGTTGATAAAGATATAAATTCTACAAATATTGAAACATCGGAAATCGCTGGGCAACTTGTAGAAACAGAAAAAATGGCAAGTAAAGAATTTCCCAGTACCGGAGAAAAAGATGTTTCTCAAAAAGCAATTGGAAAAATAATTATTTATAATCAATATAGTTCAAGTCCTCAAACATTAGTTAAAACAACAAGATTAAAATCCAAGGACGGAAAAATTTTTAGATTAACAAGTACAGTTACAATTCCGGGGGCAACGATTAACGAAGGACAAATTACTCCTAGCACTAAAGAAGTAGAAGTAGAAGCCGATGAGGCTGGAGTAGAATATAATATTGGACCTGCGGATTTTACGATTCCCGGTTTTGAAGGAACTCCAAAATATAGTGCGTTTTATGGAAAATCAACTCAGGCAATGTCTGGTGGAGCAAAAGGTAAAATGAAAGTGGCAACGCAAAACGATATTTCTGGCGCAATAGAAATTGTTAAATTAGAACTTAAGGATGTGGCAATAGCTGATTTTAAAACCGTAATTCCTGCAGGTTTGAAATTATTGGATGACGCGCAAGTATTAAGCGTTGTGGAATCTTCTTCAAATCTTAAAGCAAATCAGGCAGGAGAAAAATTTATTGTTACGGTAAAAGTAAAGGTTTCGGGAATAGTGTTTAATGAGAATGATGCATTGTCGCTTATTGAAAAAAATGTTGGCGATAAAATTCCACAAAACAGAACATTATTATTTTCGACAATTAAAACAACGTACAAAACAATAAAATTAGATTTAAAACAAGGAAGTCTTAATTTGGATTGTAGTGTTGAAGCAGAATCGGTTGTCAATTTTGAAGAACAAAAAATCAAAAAAGATTTGGCAGGAAAGAACGAGGATGAGGTGAAAACATATCTTTCTTCGCTTCCAGACATTGAAACGGCAAAGGTTATTTTTTGGCCATTTTGGGTTAAAAAAGTTCCCAAAAATCAAAACAAAATAAAGGTAACCACTAAAATAAATTAAATCAAAAGGTTTAAAGTATTGACTTGTAATTATATTTTATATATACTTAATACGCTTTTAAAAAATGAAAAATTCTGGAATTAAAAAAGAAGGAATAATCGTTGAAAGTCTTCCCAACGGACTTTTTAGGGTTAAATTAAATGATGGGGCAGAAATTCTCGCTCATGTTTCCGGTAAGATGCGGATGAATTTTATAAAAATTTTAGCCGGAGACAGGGTAAGTGTTGAATTGAGTCCTTATGATGAAAAAAGAGGAAGGATAACTTATCGCGAAAAATAAAAATATTATGAAAGTTCGAACATCTGTAAAAAAGATTTGCAGTAAATGCAAAATAGTTCGACGTAAAAGTCGAATTTATGTTATCTGTTCAAACCCTAAACATAAACAAAGACAAGGGTAATTTTAAATATGTTAAGAATCGCCGGGATAATTGTCCCAGACAACAAAAGAATATCAATTGCTTTAACCTATATTTATGGAATAGGACCGGTTTTGAGTAAAGAAATTTTAGTTAAAGCAGGAATTGACGAAAATATTAGAACCAAAGATTTGAATGAAAATCAATCTGCAAAATTAAGAGAAATAATTGAAGGTAGCGGAAAATACAAAATCGAAGGAGATTTAAGACGTGAAAAAATGATGAATATAAAAAGATTGAAAGAAATCGGATGTTATCGCGGAATAAGACATATTAAAGGTCTTCCGGTCAGAGGTCAAAATACAAAAACCAATAATCGTACCGTAAGAGGCAATAAAAGACAAACAATGGGAAGCGGAAGAAAGAAATCCGCTGAAAAAACATAAGATAAATTATCCGAATGATTCGAATGATATATTCGAATCAACGAATTCGTAGATTCGGATATTAATTTGTGAATTCGAATAATAAAATTATATGGGAAAGAAAAAAATTATTAAAGAGACAACCGAAGAGGTAATAAAAGAAAGTGAAGTCACTGATGCTAAAATTAAAAGCAAGAAAGAAGCAAAGGGTGGTCGTCATTTAGATCGGGCAAAAATTTATGTTCAAGCAACATATAATAATACAATTATTACAATGACGGATATGGAAGGCGAAGTAATTGCAACAGAAAGCGCAGGCGCGGTTGGATTTAAGGGTCCGAAAAAAGCAACTCCGTTTGCGGCCTCGCGTGTTCTTGAATCATTGATGAATAAAGTTAACAAAACTGGCGTAAAAGAAGTTTTTGTATATGTTAAAGGCGTTGGTTCGGGCAGAGAAGGCGCAATCAGGGCAATTGCTGGAAATGGTTTAGATATTTTAGGAATTAAAGATATTACTCCTATTCCATATAACGGTTGCAGACCAAGAAAACCACGTCGTGTCTAATTTAATATCATAGTATAGTATTTAATATAAAAATATGATAAGAGGATCAATTTGTAAAAAATGTAGACGAGCAGGGCAAAAACTCTTTTTGAAAGAGGAGCGTTGTTTTACTCCAAAATGTGCAATGGTAAAAAAACCTTATGTTCCGGGAATGAAAGCAAAGAAACATCGATCAGCTTTATCTGAATACGGCTCTCAATTAGCCGAAAAACAAAAAGTTAAAAGAATTTACGGCATTACCGAGAGACAATTCAGGAAATATTTTGAAGAAGCATTAAAAGCAAGAGGTGTAGTGGCAGATGTTTTAGTTAAGAAACTCGAAACCAGATTGGATAATGTTATTTTCAGATTAGGATGGGGCGGGTCAAGAGCAAAAACAAAACAAATTGTAAGTCACGGCCATATTTTATTGAATAATGTAAGAGTTAATATCCCTTCAATCAATGTTAAAAAAGGCGATGTAATTACAATAAGACAAGGAAGTCTCAAAAAGGTGTTATTCAAGGACTTGGAAGCAAAAATAAAAAAACAAACAATTCCTTCATGGCTTTCGGTGGAGAAAAAAGAAGATGGGGTTTTTAAAGTTGCGGTTATAGGAGCGCCAACCAGAGAAGAAGTTTTATTGCCAGTTGATTTAGCGATGATTGTTGAATTTTATAGTAGATAATTTTAAATAATAATATTCGAATAATATGAATCTATATTCGAATCAACGAATTCGTAGATTCGCATAAAAATTCGTAGATTCGTATAATATAATTTATGGAATACAAAATTTCTTTGCCATTGAAAGCAAAAGTTATTAAAAAAAGCGATAATCATGCGATTTTTGAAATCGATAATTGTTATCCCGGATACGGCATTACTATTGGCAATTCTTTTAGAAGGGTGCTTTTATCGTCTCTTCCCGGAGCTGCCATTGTTTCAATAAAAATAAAAGGGGTAAGTCACGAATTTTCTACAATCCCTAATGTTTTAGAAGATGTAGTTCAAATAATTTTAAATTTAAAACAAGTTAGATTTAAAATACATACCGATGTCAATTCGGCAACGGCTGAACTTAAAGTAAGCGGAGAAAAAGAAATTAAAGCAAAAGATATTAAAACGCCATCCGACATAGAGGTTATTAACAAAGATGCTCATATCGCCACACTTACTAGTTCTAAAGCAAAATTGGAGATGGAAATAGAAATTGGCACTGGATTGGGATATGTTCCGGTCGAACAAAGGGGGAAACAAAAACTGGAAATAGGATCGATTGCGTTGGATGCAATTTATACTCCGATTAAAAAAGTGAATTATGAAGTAGAAAATATGCGTGTTGGAGATAAAACAGATTTTAATAGAATTAAAATTGATATTGAAACAGACGGGAGTATAACCCCTGAACAAGCATTTGATAGGGCGGCAGAAATTTTACTTGAACAGTTTGGAGTATTTGCTCCGGAAAAAAACATAGAGGTTGAAGAAAAGAAATCTAGTTCATCTAACGTAGGTCATTCTCGAACCAGAAAAGTAGTCAAAAAATCGAAGAAAAAATAATATATGCGGCACAAAAACAAAAAACAAAAATTAGGCAGTTCGTTTCATCAGCGCAAAGCAATTTTGCGTTCTTTGGCAAGTGCGCTAATTTTGAGGGGACGAATTTTTACAACCGAGGGTAGGGCAAAAAAAGTTAAACCATTTATCGAAAAAGTAATTTCTAAAGCCAAAAAAGATACATTGGCAAATAAAAGGTTGTTGTTAAAAGATTTTAATTTGAAAATTGTAAATAAATTAATTAAAGACATAGCTCCCAAATATATTAACAGGTCTGGAGGGTATACTAGGATTATAAAAACAACCAACAGAAAGGCCGATTCTGCAAAAATGGTTTTTATTGAATTAGTTGATTCTGTCAAACAAAATTAGTTTAATAATTATAAAAAATATGACAAAAGAATACATTATTGATGCATCAGGAAAAAAGCTTGGAAAACTGGCAACGGAAATTGCTGTATATTTACGCGGAAAAAATAGTCCGGATTTTAAGGCTTATAAAATAAGCGACAATAAGGTTGTAGTTTTTAATACATCAAAAATTGTTTATTCGGGGAATAAATTAGAAGCTAAAATTTATTATCATTTTTCCGGATACCCCGGTGGCGTTAAAGAAATTACATTAAAAAAATTAGTTGCTGAAAATCCGAATTTACCATTAAAAAAAGCCGTGAGAGACATGCTTCCTAAAAACACATTACGTGATAAAACAATGAAAAATTTAAAACTATATGAAAAAGAAATCGAGTAAATCCGTTGCAAGTGTAAAACGCAAACAGACGGTTTCGTCTAAATCTGAAAATTTCGGCGGAAATACAATTAAAAAATCCAAAGAATCTAAATATTTTGAAGCAATTGGTAGAAGAAAAAGAGCAATTGCTCGCGTAAGAATTTTTGCCGTTAGTCCGTCTGAATCAATAGAATCAGGAAATTTTATAATTAATGGGAAAAATTATAAAGAATATTTTCCAACCACAATTTTGCAACAAATTATAGAATTACCGTTTACGAAACTTAAATCAGAAAACAGATTTAACGGAACTGTTAAAGTCAGCGGGGGAGGTATTGCAGGACAAGCAGAAGCAGTGAGGCATGGTGTTTCAAGAGCTTTAATTTTGTTTGATGTTAATTTTAGAAAAAAATTAAAAAAAGCAGGATATTTGAAGAGAGATCCACGAGAAAAAGAACGAAGAAAGTTTGGCTTGAAAAAAGCCCGCAAAGCTCCACAGTGGAGCAAGAGATAAAGACACACAAAATCCTCCGCAAATGCGGAGGATTTTTTGCTTGACAAAATAAGTATTAATATGCTATAATCAAATATATGATAAATATAGGAAAGTGGTTTAACAGGATGTTTATCCCGAGTCAAAAAAATCTTTGGAAACCGCATATTTTTAGGCCCAAAAATTTATTTGGACTAGCGGTAATTTTATTAGTTATAAAATTTGTGGTTTTTTCTTGGTTAGTATATTCTCCAAAGACAAGCAATTTTGCCGTAATTACCAGTTCGGAATTAATTGGATTAACTAATCAAGCACGAGCTGAACAAGGATTAGAGCCGTTAGCGGTTAGTTCTAAATTAACCGAAGCAGCCGAAAAAAAAGCAAGAGACATGGTTAATCAAAATTATTTTGCTCACACCAGTCCAGACGGATTAAGTCCGTGGTATTGGGTAACCAAGGCGGGTTATAAATATATTACTGCTGGAGAAAATTTAGCAAAAGATTTTGGCGAAAGCGAATATGTTCATCAAGCATGGATGAACTCTTCTTCGCATAGAGCAAATATTTTAAATAAAAATTTTCGGGATATAGGGATAGCTGTGATAAGGGGAGAGATAAATGGCAGGGAAACTACCGTAGCTGTACAATTTTTTGGCAAAATAGCAGCAACCAAAACTGTTGCTGTAAACGTGCCAGCAACAGTCGAAACAGAACAAATTGTTAAACCAGATGCCAATAAAATAGAAATTCCCGCAGTTGTCCCCAATATTCAGGGAGAAGAAATTGAATTATTAAAAGGTTCGGAAATTCTTAAAGAACGAGGGGTAATAAATATGGTTACCCAAGAATCAAAAAATGTTTTTGATGTTTTAATTAACAGTTCCGAAACATGGACACAAAAGTTTTATATGCTTGTTTTGGGGCTAATCAGTTTAATTTTGATATTAAGTATTTTTGTTAATGTTAGGGTTCAATATCCGAAAATGATTTTAATGGTTGTAATTTTTATTATTTTAATTGCAGCCATAACATCATTTAACGGTGGAGCGTTATTAAATAAAGGTATAGATATTATTTAATATGAAAGAATTTTTAATTTTTCTTTTAATTTTTTTGATTGTAGCAAGTATTATTATAATTGTTTTTAATGGAAGATATATTTATTCTCAAATAAAATATGCTTATATTGGTTTACCGTCCGAATCTGAAAACTTTAATATTGAAACTATTGTAAATTCAATAATTCAAAAAGAAGAAAAACATTTATTGCCGGAAAAAATCTATATTCCTCAAATATCCGTAGATGCACCAGTTGTTATTTCGCAAAATTTAGATGAAAAAAGTTTGCAGAAAGATCTTGAAAAAGGAGTTATTTATTTGCCGGGTTCCGCGGCTTTAAACGAAAAAGGAACAATAATAATAATGGGACATAGTTCCGCATATCCATGGTATAAAGGAAACTATGGATCAATTTTTGCTCTGCTTAATAAACTTAATATTGGCGACCAATTTACTATTTTTTCAGAAAATAAAAGTTTTGTTTACAGGGTTGAAGGCAAAGAGATTAAAGCACCTAAAGATTTAATATTTGAAAAAGACAAAAATAATTCGGTATTGTATTTAATCAGTTGTTGGCCGATAAATACCGCGTGGAAGAGAATTGTTATAAAAACTACTCAAATACTTGACAAATAATTGGTAGTATGCTATACTTATAGTATATAAGCATTAAGCGTCTATGACGCTAAAATTTATATAAAATTATGAAAAATTTAATCTTATCAAATAAAAATATAAGATTTTCAATCACAGCAACGGTTATTTTAACCAGTGCTTGTGTTTTGATATCTGTTTTTGCAGTAATCGGTACGGTTAACGCAGCCGGAACAATTCCAATCGGAGGAGTTTGCAATAAAAACTCTGAATGTGTTTCGAATAATTGTCTTTTTGGGCATTGTTTTGCTCAGCCATTTTCAAATTGTAATATTTCGTCTGATTGTGCCGGAACAAACACCAACACGATGGGTTGTTTCAACAAAGGAAGTGGAAATAAATGTTATGGAAGACACGGTTATCCTTGTGGCAATTATAGAGAGGATCCTGTTTGCGCTCCGGAATTTCATTGTGATATAAATGGAAACTCTGGTCCTATGGGATATAATTATTGTGAAGCTGATCATGCGTGGTGCTCAATTACGGCAAGTCCTACAAGTATTGCACAAGGCGGTTCTTCGGTTTTAACATGGAATTCAATAAAAGCTGTTTCTTGTATTGCGTCCGGTGCTTGGTCGGGATCAAAAGCATTATCTGGGACCCAGTCTGTTTCGCCAAATTCTGATTCAACATATAAATTAACTTGTTATAATAGTGTTGGAGCTGATTATGTTTGCTCTGCCGCTATTAATGTTTCTGCTTCAATTCCCACTGTTTCATGTGCTGTTTCAGCATCTCCTGATTCAGGCACAGCGCCAGTAAATGATGTTGATATTACTGCGAGTGTTGGAGGTTCAGCTACTGGCAATATTGTTTATCAATTTGACTGCACCAACGATGGAACTTATGATTATACATCTTCAGCTACATCAACTAATCCATTTACCAGAAGTAATTTATGTGATTATGCCTCGGCTGGAACATATACAGTGAAAGCCAGAGTTACCAGACAAGGAGTTTCAACTACCTGTACCGATACGGTTACGGTTAGTGCTCCTCCGACCCCCACTGTTTCATGTGCTTTAGCTGCTAATCCTAATTCTGGCACGGTTCCATTAAACAATGTGGATTTAACTGCTACAGTCGGAGGTACGGCCACAGGAACAATTAATTATAAATTTGATTGTAATAATGATGGGGTATGGGATTATGTTTTTGACAATATTAACGATAATCCTAAAATAGTTATAAATGCTTGTAATTATTCATCGGCCGGTACTCATGTTGCAAGAGCTAGAGTTGAAAGAAGCACGGCTAATTCTGCTCAATGTTATGCAACTATTAATATTGATTCAGTACAAAATACTCCGACTTGTTCGATTTATGCAAGTCCGAGTTCGATTACCAATGGAAATTATTCAACTTTGAATTGGACTTCAAGCAATGCCACATCTTGTTATGCTTCAAATGCTTGGAGCGG
>JAKJED010000049.1 GCA_022705575.1 Patescibacteria group bacterium
GCGAATTTGATGAAAAAGACTTTTTAAAATTTAATGAAAAACTGAAACCAATTTTTGAACTAGTAGATAAAGACAAAGAATTTGCAGATTGTGTAAAAGAATTTTTATTAAGATTTAAGAAATATTTTGAAGAATCAGGCAAATTTATTGATTTAGTTGGTCAGGAAAATGTTTTATTTTATCAGCAAGACGGCAAATGGACATTTAAGCTCGGCAGCGTTATTAAAGGTGAAAATAAACAGGTAATGGAAGAAGCTATGGGTGCGCTGGAAGAAAATTCAAAAATTTTGAATCAAGACGAGAAAATGCGAAATCAACTTATGAACCAATTGGCCTTGATTAGATTATTAAATGCTACCGGGCTAAAAGTTGGTATCGGAAAAATTGTTGATGTAAGATTAACGAAAAAGCAATTGGAAAATTTGGATAAGGTAAAATTTAAAAAAGAAGTTAAGACAGAAAGAAAAGAGCTGTAAACTTGAAGTGTAGGCGGTGCACCAACTTTGTTGGCACGAAACTCAGCGATAGCGGAAAAGTCGGAAGCAGAAAGCGCGAGGACAGGCAAAAATCCCCCCCAATCCCCTTCCTTTTTACCCGCCTGATTGGACAGCCAGAACTTTTTGCGAATGAACGGCGGAACCGAATAAAGGAAAGAAAGAATAGTCGCCCTTGTCCTACTCAACCCGATGCGCGGGCGACAAAAAGTGGAACTCCCTTGGTTTTCGTTGCTAAAAATTAAAATATAAGGTCACATATTTATTCGTTAATCAATTAATTAAATCTAATAAATAATATGAAATTTTATTTATCATCTTATAAAGTTGGCAACGAAACGGACAAACTAAAGGCACTGATTCCTGCAGATAATAAAAAAACAGCGTATATTTCCAATGCGCTTGATTTTTCAAACGATGCCGAAAGGAGAAAACAGAGCGAGCAGTCTGACATTGAACAATTAAAACTGTTTGGTTTGGATGTTGAATTGTTTGATTTGAGAGATTATTTTGGGGAAAAAACCGAGTTGGAGAAAAAAATCGCTGAATTCGGCGTAATTTGGGTTAGAGGCGGAAACTGTTTTGTTTTAAGACAGGCAATAAAGTTAAGCGGGTTGGATAATATTTTGAAAGATTTATTAAAAAAAGAGGATATTCTTTACGGAGGATATAGTGCCGGAGTTTGCGTGTTAGCTCCAACCTTAAAAGGAATGGAATTGGTGGATGATCCGAATGTAAAACCATATGATACCCAGAAAGAAACTATTTGGGATGGAGTCGGTATTTTAGATTATACAATAGTGCCACATTATAAATCAGACCACCCAGAATCTAGAAAAGTAGACGAAACCGTTGAATATATGGAAAAAAATAAAATTCCATTTAAGCCGCTTAAGGACGGAGAGGTAATAATCATTGAATAAATGTTATATAAAACAGATAAAAACGGCTTTGTTATAAATGAAGCCAGCCCCAAAATGGTTCAACCATATTACAGAAAAATTTTGAAGGAAATAAGCGGTCTGTATAATGAAAACCTGGGAATAATTTGCTAAGTATTTATATCAGGGAAAGTGTCAGTGTTAGTAAGGCAAAGCCCGATATTTTCGATATTAACAGCATCACCGTAACAAAAAAAGCTTTTCGGAGAGGAACTCCTTTGGATTTTCGTGCACAGACATTTAAAATTAAACTTCCTAAATTTCTCTTTACATTATTAAAGTAATTTTGTATTATGATTATAGATAAGAATTACTCTATATATACATTCTATTATTCTAATACTACTATGTCAAAAGAAATTTCAACAATAGGTAAAAATATAAAAAAATTAAGAAAACAAAAAGGATTGTCACA
>JAKJED010000050.1 GCA_022705575.1 Patescibacteria group bacterium
CTCTATGTCAGTAAGCGGGTTTTTTTCATGCACAACACGGATTTTTTTGTCGCACAACACGGATTTTTTTGTCGCACAAGACTTTTACAGGTCGGTGTTTTATTGAGGAAATTCCTAGATATAAAATGAATAAAATTTTTAAAATAGACTTTGACACTAATAGAATCTTCGGACTAGATATTCTAAGAGCTTTAGCAATTATGTTTGTTGTAATTGGACACGGTTCATATCTACTTCCCAACAAGTTAAGAACGATAAGTGATTTTTTTGTATTCGATGGAGTATCAATTTTTTTTGTTCTAAGTGGTTTTCTGATTGGTGGAATCTTAATTAAGTTGATAGATAAAAATGGCTTTAATTTTTCTATTTTAAAAACATTTTGGATTAGAAGATGGTATAGAACCTTACCTAACTATTTTTTAATCCTCATTGCATTATGTGTTATTCACTTATTGTTCGATAACGATTTTACGCTGAGAAGTGTAAATAGATACTTCCTTTTTTCTCAGAATATATTTAGAGAACACCCTTCTTGGTTTTTCCCAGAAGCTTGGAGTTTAGCCGTTGAAGAATGGTTTTATTTAATTTTCCCTATACTCATTTTCTTTACTTTCCCCTTTAAAAGATCATACAAAAAAAGTCTACTTTATGTTGCATTAATAGTTATTTTTTTTATAACTGCATTTAGGTTTTACAGATTTTCAAACGTAGATATTGACGGTATTAATGATTGGGACTTAATATTTAGAAAGCAAGTCATTACTAGACTGGATAGCTTAATGTTTGGAGTGGTTGGAGCATATATTAGTTATTTTCACAAAAGTTTATGGATTAAATTTAAAACACAACTATTGTTTATAGGTGTTTTATTATTCATGGCTTCAAAATTTCTATTGCCTAATTTTACACCAATTGATGGTATTTATTTCTGTGTTTTTAGTTTTACACTAATTTCAACAGGAACGCTATTTATGCTACCTTATTTGAGTGAACTAAAGACAGGTAATGGTCTTTTGTATAAACCTATAACATACATAAGTTTGATTTCTTATTCTATGTATTTATTAAATTTATCTATAGTTCAACGATGGATAATAAGCAACATCCCTTGGGAGCAAATCACAGATAATGGATATATAAAAGTAGTATCAAATTATAGCATTTATTGGCTATTAGTAATTGGTTTATCAATTTTAATTTATAAATATTTTGAAATCCCAATGACTTCATTACGTGAAAGATTTAAATAAAAACAGGTGCTAACAAAGGCTATATGCAATAAGGGTTTCAGTGGTAATTCAAGCATTCTGCCCCGCTCAAACTTCGGTGCAACTGGACAGGAAAGTAGCCCGCAATCCCTTACTGCACATAGCCTCAAACGTTGGCAACAAGTGTAAAAAGACAGACGACCAGACAGATACGATAGTGATAATAAATAACGAAAGAAAGGATTTAGCTTTTTGACAGGACAGTGCAAATTTGATGGAAATTTATTTTGTTTTTTTCTTCCCCCCGCAAAAGAAAAAAGGAAACCCCACCCACAAACAACACATTTGGCAAAGCCCCTCGAGCATACCCTCCAACCAAAGCTTGCCAAAGAGTGCAATTTTGCCGACCCACTCGGAACTAACAACAGGAACAGTACTTTTTATATTGTAAAACGAGATAAAAAATATATTTTTGGGGATTCAATTCTAAAATCAATGAATAGAATAAAGGAAGTATTAGAAGAAAAAGGAATCAAGCAAAAATGGCTTGCTGAAAAACTAGGTAAAAGCTATAAC
>JAKJED010000051.1 GCA_022705575.1 Patescibacteria group bacterium
TTTTCAAATTGCTCTTTGGTTTTTTCCTCGTCCCAAATCAGCCCGTATTTTTTACGGGATTCTAGTTTTTCAATGACTTTGAGCAAGTCGTCTTTTTCGAGTTTTGAATAATCTTTTTTTGCCATAATATATTTCAAGTAAGTAATTGTATTGTATTGTATTCGTTTTCCCCTTATAAATAAATTGTTTTCGTAGCGGGGCGGAGAAAACACCTTATACCTCTTTCTTATAAATAAAAAACAAATTTATTCCCCTTTTTAAAAAGCCTGTCAAAATTCTTTATTAAAAGAAAAATATTTTTAAAATTGCGTATAACGTTCCACAAATATGATTAGTTGCGGATTGCGTGGCATTTTCCAATCAAAAAGCACTGCTGCTGTTGCGGGTGATAATGTTGATTATCAGCACCGAAACCGTAATTAATTATATTTTGCTGTTGCCGTCTGTTTTTTATACTTCTTCGTAAAATTTTATATTGTGTAAAGTTAAAAACTCTTTAATCCTGTCAACATGAACACAATGTCCAACATGCAAAAAAGGATGATTTGAAACTTTGGTCTTTTTGCCATTATTTACAATTTCCTTGTTTTCAATATCAAAACCGAGATGAAGTTGATTAGTCATAAATTGCATACCATATACTAATCCATCTTTATCAAATAATGGTCCACCGCTTTGCCCTTTTAGTCCCGGAGTACTGAGTTCAATTGACGTAACTTGATTATTTTCTGCTCCAAATCGTGTGATTATCCCATCAATCGGGAACTTTGGTGAATTTGGGTTTCCAGTCATTGTCCATTCGATATCATCGGTGTCTAGATTATGTTTAAAATTATTGAATTCAGGGAATGGATAACCAAGTCTACACAAATATTTGCCTTGCGCTAATTTATTTGAGTCTTTGACAAATTTTGCGTAAGATGAATAATGTTTATTTTCAAATCCTTCAAAAATCAAGATTGCTAAATCAAGAGTTGGGTGTGCATGAAATCTAATGTTTGTAATTGGATGCACAGAATTAATAAATCTGTTTTTTAATTGAACAACACTATCAGATTTATACCTATATTTTAACTCCAAGCCTTTTAGTCCTTTTTTAAATTTTCCATCACGTGGTAACTTGTCTCGCTCTGCTTTAAAATTTTGATATTGACCATTTACCTTGTCCGCTTGAACGATTAGGTCTAAAACATGCTTACAGGTTATTGCAACCCCTTCTTCATTTACAAAAAATAGAGTCGCTGTGGCTGGAGAAATTAGTCCACCATAAGTTCTTACGATTGAATGAATAGGTTTTGTAAATCTATCCACTTCTTTAATTGCTTCTATGAACATATATAGTTGGTTTTACATTGTTAGCAACTTTTTATAGATTCAATGAATGTGTATCTATACCCTCAAATTTGGGGGTATAGATGTAGAAATAACGTGTATTATATACTTCTGAATCTTAGTGCAAAAATTCCTCTTATTACCCTTTTCTAAGGCCAATAAAAAAAGCAAATCCCGGAATTTACAGGTGTCAAAAAAACTGACTTTATGTGCGGACATAAGAACAATGTAACTGTTTCTAAAACAGAAGTATGTAAAATTAGCACTTATTCAAGAAAATTCAACTCTTTAGTGAGAAAAAAGAATGGGAGCACATCATTTTCTCTTCTCG
>JAKJED010000052.1 GCA_022705575.1 Patescibacteria group bacterium
ATCGAACCCCCGGCCGCTCTTTTGGAGAGAGCAATGTTACCACTACACCAATCCCGCAATTTTAACTAAATTTACGTAATCTTTTAATAATAAAAAGCTCCTTTAATATTCTACTATTTCTATAGATAATTAACAAGACCATTTATAACCCGGTTTCTTATTTATTCCAGTATGCGGTTTATTATACACAGAAAATCAATTTTTACAAATATCCTTTCACTGGAAAATCATAAAACCGCCCAAGGGACGGTTCTATTAATTCTCTATACCAAAAACCCTATTCTTCTCCATCAAAACCTGGCTTTCTGATTTCCATCGGATGACCGCAGCAGATCAGTTGACCGCCGCCATCTTTGACAAACTTAACTTCGTTACCGCAAGTCCGGCAGAAATATGTTTTATTGACTCTATCGCTCATATAAAATAAATCATATTTTAGTCAACGCAGTATCTAAAAATTTACGCCAGCGAACATCAAAACCGCTGCGATTATTCTTATCCAAAGTTAAATGATGAAAACCATGCATAATTTTTTCCATAGCCGCATTTAAATCCTCGATAGAAAATTCTTGAATAGCTTCTATCGGTAAATCTAGCAACTCATCTGGACTCATTTTATCAATCTCTACCGCATAACGCACATTATCGATAAAACCGGGCTCATTTTGTAATCTCTCCTGAAAAGACATAAATTTAATTAATAAGTTTCTACAAAGACTTCGAAGTGCGCCTGCGGATGCTGGCAAGAAGGACATTTTTCCGGCGCTTCCGTGCCTTCGTGGATATAGCCACAGTTATTACATTTCCATCTCTTCACTTCCTTTTTCTTAAACACTTCTCCCGTCTCCAAATTATCATACAATTTCTGATAGCGTTCAGCGTGGGCCTTCTCGGCTTTAGCGACATTGCGGAATAAAGCCGCTAGTTCATGATGTCCTTCTTCGGTGGCGTCGGCGGCCATCTGCTGGTACATGTCTGAATATTCATAAGTCTCCCCCTTCACTGCCTCGGCTAAATTCTTCAAAGTATCTTCATTAATCAATTCTAATTGCTTAGCCCAGAGCTTGGCATGTTCTTTTTCGTTTAAAGCACTTTCTTCAAAAATATTGGCAATCTGGACATAACCGGCTTTACGGGCGACAGAGGCGAAATAATCATATTTATTACGCGCCATTGATTCGCCGGCAAAAGCAGTTTCTAAATTCTTTCTCGTTTTTTCTTTTAACATATTATTTATTATTAATATTAATTATAATTATCTCCGTCCTAATTTTTTTAGAGTTTCCTTGTGCCTCTTCTTTTCCTCGGCCGCTTCCTCTTCCCGTTCTTCCTTAGCTTTCTTCTCGGCTATCTTTATCTCTTTATTTTCTGCATTACAACCGTCGTCTAAAGAATTACAAAATTCCAATTCATAGATATGAAAAATAGTAACGGCAATAGAGATAATCAGCGGACCGATAACTACACCCCAGAAACCAAAAAGAGCAATGCCTCCCAGAATAGAAAAAACTACGAAAATCGGATTAACCTGCGCCTTGCCTTTAATCATATAGGCGCGAATAATATTATCAATATTGCTAATAACAATCATTCCCCATAATAAAATGAAGATGCCCTG
>JAKJED010000024.1 GCA_022705575.1 Patescibacteria group bacterium
TTTTACCAGAGCCAAAACAATTCCTTTGCCAATTCCTTGTCTCGCCCCCGTAACTATTGCTGTTTTGTTTTTCAAAGACATATTTTTTATTATTAAATTTATTAATAGACTAAGTTTAACTTGGTGGACCATAGGAGAATCGAACTCCTGTCTTCCGGACTTGCCCCGTTAAATATTTATTTGGACCTAAGCAGAATCGAACTGCTGTTTGCGCATTGCAAATGCGCTGTTCTACCACTAAACTATAGGCCCCTCTACTTCTTCATTATCAGCTTGCCCGCCTAAATTTTGGGCGAATTGTGGGCGTACTTGGACTCGAACCAAGGACCTCGTCATTATCAGTGACGCGCTCTAACCATCTGAGCTATACGCCCAAAAATTTATTGGCGGGTGAACGTTCTACCGGTGTTTTATAAAAACTATTTCCATTATACAGTAAAATTAATAAAATATGCAAGAGAATAAAAAAACGAGATTAAATCTCGCTTTTTTATTTTTAAATCCTTTATGGTTTTCCCGATACAGATGATTTTTTATAAGGACAAAAAATCTAAATCCTTTTACAATCGACTCTGCTTAATAAGTTTAACTTACTAAGTAAAAATAATTTCCATCCACAGGTTCCCCTACGGATGCCTTGTTATGACTTCACCCTAGTCACCGAATTTACCTTAAGCCCCCGCTAGGCAGGGGATGTCAGGTACTCCCGGCTTCTCTGGTGTGACAGGCGGTGAGTACAAAGCTTGAGAACGTATTCACCGCAGCGTAGCTGATCTGCGATTACTAGCGATTCCAACTTCATGGGGTCGAATTGCAGACCCCAATCCGAACTGAGACCAACTTTGATGGGATTGGCTCTACCTTACGGCTTAGCGACCCATTGTATTGGCCATTGTAGCGCCTGTGTTGCCCAAGATATCAAAGGGCCATGCTGATTTGGCGTCATCCCTACCTTCCTCCTCGTATCACGAGGCAGTTTCGTCTGACACATATAACAGACGACAGGGGTTGCGCTTGTTACCCGAATTAACGGAGCAACTCACGCCACAAGCTGACGACAACCATGCAGCACCTGTTCTAATGTCCTTGTAGAAAATTCTGGTTTCTCAGAACTGTCATTAGAATTTCAAATCTTGGTAAGGTTCTACGCTTGTCGTCGAATTAAACCAGACGCTCCACCGCTTGTGCAAGCTCCCGTCTATTCCTTTGAGTTTTAGTCTTGCGACCGTACTTCCCAGGCGGAATACTTAACGCGTTTGCTTCGTCACCTGAAGGGTCGATACTTCAGACAACTAGTATTCATAGTTTAGGGCGTGGACTACAAGGGTATCTAATCCTTTTTGCTCCCCACGCTTTCGTCTCTCAGAGTCAGAAACGCACCAGCTGAATGCCTTCGCCTTTGGTGTTCCCTAAGGTATCAACGGATTTCACCCCTACTCCTTAAGTTCCATCAGCCTCTCACGCTCTCTAGTCTAATCGTTTCCCCTGCGGTTTCGATGTTGAGCATCGAAATTTGACAGAAGACGTATTAAACACCCTACAGACGCTTTACGCCCAGTAATTCCGGACAACGCTTGGGGCACTCGTATTACCGCTGCTGCTGGCACGAGTTTAGCAACCCCTTATTCCTAAGGTACACTCAAAATTGCTCCCTTAGAAAAGTACTTTACATCCCGAAGGACTTCTTCATACACGCGGCGTCGCTCCATCAGGCTTTCGCCCATTGTGGAAGATTCTCGACTGCAGCCTCCCGTAGGAGTAAGGCCCGTATCTCAGTGCCATCGTTGGGGAACACGCTCTCACGCCCCCTACCCGTCATCGCCTTGGTAAGCCATTACCTTACCAACTAGCTGATAGGGCGTAGGCCACTCCCGATCCGAAATTGGTTTCCCAAAATCTTTACTGGTAACTGAATCATAAAAATCAATTTTGGAAAGTTTCAAGCACCAATCTCCAAATCACAAACAATTTTAAATTTAAAATTTTGAATTTGTTTTAAAATTGAAAACTGGAATTTAAAAATTTTTCACTGCTTTTTATAATTCAATTACCAGACCATCAGATATTATCTCGGATTTCTCCGAGTTATCTCTGTGACCGGGGGATGTACCTACGTATTACTAACTCGTTTGCCATGGGTCTAAACCCATTCGACTTGCATGCCTAATCCACGCCGCCAGCGTTCGTCCTGAGCTAGGATCAAACTCTCAATAAAGATTAATCACGGAATTACATAGAACAAAAGTTCTACATAGTTCCGTGTTTGTATCAGAAAAACCATAAAAGATTTAACTTGCCCCGCAACTGCGGGGTTCCTATTAACTCACACAAACTACTGTAAAAAATTACCTATTGAATCCCGACACAAATTTTATTAAATTTGGTACGGAACACATTTATCAATGTGCTGAATAAAAAACAGAGCTCAATTTTTGAACATGGTTCCAAAACTAAACTCTGTTTTAAAGTACGATGATTGTTGTTTCGCTCTTACATAAGTTTAGAAATTAGACTAATTAGGTTAATTAGAAATTAATTCTTATGTATTTTCAATTATACTCCGATAAATTCGTGTGTCAAGAGTTTTTTTATTCATTTCATAAAATTTATTTTTTGAAAACTAATCAATACTACTCTCCCCAATAACCTCTTTAATAATTTACCGATTGTGTTTTCAAATAAAACATATGCTTTAGAAGAAATTTTTTTTCTGAATATTGGCGGATAGGTATTAAAATATTTTTTATCTATAAATCGAAATTGATTTTTTTCAAAACTTTTAATAATATTTTTAATTTCAAATATTTTCGCGTATTTCAATATAATATTTTTGGGCAAAAATATTAATTTATATAAAGACCAATGATTAATAAAATCACATATTAACAATCCGTTGGGTTTTAAAACCCGGAAAATTTCTTTTATTCCGTCTTGATAAGCAGCAGGGGAATAATAACCAAATCCAAAAACAATATCAAAATAGTTATCCGGGTAATTAAGATTATACGCATTTTGTTTCTCAAACCGTATTTTAAATTTTGGGTTTTTTAATTTTAAATTTTCATTTGCTCGTTCCAACATTATATCAGAAATATCACAACCAATAATTTCAAAATTTGTTTTCTCTGCCAATAAAATATCTATAACACCATTGCCACAACCAACATCGATTGCCAGACCATTATTTTGACCATTCAATAATTCCAGTACGTTCCTAACAGTTAATTCATATGTAGCCAATTTAGAGTTATCAAGCTGATAGTTCTCGGCATAATGTTCCCATTTATCTTTGCAAATATCAAAATTATTCCTTTTTATTATCATAAACACAAAGCTTCCCGCCAGCGATGTCTTGCGACACCCATATCTCTTTCGAAATATGACCGATCAAGGTTGCTCTGAACGAGAAGCTTAATGCCCTTGATCGGTTTTTATGTCATGCCTTAAAATTTTAAGGTTTAGACAATTTCCTAATTGTTAAAATCTAATTTACTTCAATATTTTTATATTATAAATATTAATTTAAGGTGTCAAGCTCTTTTTTTCCACTCCTCTATTTTTTTATGATCGCCCGACAATAATACTTTTGGCACCCGCCAAAAATGCTTCGCATATTTAGGCGGGCAGGCTGCCCATTTTTTATTTGGTATAAAAACCTCCGGCCTGGTATATTGCGGATATTCGTAATTTTCATTTGCCAAGTCTTTTTGTTTTTTAAATGAAAAACTCTCCTCATTTAATGATTCTTTGGCAATCACATCCGGAATCAAGCGTGTAACTGCGTCAACAACAATCATCGCGGGAATTTCTCCGCCGGTCAAAACATAATCCCCCACCGAAACTTCTTCATCAGCAATATATTTTGCCACTCTCTCATCAACTCCCTCATATCGCCCGCAAATCATAATCAAATTATCTAATTTAGAAAATCTCTTTGCCATCGCCTGATCAAACTTCTTCCCTTTAGGACTAAATAATATAACTTTTGATTTTTGACTTTTGACTTTTAACTTTTTAACCGCCTTAAAAATAGGTTCTACCATCATCACCATTCCCGGCCCCCCGCCATACGGCGTATCATCCACTGTTTTTCTTTTATCGTTCGTATAATCCCTCAAATTATGAATCTTAATATCTATTAACTTTCTTTTTTGCGCACGCTTAATAATGCTCTCGTTAAAATAGCTTTGAAATATATCCGGGAATATGGTTATTATATTGAACTTAATCATCTAATTTGCTTTTTACTAGCTCGATAATACCCTCCGGATTTATAATTTTTAAATCTTTTTTATTTGTAACCACGCTTTGATTTATAATTTCAATAATTTCTTTTTGTTTTAATTTGGGATTGACTTGCAACACTAGTGCGATTAAACCCGACAAATAAGGCACCGACCAGCTTAAACCACCTTTGTCGTTATATTCGTATTTAGCTTCCCCTTTTCGCGAAGCAATTGTTCTGTAGTCGCTCGGAACTATTATACAATCACTAGTCCTTCCTTTAAAACCTATCCATGGTCTATAGTCTTCAAAATCATCCTTATCGTTATCAGTGCCACCGCCAATAAAATTAATTCCCAGTCTTTCGGTGGTGTCCACCACAATAATTCCTTCTTTTTCTGCTTTTTTAATTGCTTTAATCCATTTCTTAAGTCCTATTTCTGGACATTTTTCTGAATAACCAATAGAACAACTAACTACTCTGATTTTTTTGTTAGGTTCTGTGTTTATGTTTTTCGTTACAATGTCGTTTAATGCTTCTGCTCGAGTATTAAAATCTCTACCAGACGATACAGCCCTATAATCAATTTTTACTCCCGGCGCAACGCCACAAGTTTTTCCAGCCAATAAACTTGTAACTCCTGGACCATGCATACTTAGCTCTTCTTCTTTTGCTTTTCCGTATTCAAAATAACTTTCTATTCTTTCTTGATATTCTTTGTGATTTACTAATAATTTTTGATCAATAATTGCAACTAAAATGCCGTCACCAATAATACCTTGTTCGTGCAATTTTCGTAAACCAAGACCGGGATTTTTACCTTCTTCTAATAATCTTTCGGGTTCAGAAATTATTTGTTCTTTATTTACGTTTTCAAAATTATTCATTTTTTATTGTATTCACTTTACGAGGCTAAGCCTCATAAATTTACCGCGTTCTTGTTTTCTATTTTCTAAATTTTCCATATTTATAACCATATTATGCCATAAATTTACTCAAAAAGCAAACCCTATTCGAGGTAAACAAAAATTCGGAGATGGAACCTCCGAATATAGTTTACGAGGTTTACGAGGCTTAACCTCGTAAAATTAATATTCTAATTTTAAACCCAATTTTTCGGCAAGTTGTAAAATCCATTTTTCATGCCTATCTACCTTGTGTGTTAATACTATCATTTCTTGAAAATAATTGTCTGCTTTTACGGCATAATTATCAACCGAAGTAATTAAATTAAAAAAATCTTTCCTTAAATCTTCTTTCATTTTTTCTAGATCTTCCTTGGTCGCAAAAACTCTTTGTTCTGCCTCTATTATTTTTTGTATGTCTTTATCGTCCAACATAACTTAATTATAGTTTATTACAAATTGTCGTGTCAATCCCACCTAAACTAAAAACCGCGCTATAAATAGCACGGTTTTTGACAAGTGTATAATCCCGCCTTAGCGGAATAAAGTTAAATCTTTAAATCGTCAACTACGCTGTCAACATCTCTTTTTTCCTCTCTGGCTGGTCTTTTACCGCCTTCTGGTTCTTCGATTTTAAGATTGACGCGAGCATTGTTCTTGGCACCAACTATTCTAAGTAATGTTCGAATAGCTCTTGCGGTTGAACCTCCTCGACCGATTAAAGCGCCCATATCTTCCGGGTTAACTTTTAAGGTCAAAAGAACGCCCATTTCATCAACATTTCTATCAATCTTAATATCTTTAGGATTGTTAACAATGCCTTCGACTATTGATTCAAGAAATTCCTGATCTTTTGGTTTTGACATGTTTCCTGCCCTGTTAAATCCCGCGTAGCGGGAATCTCGCAAAGCGAGATTATTTAACAAGGGTAAATATTATCTGCTTACGACCTTTTACTTACTATATATGTATAGTATTATATCTGAAATTGCGTGTCAATAAATTTTATTTCCGCCTCGATTTATCGAGGCGAGGCCCACCCATCTAATTTTAATTAGATGAGGCGGCTGTTTTTGGTTGTTCGTCAACCTTTGATTCTGAGGTTGGTTCTGTTTTTGGTTCTTCGGTTTTATTTTCCGGAGAGGCGTCCCCTTTGTTTTCCCCTAAATTTTCTGAGGGGGATTCTGGAGGAGTTTCAATGGGAATTTCCGAAGGGGTTTCGATGAGAACTTCTGCTGGTTTTTCAACGGATTTTTCTGCTTCTGCCTTTTTCTTCGGCTTCCACGCTTTTATTTTTGCTTTATCGATTATTTTCTCATCAACCAACATATTGTGCATTGTCGGTGAAACTTGCGCACCTTTTGAAATCCAATATAAAATTCTTTCTTTATTTAATTTTTTTTGTTTTTGAACTTTATTATATGAACCCAACAATTCAAGAAACTTTCCCTGAGGCCTAAATGTATGTTCAACTAAAACAATCCGAAAACTCGGACTATTCTTTTTTCCAATTTTTTGTAATCTGATTTTTAACATATTAGATATATAACAAATAATTAATTTCGTGTCTACTCCCAGCCCCTTTTTTTCAACGCCTTTCTTGCCGCATCTTCTTGCGCTGACTGCTTTGACGGACCTTCACCTTCGGCAATCAACTCATCATTCAAATAAACTCCTACGATAAACTTTTTACAATGATCCGGACCCTCCTCGTTTCTTACTTTATAATACGGAGTAATTCCAACTTTGCCTTGTGCTTGTTCTTGAAAATAACTTTTAGGGTCAACATATAATTTTTCATCCAATACTCTTTTCAATTCGCAGATTATATTTTTCAAAATAAATTCTTCGGCTTTGTCATAACCACAATCCAAATAAATTGCACCAATTGTTGCTTCTAATGTGTTCGCTAAAATAAATTGTCTTGCGCGACCATTATCCTGCGATTCTCCTTTTGATAAAATCAAATAATCATTAAAGCCCAATCTCGAAGCAACTTCGGAAAGCATTTTGGAATTAACCAATGCCGCCCTCCAAGCAGTTAAATCTCCTTCCGGATTTTTAGGAAATTTCTGAAAAAGATAATTGGTAACGACTAATTCCATCACCGCATCGCCTAAAAATTCCAATCTTTCATTTTGCTCTGTCTCGCATCCCGGATTTTCATTCAAATAAGAACGGTGTACGAATGCTTGTTCTAACAATTTTTTATTTTTGAATTTAATTTTGAGGTTTTTCTCAAGTTGATCAAATTTGTGCAAAATAACCATAAAATATCTAATCTCTAATCACTCTAATTATTCTAATCAAATTCCAATTTA
>JAKJED010000008.1 GCA_022705575.1 Patescibacteria group bacterium
GTTGAACATTGCTTTTGGGCAAAGCAAATATTATGTGGATTCTCTTTCCGAAAACACGAAGCGTGGTTTGCGCCAAAAAGTCCGTAGAGGCGAATATCCGAGCGTTGCACCTATTGGCTATATCAATGATGTCCGCACCAAATCAGTTGTCGTTGATAAAAAGAAAGCGAAAGTTATCAAAGCCGCTTTTGAGTTTTACGCCACCGGCAACGCTCGGCTTGAAGATGTGTCGGACTTTTTGGCGAAACGCGGGATACTCTCCCGCGGCGGAAAGAGAATCCACAAGACGAGGGCGACTTTTATCCTCTCCAACCCGTTTTACACTGGTTTATTTCGCTATGCGGGCGAATTGCACGAGGGCAAGCACGAGCCAATCATTACAAAGAAACTTTTTGATAAGGCGCAAGCGGTTATGAGTGAGCGCAGCAAACCGCGACACAAACAGAAAAATGAACCGCAAGCGTTTTGCGGACTTATCGCTTGCGCCGAGTGCGGAATGATGATAACTGCCGAAAAACAGAAAGGGCATATTTACTATCGCTGTACCAAGAAAGGTAAAGCGAAGTGTCATCAGCCATACACACGCGAGGAAGAATTGGATCGGCAGTTATCATCGCTTATCCAAAAAGTTTCTTTGCCTGCGGATTGGGCGGAAAAATTGCTGGCAATGGCAAAGCGAGATAAAGAGAAGTCCGCCCAATCCGCCTCTGCTTTTGTTCAGGAAGCCCAAGACAAAATCCGCTCCATAAATATCAAACTCCAGCGTCTTTTAGACGGCTATTTGGAGCAGGACATTGAAAGAGAAATATACCGAGAACAAAAAACAAAACTCCTTTTGGAAAAGAAGTCGCTGGACGAGAAAATGGCGCGGATTGAACAAAAGCATAATGATTGGCTCGAACCGTTCCAAAATTGGATAAAAGTCGCTTCAAACCTCGTCAAAATCGCAAGGGATTGCAACCTTTTGGAGAAAAAGGCTGCTGCCAAAGAAATCTTTGGCTCGAACCTGCGCTTGGCCAGCCGCGCCCTGCGCGGCGACCCTGTTTTTCCTCACCTTTTCGCGCTTCGCGCGGCTGAATCCGTGGACATAAAGCCCGAAAGTCAAATTTTGGTGCGCGGGAGAGGACTCGAACCTCCACGGGATAATTCCCACTAGCTCCTTAGGCTAGCCTGGCTACCAATTACAGCACCCGCGCTCTTGCCCACCGAAGCATAGTAAAGGTGGGTAGTTACTTTTCTGTTTTTGACGCTGATTCGTCTTCACTTGAAGTTTCGGCGAGATTCGTCCCTTTCAGGGCGGACATTCTTGCTTTTTTCCCCAATCTTCCTCTCATATAATAAAGTTTTGCGCGTCTGACTTTTGAATGTTTGACAATTTCAATTTTGGAAATTGTCGGGCAATGAACAGGAAATATTTTTTCTGCTCCAATACCTTCAGCGATTTTTCTTACCGTAAAAGTTCCGTCCATTCCTTTGCCGTGTTTTTTAGCAATTACCAATCCTTCAAAAACTTGGATTTTATCTCCGCCGGCTTTTGTTTTTTCAGCAAGTTTTAAATGAACCTTAACAATGTCTCCGATCTTTATTTCGGGGTTATCTTTTTTGGTAAATTTTTCTTTGAATTTATCTAATTTATTTGTCATAGATTTTTTAATATATTACTTAGTTCTTCTGGTAATTCAGCATAGAACTCTTTAATTTCTCCGTCAAGCAGAGAAAGTTTTAAATATTTAGCATGTAAAAATTGTCGATTAAGGCCTGCGATCGTTTTTTGTCTTTTAAATTTATATTTATCGTCGCCAACAATGGGATGTCCGATTGATGCGAGATGAACTCTAATTTGATGTGTCCTGCCGGTTTCCGGGGAGACTTCTAACAACGAATAACTAGGAAATTCTTGAATAATTTCATATCTTGTAATTGCTTCGCGGTTTTTTCCGATTGGCGCTGTTGTTTGTGAGCCGCCTCTTTTTCTAGATTTAGAAATTGATTTAACAATAATTCCTTTTTTTTCCTTTAAAATTCCGTAAACTAAAGCAACATATTTCTTTTTAATAATTCTGTCTTTGAATTGTTGTTTTAAAAATTCTGCGGTTTGGTGGTTTTTGGCCACTACCATTATGCCAGAAGTATCTTGATCTAATCGGTGAACCAATTCGGCATTAGGGTATTTTGAGACCAGAAACTCAATTAGAGTTTCAGACTCATCCCGCGTAGCCTTAGCGAAACGGGAGACAGGGTGTACCAATAAGTGTGCTGGTTTATTTATCACTAAAATATCATTGTCCTCGAAAATGGTTGGTATTTCCATGGTGGGCGGTACAGGATTTGAACCTATGACCTTTACAATGTCAATGTAACGCTCTAGCCAACTGAGCTAACCGCCCTAAATTATTTGAGATAATTAATCTTATCAAAAACTTGATTAAAAATCAAGTTTTTAAAGTATTAAAAATGCGCGTACTTGGACTCGAACCAAGGACCCCGACATTATAAGTGTCGTGCTCTAACCGACTGAGCTATACGCGCGTTATTGGTTTTGATTTTATGGTTTGGGCGAAAATTTATTTATAAATTTTCGCCTTTCGTTTGCGTTATTTTTTAATGTGTATTCACGCCATCTTGATTCATTTCTCGTTGGATACTCTTCTGTCCCGATCAAGATAAATGGTATCCGATTTTTTGTCGATTTAACTTTGCCGTCGTTGTGATAATCTAATCTATTTTTAATATTGTCAGTTTGACCGATATAATAATTGTTATCTTTTAAACTTTTTAATAGATAAACATAAAACATATTATATAAGTGCTCCCTCCGGGCCTACGGCCCGTAGGGCCGGAGGCTAACCAGCTGAGCTACACGCGCTTTGAACCGTGTTATTTTGCCATTAATTTTTCAAATTCGTCTTTTTCGATTGTTTCTTTAGTAATTAATTCTTTGGCAATCTGGGTGAGTTTGGCTTTTCTTGTTTTAAGAATTTTTTCTGTAACAATGCGCGCATCGCGGATGAATTTTTTGATTTCGTCATCAATTTCGCCGGCCACTTTTTCGGAATAATTTCTTCCCTCAGAGATTTCTTTGCCTAAAAACACCAACTCTTCATGGTCATTAAATGCAATTGGACCCAGTTTTTCCGACATTCCGTATTTAGTAACCAAATCTTTTGCTAGTCCGGATGCAACTTTTAAGTCATTTGATGCGCCAGTAGTGATTTCGTTAAAAATTAATTTTTCCGCGCAGTATCCTCCAAGCAATACGGATAATTCTTCCACGAATTCTGAACGCGAATGCAGATGTTTGTCTTGTTCGGGAAGTTTTAATGTGTATCCAGCCGCTCTTCCTCTGGAAATAATTGAAACTTTGTGCACGGGGTCAGTATGTGTTAAGCTCGCATTAACCAAGGCATGTCCGGCTTCGTGATATGCGGCAATTTCTTTTTCTTTTTTGGTTAAAACATGACTTTTTCTTTCTGGACCGAGCAACACTTTTTCAATAGAGTTTATCAAATCCAATTGATTGATTGTTTTTTGATTTTTTCTTGCAGCTAAAATTGCCGCTTCATTAACTAAATTTGCCAAGTCAGCGCCCGAAAATCCCGGAGTTCTTTCAGCTAATTGTCTTAAATTTACATCATTGGTGAATTTTTTATTTTTGGAATGAATTTTTAAAATATCCTCTCTTTCATTTATGTCCGGCATATCTAAAATAACTCTTCTATCAAATCTACCCGGCCTTAAAAGTGCAGGGTCTAAAATGTCGGGTCTGTTAGTTGCGGCAACAACAATTAGGTTGGTATTATTATCAAATCCGTCCATTTCAACTAAAATTTGATTTAAGGTTTGTTCGCGTTCGTCATGACCACCTCCCAGTCCAGCTCCGCGGTGTCTGCCTACAGCGTCAATTTCATCAATAAAAACAATTGCTGGAGCGAATTTTTTTGCAGTCATAAACAAATCTCTGACTCGGGATGCCCCGACTCCAACAAACATTTCCACAAATTCCGAGCCGGAAATATGGAAAAATGGCACATCGCTTTCTCCGGCAACCGCGCGCGCAAGTAAAGTTTTTCCACATCCCGGAGGTCCCATTAACAATACTCCGCGCGGAATTTTTGCGCCAATATCAATAAATTTTTGCGGAGTTTTTAAAAATTCAACAATTTCTTTCAATTCTTCTTTCGCTTGTTCAATTCCGGCTATATCTTTAAATGTTACTTTTTTACCCTTCTCTGGCTGATTTAATTTTATGTTTGCTTTTCCAAAAGATAATGCTTGAGTTTGTCCTTTTTGTGCTTGTTTGAACATAAACCAAATAAATGCAGCAATAAGCAAAAATGGTAAAAGAAACGGTAAAATTACATTCAACCAATATATTGCTCCTGACTCTTCTTTAATTTCAAAATTAATTTTTTGCAATTTATCGGTATTAACTCCTAAATTTTTTAAAGTTTCGCTTAATCCCAGTTCGCCCTCTTTTTGGCTGGTTTTTTGTGTTTCATCTTTGAGCAGAACCTCTAATTTGTTTTCCTGAATAGTAATTTTTTCAACTTTATCTTCGTTAATCAAAGAAACCACTTGGTTTAAAGGGATTTCTTCGGTTGAGTTATATGATGAATTATAAACTGTAAAAACGCTCGAGATTACGAGTAAAACAAAAAATACGATTAAAATGTTTTTAATGAATGTTTTCATAATCTTTAATATACCATAATTCAATAGAAATTCAAATAAAAAATAAAACAGGCCCCGGCTTTTAAATGCCGAGGCCCGTGAAATTTTAAATTAATTGGTCCTGTTGTTCTTCTTTTTCGACATAAAGAACAAAAATATACTCGTTAGAAAGCGTGTTATGCGGTCTGCGAAACCATCGCACTTTATATTCAATTTCAATGGTTCTGTTCAACATATAGTTTTTAATGTTTACCGTCATGGGGCGGTAGCTTCGATATTCAAGCGTGATGCAATTTTCATTTTGAAAATTTAACACATAATCTACGAATAATCCTTTGTCAGTAGCAATATCTACCCTGCAATCTTTTAATTCGTCAGGAGTGATTCCGAAAAATGAGAATTGTGCGCCAATCAAAACTCGTTTTGTCGGATCAGAACAAACACTCGAATCCCAAAATCTTGATCGGCGGATAAAAAAGCTACCGCCGTTTGGCCGTTTGATTTCGCCAATCAGAAAAAACTTCAAGGTAATTATCTTAGATTTATCTCTCCAAATAATACATTCGTTACGATGTAAAAACACGGAGCCTCCTTAATAATAATATTTTAGAAAGGACAATAATTATTATAATAATAAATCTAAATCAAAAATCTGTCAACCCCGTTAGTTGTGGAGGACAGATTTTCGATTTTTAACTTTTAATTTTTAATTTATTCCGTTATTGGTTTTAATGCCATTCTGTATTCAGACGCTTTAATGGAAATAATTTTGAAATCGTATTCTTTTCCGATTTCCAATGTTTCTTCCATTTTCTTTTCTGTGCCGAATTCGGAAATGTGTGTTAATCCCTGAATATTTTTGTCTATTTTTACAAAAGCTCCAAAAGGATTAAATTTTGTAACCTTTCCTTTAACAGTTTGGTCAACGTGATATTTATCTTCAACTTTTGTCCAAGGATTTTCTTTTAAAGCACGCGTTGACAAAGAAACCCTGTCTTTATCAATTTCAATTATCTGCGCTTTAACCTTATCTCCAACATTGAAAATTTCATTTGGATTATTAATGATTTGCCAATCCATTTCAGAAATATGGATTAATCCCTCCAGATCTTCAAATTTAATAAATGCCCCAAAATCCACAATGCCGGTAATTATTCCCTCAACAATGTCGCCGATTTTGTATTTTTCTAATGCAATTTTAAGCTTCTTTTCTTCAGTGGCTTTTTCAGATACAATTAATTTTTTTTCACGCACATTTAAATCAATAATTTTAACTTTTAAGGTTTGGTTAACAAGCTTGTTCAGCTCGGAAAGAATTTTGGTTTTATCTCCGCCCTCAACTCTCGGATAGTGTGTTGAAGATAATTGAGAAACCGGCATAAATGCTTCGGTTCCTTCAACTTCGATCATCAATCCGCCTTTGTTTGCTTTGGTTACTAGCGCGTCGATAATTTCGTTTTTGTCCATTTTTTCTTTGAGTCCTTGCCATGCTTTTTCTTCGCCCGCTTTTAAAAGCGACACCTCAACATATCCATCTTCGTTATCAATGGATAAAATTTTAACAGTAATAATATCGTTTAATTTGATTTTGCGGAATTCAAAAGGATGCTTTTTGATTTCGCTTCCCAAAATAACGCCACTTTTGAAGTTTCCCAAATCAAGATAAATAATGCTTGGCTTTAAAGCAATAATTTTTCCCTCGATAACATCTCCTGTTTTAGGAATATTAACACCCTCTTTCTCTAAAAGGTTTTGCATCAATATTGAATATTTGTTGTCTGTTTTCATAAATACAAATAGAAAAACTCCGACAATTAATTGTTATTACGTTTGATATTGGTCGAAGCATCAATATCTCGCGTATTGTTTTTAGTATAGGTTATTAAAATTCATTTGGCAAGAAGAATAATTGTTTTAAATGCTTTTTTGTGGTAAAATATAATTAGATAATAAATCCATGAAAAAACAACTTGGACAATTTTTTACGACCCATTCCGATTATATATTGCAAGGATTTGAAAATTTTGTTATCGGTAAAGAAATTACCGATCCTTTTGCGGGAAATAAAGATTTAATTAATTGGGCAATAAAAAATAAATGTAAAACAATTAATGGGTTTGATTTGGATAAACATTATATTGACAATAAATTAGTTTTTTATAATGATTCTATTAATCGTCCTCAAAAATATAAATTCGTTTGCACTAATCCGCCTTATTTGCATAAAAATAAAGCCGATATAAAAACCAAAAAGAAATTTTTTTCTAATAACTATTCGTATTTTGAGGACTTATATCAAGCGTCAATTTATTCTATATTGAATACTAAAGAAGGAATTTTAATTGTGCCATTGAATTTTCTTTGTGCGGAAAATTCTAAAAAAATTAGGGATTTATTTTTTGAAAAATTTGAAATTATAAAATTAAATATTTTTTCTGAACAAGTTTTTAACGATACAACATATAATGTAATTTCGTTTTATTTTAAACAAAAATCAAATTTGACTGATGAAAATCAGATTAATGCTACAATTTTCCCGGAAAATAAAAATATCCATTTTGTACTCAAGAAACATTCTAATTGGCAATTAGGAGGAGATTTTATAAATCGTATTAAAAATACGCAAAATTCATTGGGAGTTTTTCGGTTGACTGAAGATTATATAAAATCTGGAGAATATGAAGTTGAAATGGCATTACAAAATATTAAAGATAAAAAAATGTTTAAAATAAGCGACGATATCAAATCCTTAATTGATAAAAACATTTTATTTTTGCGAGCTATAGACACAACCAGCGGAGACAAGATTAAATTAGAGGATATTAGACAATATGGCATATTTGGTTTGGTGGGCAAAAATAGTTCTCGTAATATGGCTCACTTAATTTTTAAAAACGAAATATCTATAGACGAACAAATAGAATTAATGAATCGCTTTAATGAAGAATTAAATCAAAAAAGAAACAAATATTTTTCTTTTTTCTTAACGAATTTTCGTGATAACAATAGAAAAAGAATATCATTTGATTTGGCATATAAATTTTTAAATTATATCTATTATGAGAAAAATTCTAAACAATCTTCGTTATTTTAAAATTTCTAAAGAAAATTTAGAAAGTACTTTAGATAAATTTTATATTTTTGAAAAACAACATACGGAGTTAGAAAAGTATATTGATAACACTAAAGAGATTAAAAATATTTTAATTACGATAAAAACATTATTAAATAATAAAGAAAAAGATAAAATCGTTAATAATTATTTTGATAAATTATCTAATACTTTAGGAAAATTTTCAAATTGTTCCGAATTTTCTTGTTTCGTAAGTGCGTGTGATAGTGCGTCGAAGTTTGTCAAACAAGATAAAGAATTACTTAAAGAAATTACATTGAGATATTTTAAAAATAGAGATTTGAGTGAAATTGTGCCTCGAGAATGGGTGCAAGCTGTCTTAGACACTAATTCTTCGCGCAAAAAAGGTAATTGTGGAGAAAATAAGTTATTATCAATTTTAAATAATCATAAATTTGTAAAAGTAGATACGTGGGAAGAATTTAAAAAATCTAAAAAATGTGTAGCAAAATTTTCTAGCCGTTTTGATCTAAAAAGTGTGCGCGGAAAATTGAACGTTAAAATTAAAACAAAAAAACAGAACAAAAGATTAGATTTAATAATAAAATTTAAAAATAAAATATTTTTTATAGAAGCTAAACATCTCAATACTGCTGGCGGAGGACAAGATAAACAAATATCAGAATTAATAGAAATTATTAGTTTAAAAGAAAATAATAAAAATATTCACTATATTTCGTTTTTGGACGGAAGTTATTCAAATATTATTTTAGGAGATAATAAAGTTCGAGGAAAAATAAAAATTCAACGCAGGGAAATTAATAAATTTTTAAATCAAAATCATAATAATTTTTGGGTAAATACAGCGGGATTCAAAAAACTAATTTTTGATTTAAAATGAAATGTTAGATATAATATAAATATATAAATATATGAAAATTACTTGGCACGGCCAAAGTTGTTTTAAACTTTTGGTTAAATCAAATACCGGCGAAAAAATTACTATACTTATTGATCCGTTTGATAAAGAAATCGGGTTAACTCCACCACGAGGTAATGCTGATATTGTTTTGATTACACACAATCATCGCGATCATAATAATTTAAAAACAGTAAGTGGCGAACCATTTGTAATCAATGGTCCGGGAGAATACGATGTTAAAGGAGTATCGATAAAAGGCGTCTATTCATATCATGATGATTCAAAGGGAAGCGAAAGGGGCATAAATACTATTTATATTATTGGAGTTGAAGACATGAAGGTTTGTCATTTAGGAGATTTAGGACAAAAAGAATTAGCCGATATGCAGTTGGATAAGATAGGAGAAATCGATATTTTAATGGTGCCGGTTGGAGGAATTTATACTATTAATGATGAAGAAGCGGTTAAAATCATAAATCAAATTGAACCAAGCGTTGTAATTCCTATGCACTATAAAATTGATGGAGTAAATATAAAATTGGAAAAAATAGATAACTTCTTAAAAGAAGTTGGAGTCGAGCCAGAAACAACACAAGATTATACTGTCAAAAAACTTGATTTAGGAGAAAATATGAAAGTGGTTGTAATGAAACCGGAATAATAAATAATATGAATTTTATAGAAAAATTACAAAATAAACCTAAAAAAATAAGAACATTAATTCTGTGGGTTTCCAGTGGTATAGTGATGTTGATTGTTGTCTCAATTTGGCTTTGTTGTTTTTCAACAAACAATAATGATGGAAACATGAAAAGCAATTTTAAAAAAACAGAATTACCTTCTTTGCTTGAAAGCATTAAACAAGATTTTTTGATATTTAAAGAAAAAATTAGCGCGAGTTTAAAAGAAATAAAAGAACAAACAACTAAGTTAGAAGAATTAGATGAAGGACAAGAAGCAGAATAAAAAACCAAATTTATCAATAGAACCAAAATCGGAAAATCCTGTTGAAAAAAGGGTGAATTTTGAAAATCGCGACATTGTGGAAGAAATGCAGGAATCATATTTATCGTATGCGATGAGTGTTATTGTTGCGCGCGCTTTGCCTGATGTCAGAGATGGAATGAAGCCGGTACATAGAAGAATTTTGTATGCTATGCATGATATGGGGTTGTCTTCTGGTGGCAAACATAGAAAATCAGCAACAGTTGTTGGAGAAACTCTTGGCAAATATCATCCGCATGGCGATATGGCAGTTTATGATTCTATGGTCAGAATGGCGCAAGAATTTGCCATGCGTTATCCCTTGGTTAATGGACAGGGGAACTTTGGTTCAATCGATGGAGATAATGCTGCGGCAATGCGTTATACGGAAGCAAAACTTACTCCGATTGCCGAAGAAATGCTTAAGGACTTGGAAAAAGATACAGTTGATTTTGTCCCCAATTATGATAATACGCGTACAGAACCAGCGATTTTACCTTCAAAAATTCCCCAGCTTTTGCTGAATGGAACATTGGGTATTGCGGTTGGCATGGCGACAAGCATTCCTCCGCATAATCTTACAGAAGTTGTTGATGCTATAATGCATTTAATTGAAAATCCCAAGGCAACTGTTGAAGATTTATTCCAATTTATTAAAGGACCGGATTTTCCGACTGGTGGAGAAATTTATAACAAAAAAGAAATTGTTCAGGCCTATGTTTTTGGCAAGGGTCCGATTTTAAATCGCGCTAAAGCCGATATTATTGAAGAAAAAGGAAAATTTAAAATTATTATCCCTGAATTAACTTATCAAACCAATAAATCAACATTATTGGAAAAAATTGCGGATCTAGTAAAGGAAAAGAAAGTTGAAGGGATCAGAGATATTCGTGATGAATCAGATAAAGACGGGATTAGAATTGTGATTGAATTAAAAAGTGACGCATTTCCGCAAAAGATTTTGAACAAATTATTTAAGTACACCGAACTGCAAAAAACATTCCATTTGAATATGCTTGCTTTAACCGAAGGAATTCAGCCACAAACCTTATCTTTAAAGCAGGTATTAGAGCAATTTATTGAACATAGACAGATTGTAATTACGCGTCGTTATAAATTTGAATTAAATAAAACCAAAGAAAGGGTTCATATTTTAGAAGGATTGGCAAAAGCGCTGAAAAATATTGATAAAGTTATTGAATTGATTAAAAAATCAAAAGATCGTGAGGACGCAAGGCTCGGTTTAATGAAGATATTTAAATTAAGTGAAATTCAAGCAAATGCTATTTTGGATATGCGTCTTCAAACATTGGCAGGAATGGAAAGAAAGAAAATTTTGGACGAATTAGAGGAAAAATTGAAACTAATTAAAGAAATAGAAGATATTTTGGCAAATCCAAAGAAAATTTTAAAAGTAATTAAGGAAGAATTAATTGAAATTAAAACCAAATACGGCGACGAGAGAAAAACCAAAGTATATAGCTCCGGAGTAGGAGAATTTGCTGAAGAAGATTTGATTGCCGATCAAGAAATAATTGTTACGGTTACGAACACCGGCTACATTAAAAGAGTTGATCCTAAATCTTATAAAGCGCAAAACAGAGGAGGCAAAGGAATGATTGGCATTAAAACCAAAGAAGAAGATTTCGTGGAACATTTTTTTGTTTGTTCAACTCATGATGATTTATTATTTTTTAGCAATCAAGGCAAGGTTTATCAAACTAAGGCATACGAAATTCCGGAAGCAACTCGCGTTTCTCGCGGCAGAGCGATTGTAAATATTTTAGGATTATCTTCAGAAGAGAAAATTAGTGCAGTGGTGCCGCTTGAGAGAGGAAAAAAAGGAGATAATGGAAATTCTCAAACAAAGTTTTTAGCAATGGTTACAAAAAAGGGTATAATAAAAAAGACCGAGGTGGAAAAATTTAGAAACATCAGAAAGGGCGGAATAGTGGCAATAACATTAGAAAAAGGAGATGATTTAGAGTGGGTAAAAATTACTCATGGCGATGATGACATAATATTGGTTACTAAGCTTGGACAAGCAATCAGATTTTCAGAAAAAGATTTAAGACCAATGGGCAGAAACGCTATGGGGGTTAGGGGTGTAAAATTACGAATTATTAAAGCTAAAGACAAGGAAGAATTTACCGATGCCGTGGTTGGAATGGAGGTAATTAATCAAACAACCAAGAAATTGAATCCTGATGTTTTAATCGTAAGTTCTAATGGTTATGGCAAGAGAACGCCGGTTGATAATTTCAAAATTCAACATCGTGGAGGTGTTGGTATTAAAGCCGCAAATGTTACAGAAAAAACTGGTTCTTTGGTCGGAGTAAGAATGATTTCGCTGGAAGAGGAAGATTTAATTGTTACTTCTCAAAAAGGAAATGTTATTAGGACGAGTATCCAAAATATTTCCAAATTAGGTCGTGTTACACAAGGCGTAAGAATAATGAAATTAGCAGATAACGATAAGGTGGCGTCTATCGCTTGTGTATAGACAAAATTCGAATTTCGAGTTTTCAAATAATTATGATAAAAGGAACCGGGGGGTTTCTTAATCCAGAAGAAACCATAAAACAATTTAATATCTCTAAAGGAATGCAGGTAGCTGATTTTGGTTGTGGTGCAGGATATTTTGTAATCCCTATTGCTAAAATTGTTGGTGATGAAAGCAAAGTTTATGCATTAGATATTTTAGACACCGCCCTTGAATCAGTTCGGAGCAGAGCTCGCATTGAAGGACTTTTTAATATTGTGATTAAACGGTGTAATCTAGAAATTCTTAATGCTTCGCAGATAGAAAACAATTCGATAAACGTGGTTTTACTTTCTAATATTTTATTTCAATCAGACAATAAAGATGGTATAATTAAGGAAGCGATAAGAATTTTAAAACCGGGCGGCAGTTTGATAATTATTGATTGGCTTCCAGGACAACTTCTTGGGCCATCAAAAAATTTGATTATTCCATTGGAAGATATTAGAAAAATGGCAGAAAATAATGGGTTAAAATTTAATAAAAATATTCAAATCGATAATTATCATTGGGGTATGATATTTAACAAAATTTTAAATTAAATCTTGTCTACTCATATTTATTGGTGGACAGGAGACAAAAGTTAAAAATGAGTAAAAAAGAAATTTTATTGGTGGTTGGAGTAGTGGCAGTAATTGTTTTTGTGGTGGTAATGCTTGGGACAATAGGAAAAAAAACATGCGTGCCGGCAAATTTAGAAATGTGGGGACTTTACGATGAGCCAGAGGTTTTTGCGGGATTTATTAAAGATTTTACGGATGCAAGCAAGTGTTCAATTAAAATTGTTTATAAAAAAATGTCTGCTGACACATATGAACAGGACTTAATTAGTGCTTTTGCTTCTGGCAAGGGGCCGGATATTTGGTTGATGCATAATACTTGGCTTCCTAAGCACAAAGATAAAATTAAAGAATTTCCTCAGGATATATTAGGGTTCGGTATAGGAAATTTTCAGACAATATTTGTGGAGGTTGCGGAAAATGATTTAACTGAACAAGGAAAAATTTATGCGCTTCCACTTTACATTGATACTTTGGCATTATTTTATAATAAAGATTATTTGAATACTGCGGGGATTGCTAGTCCACCAGACACGTGGGAGCAATTACTTAATGAAGATTTAGGAAAATTAATTAAAAAAAATCAATGGGGGGGTATCGAACGCGCAGGAATTTCTCTTGGAACCGCGGAAAATATTAACAGAGCGACAGATATTTTATCATTGATTATGCTTCAAAACGGCACGGAAATTATACGGGCTGATAAAAAATCAATCAATATTTCTGGCTCGATAACATTGGATGGGAAATCTTATTATCCCGGCAAAGAAGCATTAAGATTTTATACGGATTTTTCTAATCCTGCCAAAATAAGTTATACTTGGAATAGACAGATGCCTTATTCAATAGATGCTTTTGCAAATGGTAAATCAGCAATAATGTTGAGCTATGCGTATCAGATATCTGCAATTAAATCAAAAAGTCCCTATTTTCGTTATAATATAAGCCCGATGCTTCAATTAAAAAATCGCAGTTTTGATATAAATTACGCTAATTATTGGGCATATACGGTTTCCAAACAATCAAAATCACCGGAAATGGCTTGGAGGTTTTTGCTTTATTTAATTGAAAAAGAAAATGCCAAAAGATATTCTCAATTAGCTGCTAGGCCAGTGGCTCAGCGCGGATTAATTGAATGGCAGAAAAAAGACAACCCGAATTTAGCAGTATTTGCTGATCAGATTTTGACTGCGCGGAGTTGGTATCAAATTGATTCTACAAAAATTGAGAAATATTTTTCTGATGCGATTGAATCAATTGTTTTGGGTAGCGCGACAATAGATAAAGCAATAGGAACTTTGACTAATCAAATAAATTTATTAATGAAATAGCCGAGAGCTATATAAGTTCAAGGCAAATAAGTATATGGAAAAAACATTGTTTTTTGTAGGAATTTTAAGTATAATGATATTGGTACCATTTATTGTTGATGCCGTAACCTTAGACAATCCATTAAAATGTAGCAGTGATGATAATTGTTTGTTGGAGATTATTCAAAAAATTACCGAGTTGTTGCAAATTATAGCCATAGCTGTGGGAGTGGTAATGATTATTATTGCAGGGATTCAATATATGACATCTGCCGGAAGTGAGGATAAAACAAAAAAAGCGAAACAGATGATTGTTTACACTCTTATTGGAGTAGCAATTATCACGGCGGCAAATTTTATTATTGGTCTTATACAAGAAATTTTAGGAAAAATTAATAATTAAATTTTAAATATGAAAAAATATTATTTATCTTTTTAATGGTTAATGTTTTTTTAACTCCATCTATTGCCTTTGGCGCTTTAGGACAATATGAGGATTGTGATGAAATAAGAACCGATGCTCCATCATCGGCAAAAGTTTGCGATTTGATTTTTGACATAGGTTGGATTTTATTAATAATCGCTATTGCAATCGCAGTATTAATAATTATTATTGCTGGAATTCAATATATGACCGCAGCTGGAGACGAAAATAAGGTGAAGAATGCGAAAAAAACAATAATTAACGGATTAATTGGTGTGGCTATAGTTATGTTGGCATATTTTGCAGTTAATTTAGTTAAAGAATTTATTTTAGACAGGTTTGCTCTTTTATTAAATACAATTGTATAAATAGATTCAAAATACTTAAAAAGGTCGAGAGATAAAACATAGTAATCAAAATTACAAAAAATGAAAAAATATATTTTTACGATATTTGCTTTAATGCTTTTGGTTTTACCGACAATTACTTTTGCTGCCGTAGAAGATGATATTTGCGTATTGTTAAACAGAATCAAAACCATTCTTTTGGTGGTTGGTATTGGTATTGCGGTTATATTTATTGTTGTTGGAGGTATTATGTATATGACCGCCGCTGGTAGTGATGAAAAAGCCGGTAAAGCAAAACAACTTATAATCAATACTTTAATCGGAGTAGCAATAATGCTTTTAGCGTTAGTATTGGTTACTTGGGTTCAGAGTTTATTAATTGGTTCAGGAATGGGTGGAATTTTTAAGCCAAGTCCGTGTGTTCATGACTAAGATATAAATTTTCTGAAAATTTTAAAAAGCCGAATAAAATCGGCTTTTTAAAATTGTGTCCGAGAGAGGGTTGATTTCCCATGGGTTTCCCTGTTAGCTCCTAGAGTTAACGCGCCTGCCTGTCCGTGCTTATGCCGGTGAAGGGATTCGAACCCCCATGCCTTTCGGCACATGGTCCTAAACCATGCGTGTCTTCCAGTTTCACCACACCGGCGCAGGCATAGGCAGGCAGGTCTGCTAATTCTGCAACCCGGATAATAATTATTGTAAAGGATTAACTATTTCTTCAGGGAATAAATTTGGAGATTTATAGTTTGAATAAAATGTCTTATCAATAATGATATTTCCGTTTTTGTCGTAAACTTTTTGTGTTAGCTTTGCTTTCATTGAACCGTCGAGATTGATATCGTATTGTTCGGGACCGATAATTTCTACTTTTCTTCCGTCATTGGTTCCATAAAATTCAAAAACTAGTTCTTTTCCTATAATTTTTGTTTGGATTAAAATATGTCCGGAAGTATTATTGATAAATTTTAAATCTGGCGAAGGAGGATAAATTGTGGCATCAAAACCTTGCGGATTATAATATTTAACCGGAAAAGCATGGGGATAACGCTGAGTGATTTCCATTCCCGAATAAATTGCGGCGCGAAAAGCGGTTGTTGATACTTGGCAGAGTCCCCCGCCATATTCAGGGGTTGTTTTATTTTCTTTAATCACTAGCCCTGGTTTGTATCCTTGTTCGGGTCCGACCTCGCCCAGTAAATTATTGAAAGAAAATTCTTCATTTGGTTTCAATAAAACTCCATTAAATCTTGCAGCTCCGATTTTAATATTTGTAATGCGATCCACTGAAGAACCGGAAAAATTAGAAACGCCTTTTGCCAAAAAAGCAGTAATGCCGAGATTGTCGATATTTTCAGTAGAAATTTTTGGTTTTGTGGCTATTGTTTTTAAGGTGATTTTTTTTTGATTGTTTAATATTCCGTTTTTTAAAGTATCAATATTATTCTCAATTTCTAATCGTAAGCCGTTTTGCGAAAGAGCAAAATTAGTTACTTTGTTATTGACAACAGTGAGTTGTGCATCAATTGGTTCTTGAGCGATCAATGGGGCTAAAATAGTGAGATGGTTTTTGATTTTTTCATCGTTCAAATCCGGTATCGGATCCATTAAATTCAACATTGCATCTTGGTCGATTTTTTCAATTTCTTTGTCATTGATAATTATTGAGATTGGAGTTTTGGCCAACAAATCTTTTGCTTTTGGAATCAGTTTTTTTGCTTGAGACTCAATTATTGTGGGATAATCCTCAATTAAAAATAATTCGATATTTTGAATTTTAAGGTTTTTTAAAATTTTTTCTATTTTTTGTTTCAAATCTTTTTTATTGATAATTATTCCGGGATTAGATGGCGTGATAATAAAATTTTCAGTTTTTTTATCATAAACCAATAAAGAATTTTTAGCTGGTTGATGAATAGAAGATAAATTTTCTTTTAAGAATATTTCCAATTTTTCTTCATCAATATCGTAAGAAGGCGAAAAATTATATCCTAAAAACGATTTTATTTGCCAAAAAACATTGTTGATTATATTTCTTGATTGATGTCCGTATCTGTAAATATTATTAATGGTTTTCGGCGCATTGATTTCCGCGCCCAAATTTTTTAAATTTACCGTCCAAAGATAATTTTTATAAATTAAATTAAAATCTTTATTCGAAAATTGTATTATTTCCGAATTTAGTTTATTTAACGCCTGTTGTTTGGAAAGTCCGCCGACAGATATGCCGGCGATTTTTGTCCCAAAGTTTATTTTGTCTGAATTTAAAATATTTAAAATCACAACAAATATTGTTATTAAAAGAATGATTGTTATTGGTAATAATATTTTAGGGGAAATTTTTTTCATAATTTAATCATAAATGTTTTTAGATTATTTGGCAAATTTCTTAACCGTATTTTGGTTTACTTGTCGATGGGCATGGATGAGTGGAGGAAATTGAAAAAGTATCTTAATTCTGCTACAATAAAACAAATGGTTGAAAAATTATTAAATCATAAATCAAAAACAGTATTTTCAGCTGCTTTTATTTTAGCAATTACAGCTCTATTAAGCAGGGTATTGGGATTAATTAGAGACAGGTTGCTGGCGGGAAAATTTGGCGCTGGAAATGAATTAGATATTTATTTTACGGCATTTAGATTGCCGGATTTGGTTTACAATATTTTAATTATGGGCGCCGTATCGTCGGCGTTTATTCCTATTTTTGCGCAATATTTTAAAAAAGATGAAAAAGAGGCATGGCAATTAACAAGCGGAATATTTACTTGGATTGTTTTAATTTTAATCGGATTATCAATAATTTTAATCGTGTTTGCTCCGCAAGTTATTTCATTAATAGCTCCGGGATTTTCCGGAATTAAAAAACAATCTACTGTAGAATTAACTCGAATAATGTTTTTAAGTCCTTTATTGTTGGGGGTGAGCAGTATTTTAAGCGGTGTGTTGCAGTATTTTCGTCGTTTTCTTGTTTATTCTTTAGCGCCAATAATGTATAATTTAGGAATTATTTTAGGAATTTTATTTTTTGTTCCCAAAATGGGATTAGTCGGTCTTGCTTGGGGCGTTGTATTGGGAGCGTTTTTGCATTTTATAATTCAATTGCCGAGTGCAATTTATTCGGGAATGAAATTCAATAAATTTTTAGGATTTCATCAAGGAATTAAAAAAATGCTTCAACTTACTATTCCTAGAACAATTGGATTAGCGGGAACACAAATAAATGCTTTAGTGATTACATCTATTGCCTCAAGCTTAACTATTGGCAGTGTGGCAATTTTTAATTTGTCCAATAATTTACAATATGTACCAATTGGCATTATCGCAATTTCTTTTTCTGTGGCAGTTTTCCCCAGATTGGCGGAATTATCAGCAGAAGAAAATAAGGAAAAATTTTCTAATGATTTTTTTATGGCCTTTAATCAGATATTATATTTAGTGTTGCCGATTACAACAATGTTTTTTGTTTTACGCGCGCAAATAATCAGATTAATTTTAGGAACAGGGCAATTTAATTGGGTGGATACGAGATTAACCGCGGCTGCTTTGGGTGTTTTTGCAATAAGTATTTTTGCGCAAAGTTTAATCCCGCTTGTTTCGCGGGCATTTTATTCTCTGCAGGACACTAAAACCCCGGTTTCTATAAGTTTAATTGGCGTTGGATTAAATATTTTAATGAGCTTTGGTTTTGTTTGGATTTTAAATCGTGTAAATATTTTTTCGGAAATTTTTTCTACAATATTTAAGTTAAATGGAATAAAAAGTATTGCTATATTGGGTTTGCCTTTGGCATTTTCTGTTTCCAGTATTTTTAATTTTATGGTTTTGATGCGTTTTTTTAATAAAAAAATTAAAAAATATAATACTGGAAAAGTTTTTAAATCTGTTTTCAAAATTGTTATTTCTTGCATACCGATGGCATTTGTAATTTATGGATTGTTGCGTGTTTTCAATTTAATATTTGATACTACAACCTTTATAGGACTGTTGTTTCAAACAGGGTTATCAGCCGTAACCGGTATTGGAGTTTATTTTTTAGTATCAATGATTTTCAAATTGCCGGAATCAATGGTATTGGCAAAGAAGTTTTTGTTTAAAAACAAAAAAGACAAATTGGAAGAGGTTCAATCAGTAAATCAATTAGATGAATAATATTCGTAATTTTGTTATAATGGCGCACATTGATCATGGAAAGTCAACCTTGGCTGACAGATTTTTGGAAATTACCAAAACAGTAGATTCCAGAAAAATGCAACCGCAGTTTCTCGATAGTATGTCTATTGAGAGAGAAAGAGGAATTACTATAAAAATGCAACCGGTGCGGATGGAATGGAATGGATATATTTTAAATTTAATAGATACTCCGGGCCATGTTGACTTTTCTTATGAGGTTTCTCGGAGCTTGGCGGCTGTGGAGGGTGCAATTTTGTTGGTGGACGCAACGCAAGGAGTACAAGCGCAAACATTAACCAATTTGGAATTTGCACGCAAGGAAAATTTAGTAATTATTCCTGCGGTTAATAAAATAGATTTAGCCACTGCAGACGTTGAGAGAACGGTTAAAGAAATAGAAAAATTATTAGGTGTCGCAAAAGAAGACATTGTTTTGGTTTCAGGAAAAACAGGAGAGAATGTAGAAAAACTTTTAAGAGCGGTTATCGAAAAAGTGCCATCACCCACCCTTGCCAAAGCTTCGGTAGGCGAATCTTCAGATGAGATTTCAAGAGCTCTTATTTTCGACTCGGAATATGATGCATATAAGGGCGTTGTTGCCTATGTTAGGGTTTTTGATGGCGTTTTTAGAAAACAAGATAAAATTTCTTTAATGCAAGTTGGCGCAAATGGCGAAGTGTTGGAAATGGGTTATTTTAAACCGGATTTTGTTGAAAATAAAGAGTTAAAATCAGGAGAAATTGGATATATTGCTACGGGATTGAAAGAAATTGAAAAATGTCGCGTTGGAGACACTGTTATAAAATTAGAAATTCGAAATTCAAAATTTGAAATTAAGCCGCTTCGCGGCTATATGGAACCTCAGCCGGTTGTTTTTGCGAGTTTTTACCCTGTCGATTCCGATGATTACGATTTATTAAGTGACGGATTAAGAAAATTAAAATTAAACGATTCTTCATTCTCTTTTAGTCACGAATCTTCGGGCGCATTGGGCAGAGGATTTAGGTGCGGATTTTTAGGAATGTTGCACCTAGAAATTATTACTGAAAGATTAAAAAGAGATTATGGTTTAAATTTAATTACAACATCGCCCAGTGTAATATATCGAAAAAATAATGATGGTAAAATTGAAGAACCGGTCATAGATATGGAGATTATTACTCCAAATCAATATTTGGGTCCGATAAACAAATTATTAAGTAATTTTCCCGGCGAATTTAAAGAAATGGTATGGCTAACGGATGAAAAAATAATTATTAAATTCGAAGGACCATTGGATATTGTTTTGCAAAGTTTTTATGACAAATTAAAAACTGTAAGTTCAGGATACGCATCAATGTCATATCAAATTAAAGATTATAAAGTTGCAGATTTGGTTAAAATGGATATTCTAATTGATCAGGAAAAAATTGAAGCGTTTTCAAAAATGGTCAGAAGAGATAATGCTTATCGCGAAGGTAAAAAAATGGTAGAATTATTAAAGGAAGTTTTGCCTTATTACCAATGGGCAGTTCCGATTCAGGCAGTAGTTAATGGTAATATTGTTGCCCGAGAAACAAAACGGGCGATGAGAAAAGATGTCACGGGATATCTTTATGGTGGCGATTATTCGCGAAAACGAAAATTGTTGGAAAAACAAAAAAAAGGCAAGAAAAAAATGGCACAATTCGGAAAAATTAATATTCCTTCAGAGGTATTTTTAAAAGTTTTAAAAGAACGATAATATGAATAAAAATTTATCTGCTGGCAGGCGCGGATTTAAAAAAATAGTGAAATTTTTTTGGACAGTGGCAATAATAATCGTCGTTTTAAGCATGATTGCATTTTTATTTATACCGATGTTGTAAAAATGAAAAATAATTTTTTTGAATCGAAATATTTTATTTGGTGTTTAATCGTGATTTTTGGTCTTGTGCTTATTTCTTTAGGTCGCGAAAGCTATCGCTATTTTCAGACATCAGAAGAAATTATAAATTTGGAAAAAAAAATTAATGATTTTAAAAAAGAAAACGAAGAATTGTTCAGAATAAAAGAAACTTTTAATTCTCAAGAATTTTTAGAAGATGAAGCAAGAAGAAAATTAAATATGGTTAAAGAGGGTGAAAGCGTGATTATTGTTGCGGAAAGCAATGAACCGTTTTTAAACGAATTAAAAGTTCAAACAAAAACAATGTCTAATTTAAAACTTTGGTTAAAATATTTTTTTGAAAAATGAAAAAATACATTAAAATTGGATTTGCAAGGGACCTGGAATCTCCTAAAGACAGGAGATTATTTCGGTTTTTAGAGATTATGCCGGGAGTTTTAAGTTGGGGGACATTAATATTGATGGTTATTATGTCTTGGAAGGTGCCGGTGCTGGCCGCTTTCTTTATAATTGCTTTTGACATTTATTGGTTGTTGAAAACAGTTTTTTTGGCTTTTCATCAGAGATTTTCTTATCGACGGATGCGACAAAATCTAAAGATTGATTGGTCGGCAAAATTAGAAGAATTGCCGTTTAAAAATTGGCGAGAAATTTATCATGTAGTAATATTTTCTTTTTATAAAGAAAATATAGAAATTTTAAGAGCAAGTTTTAATGCGTTATGCAAATCAAAATATCCTTTAGATAAACTTATTGTTGTTTTGGGCGCGGAAGAAAGAGCGGGTGAGGATGCATTAAAAATCGCCGAACAAATAAAACAAGAGTTCGGCGATAAATTTTTTAAATTTTTAATTACAGTCCACCCTAAAGATATTATTGGAGAATTAGCGGGAAAGGCATCTAACGAAACTTTTGCCGGTCGAGAAGCAAAAAAAATAATTGATAAATTAAAAATTCCTTACGAAAATATAATTGTTTCTTCTTTTGACATTGATACGCAAGTATACCCTCATTATTTTTCTTGTTTATCATTTCATTATTTGACTTGTCCCGATCCTCTTCATTCCAGTTTTCAGCCCATACCGGTATATGATAACAATATTTGGGATGCGCCAGCAATATCGCGCGTAATTGCTATTGGCGCTACTTTTTGGCACATGGTTCAACAAGAGAGACCAGAAAGAATGTCTACTTTTTCTTCTCATTCAATGAATTTTAAAGCATTAATAGAAATGGATTTTTGGACCACAAAAAATGTTTCTGAAGATTCGCGTATTTATTGGCAGGCGCTTTTATTTTATGACGGAAATTATCACAACATCCCATTATATTATCCGATTGCCATGGATGCTAATTTGGCAGAAAATTTTTGGATTACCGCAAAAAATGTTTTTAAACAACAAACGCGTTGGAGTTGGGGTGTAGAAAATGTACCGTATTTTACTTTTGGTTGTATAAAAAATAAAGTGATGTCCTTCAAAAAGAAACTTTACAATTGTTTTAACCATTGGGAGGCATTTTGGTCTTGGGCGACCAATTCTTTGATTATTTTTGCTTTAGGATGGCTTCCGTTGTTATTGGGCGGAGATGCTTTTAATCGAACTATGCTTTCTTATAATCTCCCGAGAATGACAAGAACAATTATGACAGCGGCGATGATTGGATTGGTTGGTTCGGCATTTTACACTTTAAAACTTTTGCCACCAAGACCGGCAAAACACAATTCTAAAAAATATATCTGGATGATTTTACAATGGATTTTAGTGCCGATGGCAACAATTGTTTTTGGTTCGATTCCTGCTTTGATTTCTCAAACTCGTCTAATGTTTGGAAGGTATATGGGTTTTTGGGTTACGCCAAAAAATAAAAGATAAATTTATTCTAAATGAATTGATTGTTTGAATTTGTTGAGTTTCTCAAGAAGAAATGGATAGGATTTTAAATGGAAGTCTTTTTTAAATAATTCTAATGCTTCGTGGCGGACAGTTTTAATTAATTCTAAATTATTTAAACTTGCCATTGCTAAATCTGGCATGCCGGATTGTGCTAATCCGTAAAATTGTCCCGGACCCCTGATTTCCATATCTTTTTCTGCTAAGTCGAATCCGTTGTCGTATTTTTGCATGGCACGTAGGCGCGCGGTTGCTTCTCCTGATGTGCTGAATAATAAACAATAAGATTGATGTTTGTCTCTTCCGACTCTCCCTCTGAATTGATGCAGTTGCGCCAAGCCGAATCTGTCAGCGCCTTCAATTATTATTACTGTGGCGTTTGGAATATCGATGCCGACTTCGATAACCGATGTTGAAAGCAAAATGTCGGTTTTTTTATTTCGAAAATCAGACATGATTTTATCTTTTTCTTTGGCCTTGATTTTGCCGTGAATCATGGCAATTTTTAGATCCGGAAAAATTTCTTTGGATAGTTTTTCGTATTCTTGTTTAACTGCTTTAACCTCGGCCCATAATAATTTACTGGTGGAAATTTTTAGTTGTCCCTCTAATAAAGGGGATTCGGGGGGTTGAATCGAGGATTCAATACGTGGGCAAATTACAAAGGCCTGTCTTCCCGTTTTGATTTCTCTTTTGATAAATTCGTATGCTTGTTTTCTTTCATTTGGCGGAACAATTTTAGTAATAATTTTTTGTCTATTTTTTGGCATTTCGTTAATAAGTGAAACGTCTAAATCACCGTAAACAGTCAAAGCTAATGTGCGAGGAATAGGGGTTGCGGTCATGCTTAGCAGGTGTGGTATTTTAGTATTTATCTGTGTTTTAATCTGTGTTGACTCGCGAAGTAATGTCGCACGTTGTTCAACGCCAAATCTATGTTGTTCGTCAATAATAACCAGCGCAAGATTGTCAAATTTTACAGACTTCTGCAGGAGCGCGTGTGTGCCGATAATAATTTTGGTTTTTTTATTGATTTTTTTACTGCTTCCGGTAAGTAATCCAATTTCTATATCAAAATCTTTTAATAAATTTTTAATTTGTTTGAAGTGTTGTTGCGCTAAGATTTCTGTTGGCGCCAAAAATGCAACTTGAAATCCCTCTTTCGCAGTTTCTAAGGCTGCTGCCGCGGCTACAACTGTTTTTCCCGAACCAACATCTCCTTGTAATAATCTGTTCATTGGTTTTGATTTTTCCATATCCTGAATGATTTCCCAAAGAGATTTTCTTTGCGCGTCGGTTAATCTAAACGGTAAATTTTTAACGAATTTTTGAATTAAATTTTTATCAAAAATAATTTTAAATGCATTTTCTCTCTGTAATCTTATTTTTTGTTTTAGCACGAATAATTGCAGCAAAAATAATTCCTCAAAAGTAAAACGTTTTTTCGCCTCATCGGCGAGTTTGAGATTCGTAGGAAAATGAATATTTCTCAAAGCGGTTTGGATGTTTTGTAAATTATGTTTTTTTAAAATATCCGTCGGTAGAAATTCTTTCAATAAAACAATTGAAGGCAAAATTAATTTAATATAATACCTTAAAAATCTTGAATGTAATCCCATGGTTTCGGGATAAATTGGCACTAGTCCTGCAGTATGCGTGGTTGTTTTGTATAAATTTAGTAATTCATAATTTGGATTTGATAAATAAGGCCCCTTTGGCCCCATAGCGTATTTGCCGGATAAACTTATTAATTTTCCTTCTTTTAGATTTTTGATTAAAAATGGCTGGTTAAACCAAATAACGCGCACATTTCCTGTTTTGTCTTGGATTGACGCTTCGGTCAAAGTCATTCTGCGCTTAAATGTATAATGGTTGTTTATTTTTAGGATTTTTCCCTGTATTGTTACGATTTCCCCGACTTTTAATTGATTAATATTTTTAATATTGGAAAAGTCATTATATCTATGTGGAAAATGAAAAAGTAAATCTCGGACATTATTAATGCCGAGTTTATTTAATTTCTTTAAATATTTTTCATTGATACGCGGTAATTTCGTAATTGGCGTATCAAGCGTATATTTAACCATAAATTAGTGCGCCCAGGAGGACTTGAACCCCCGACCCCTTCCTCCGCAAGGAAGTGCTCTAATCCGCTGAGCTATGAGCGCATTTTAAAACCCGATTCTTCTCATCCAAATATCAATTAAAGATTCTTTATGTTTTTTCTCGGGTAAAAATTTAAGCAAATATTTTCTGATTTCGCTCGGATTTTGTTCGGCAATCGGGATTCTGATATAAGGAAATGTTGCTTTTTTGCTTTTAAAACTGATATCTTTTTCTATTGGTGGATCGTAAAAAATCCAAAACGAACGCAATGATTCAAACAAATATATTTTATCGTCAATATGAATACCTTTTTCGTTAATTTTAAATTTTATAATTTTTGGTTCTTTTTTTGCGTAAACATAAAAAACAAAAAAGGTCAGCAAGATTAGAATTAAAAACAGAAAATTTTCTGTAATTAAAGCGATAATTCCCAAAATAATAGTAATGATTGCCGGAATAATAAACCAAGAATTAGTTTTTTCTTTTTTTTCAAATTCCGGCGCTTGCCACTCGAAAGTTTGTAATTCCATATTTTTTTCCCCGTTGGCGGGGGAGTTTTCGTTTTTACTGTAAAAACGAACCATGTTTAATTGTTAAATTCAGAAGGAATGAGATTTTAATTAAAGGTCGACCAAAAATATTTTGCCTTCTTTTATAATATATTTTTGAATAAATATTTTAATTTACGACCACAATTTGATTTTTGCCTCGATTTTTGGCCTTATGCACTGCCTCGTCAACCAGTTTAAATATTTGAATCTCGGAATATTTCGGACTTGAAGCAACTACACCCATGCTTAAAGTTATTGGTAATTTTTTTCTGACATTTTCCATGATTGTTTCTGTCTTTTTTTGGCTTGTTGTAATGTTATTTCTTTCAAAATAATGGCAAATTCTTCTCCGCCCCAACGCGCAACAATATCAAAATCGCGGACAGATTGTTTTAAAAATTTTGCAACTTGTTTTAATATTTTATCTCCTTGCAAATAACCCAATTGATCGTTGATTTTTTTGAAGTCATCGATGTCGGCTAACAACAAAACAAATGATTCTATGTGTTGGCGTCTGGTTTGGTGTTTGGCTACCCAGCGGATTTCTTTGCAAGCTTTTTTTAAGGCATCGGTAAAAGCTCGGCGATTATAAATTTTAGTTAAAAAATCAATTGTTGCAAGATTTTTTAATTGTTTAATTTGTTTTTTAAGTTTTTGATTTTCTTTTTTAAGAACTTCAATTTTGTTATTCATACGTTATATTTTTGTGTATAGATTGTTTGTGTTGGTTGCAAATTTTATATTTATTGTTCTTTAAAGTTTTGAATATTTATAGACTTTATTATTGGAATTGTATAATTTAAAATTGTCTTGGCGGAAGCGAGAGGATTCGAACCTCTGAGACCTTTGCAGGCCTAACGGTTTTCAAGACCGTCCCATTCGTCCGCTCTGGCACGCTTCCATTTTATCTTAAATATTAACAGGTAGTTTTTCTAAATATTCTAATTCAATTGTTCCTTTACAGTTTCCTTTATCATTATTGCGTATATTTTTTATCCTACATTTCATCGGCGGCAGAAGAATCTCGCCGTCTTCATTTCGAATAAAGTAATTAAATTGATCAAGTTCTAAAACCGGCTCATTTTTAGGAACAGTTATTTTGTATCTATAAAAGTCGTAATTTGGATCAGACGGAGTAATTGATGTTGATGAAATAATTTTAAACTCTACTATATCGTTTAGATTGCAGTGTGACAGGGCATCATCAATTTTTACATTTCTGTGAAGCACAATTTGGTGGTTTGTTGGCTTCATCGCGTTAAGAATATTTGAAATATCATTCTTGGCGGTTTTAAGAATTTTTGCCTTTACTTCGTCGTCCAACTTTTCATATATTCGGCCTTGATATCTTTTAAGACTTTTTTTATCAAGTGTGCGTTCGCCGTTTTTATATTCTTTAAGGACGCCTTTTGAATCGTTATTTACAATCTCCGTAACTTGCCAAAGACGATTCATATTACCGCAAAGCAAATTATTAATAATTAGATAATCATTTCTCGTATAGAAAAAAATTGTTTCTTCAATGTCCATATATTTTAGGTTAAGTGTTTATTAATAAACACTTAACCCGAACCGGATTTTAGATATTTTTCTTTTTTTCGAAGATAGCTGTGCCGGTCGTAGCTCCGAGTAAAACGAGGAGTGAAAGACGGAGCAATAGAATTAAGTAATCCGCACTATAAAGATATTTTAACATTTTTTTAGCTCTATTTCAAGAAGTATGTGGGTCGGGGGTTGATTTTCATTTTAGAAAAGCAAGAATTATTGGGAAATCTGAGATCGAGAATTGTTTATAAGGATAAAGTGCTGACATTATTAGTGGAAGAAAAATAAAAAATATACTCTTAAATAGGACAATTGCTCCGATTAGAGATTTTTATTTTATACTGGAAAAAAGAGGAAGAAAGTAGTAAAATAGAGATAAGATTAAGATTAAAATAATTTTAGATAAAATGAACAAAGAACAAAAATTTTATAGTATTTTGAAGGATTTGTTTGTCGGCGCCAAATTGGAGGGCGAAAGCGGGTATGTCAATTTGATGAATGTCAAAACTGACTACTTTAAGAAAATTCAAGAAAGAATAAAAAAAGAAGTTAAGGCCAAATTTGGCGAAGACCAGCCGGAAGACCTTTTTGATAAACTTTACACATTTTTTGACTCTTATTTTTCCGATGGTGGCGCAATTTTCTTTTCTTCAACTCCGGTTTATAAAAATATTTACGCAAAAGTATATTCAGACCGCGAAGATACAGCTTTGTTTTGGAAAACCGCTAAATTATACTATGTAAAATCCGAAGCAAATTATAAATCAATAGAAAATCTATCAATTGATTCCGATCCGGAAATCGCTTTTGATTTCGCCTTTGACGCAACGCTTCTCAAGCATAAGCAAGCTAACGAGAAAAAAGAGCTTGAGTTTTATTTTATCGGCACACAGAAAAGAGGCGGAAAAAAGATAATCAAATTTCGCGTTCTCTATAAAAACGATAATAAATACACAAAACTTCAAGAAATTTTGAAGATTAAAGATAAAGCCAAAATCATTAAGTATCTTATTGGGAATATTGAGAAATTAAAAAATCCCAAAATAGTTTTATCAAATTCCGGCTTGGATTTTGCTAAATTGAGCGACAAGGGAGCGAGAGATAAAGCCAAAGTGGAATTCATCGTTTCGGACAATAAAGATTTGACAGGAAGCGTATCAATTGAACCGGCGATTTCCGAGACCGGAGAAATGGAAAAGTATTTAAAACTGAAAGGTGTAAATTTAAGCTCGGAAGAAATAGAAAAAGCATTTAGGATTTACAAAAAGCAGACAGAAATAGATTATTTTATCCACAAAGACGCGAAAGGATTTTTGCGCGAGCAATTTGATTTGTATATGTATCAGCATTTGGCGGGCAGTATGGACACTGTTTTTAGCCAAGAATCGCTGGACAGAATAAAGAAAATAAAAGATATAGCACATTTGACGATTGATTTTATCGGTAATTTTGAAGACGAGTTAAAAAAGATTTGGCTCAAGCCAAAATTCGCCCGAAATTCTAATTATGTTTTGACGCTGGACAGAATTGCCGATAAAAAAGGCGGCACGGAAGTTATCGCTAAAATTTTGAAATTCAAAGGATTTAATAATCAATTTGCCGAATGGCTGGAGCTTGGAATAGTTGATAAAAAATTCAATCCGAAAGAAATTATAAAGAACGACAAGCTAAGCAAAGATTGGCAGTTTTTGCCGATTGACACAAAACATTTCAAAGATTTGGAAATAGAAATTATTGGCCTCTTTGATGATTTAGACGAGGTGCTGGACGGACGGCTTATAAAATCAGACAATTTCCAAGCGTTAAGCACACTTTTGCCAAAATACAGGGAACGGCTACAAACAATATTTATTGATCCGCCATTTAACAAAGCTGAAAGTGAGCAATTTTCATACATTGCAAATTATAAAGATTCAAGCTGGATGTCTTTACTAGAGAATAGGTTAGAACTATCAAAAGACTTATTGAAATCAGACGGAAGTATCTTTGTAAATTGCGATGACCGTTGCAATTCTTTTACTAGATTTTTATTAGATAAAATTTTTATCAATTTCCAAAATGAAATTATATGGTGTTATGAAAAACCGGGCGCTGGTTTAGATAAATTGAAGAATAATCATTCAAACATTTGGTTTTACACTAAAAATCAGAATTATTTATTTAATACGATATTTGTTCCAAGAAAAGGAGAAACCGAATTAACTAAAAGCACGGGCAGACACGCTGTTGATTATGAAGGAAAAATTTCTCCCGATTGGTGGATAGATATTCCTTCGTTTGCTACGGCAATGACAGCGGGCGAAAGAACTGTGAAAATGTTGGGCATACAATTTCCAACGCAATTACCCGAAAAATTATTGGAAAGAATTTTGAAAGCTGGCTCAAATGAAGGAGATTTAATTATGGATTATTTTGGCGGGTCAGCCGTTGCTGGCGCGGTGGCACAAAAAACAAAAAGAAAATGGATAATTGTTGAATTAGGCGAACAGTTTTACACAATTAATATTCCGAGATTGAAATTGGTTTTAGCCGGAGATCAATCTGGTATTTCAAAAAATAATAATTGGCAAGGCGGCGGGTTTTTCAAGTATTACGAACTAGAGCAATACGAAGATGTTTTGAGACGCGCAAACTATAATCCCACTGAAAAGGAATTACAAAAAATTGATTTTGATTTTTCTACTTTGGAAAATGGCGCAAAAACGGAAAGAAAAAAACAAATTGAAGACTCTTTTTCTCTGTCGGAAAAATTGGCGGATAAAGGGTTAGAAATTGACCTAAAAAAAGAAAAAGCGAGATTTGTTTTTGAAAAGTTATATCCCGATGTTGATATTGCAGAAACAATATCCAATCTTTTCGGCAAAAAAATCAAAAAAATCGGTAAGGACAAAGTTATTTTTGAAGATGATTCAGAAGTTGATTTGAATAATCTTGACTTTGTCAAATACGCACCGCTGAAAAAACTTATTTATTGGTAGCTTATGATAATCTTACAAAAAATAATTGAAAATAAACGGGAAAACTTAGATATTTCTCAAGAATGGATTTACCGAGATTTAAACAAATTTGGTTTGGATTGGGAACTTTTTTCGTATCAAAAACAGGCACTGGAAAATATAACTGCCGTTTTATATTTACTTTATAAAGATTTCAAGCAAAACAATGGTTTAGCCTTAGATAAAAGCAAACAGGAATTTTTGCAGTTATACCGAGATTTCGGATTGACGCAAGAATTAAACGACCAGCTTGATATAAAGGAAGAAAACGAAAATTTTAAATTCCTATCAAATTATTTTCCAGCCGGCACTCGCATTTCATTTCAAAGTTTTATAAACCGCGCCGCCTTTTGGATGGCGACCGGAAGCGGTAAAACTTTGGTAATGATAAAACTTTTGGCGATTTTGGCTGATTTGATGAATAAGGATTTAATCCCGCATAAGGATATTTTAATTTTAGCACCCAAAGACGAGATTTTATCTCAAATCAGGGAGCATATAAACAAATTCAATAAAGGCGCAGAGATAAC
>JAKJED010000025.1 GCA_022705575.1 Patescibacteria group bacterium
AGCAACAATAGCATTTTTGGTATCAATTTTTCCCAAACAGAAGAATAAATCTGGATTTAAACCACAGTAAGGATTTGTTGACGTAATATTTTCTAGTATCGAACTGCAATAGCCATAACAGTAATAGTCATTTTCAGGAATTGGAGGGGGTGTTATTTTTGGCAATTTGATGCCTAGTTTTATCAAATCTGGGTTAATTAAGCTTAAAACTAGGACTGCGAACAAAAGTGTTACTATTCCTAGCAACGCTTGCGTTATTCTGTTTTTGGCGTCGCCAGCTTTTGAAGAGTCACCTGCAGAAAACGTATATTGAGCAGCGCCGTAGACAATAGAAATTAATGCCGCAATCCCGCAAATTCCAAGTGCGAAAGTATAGATATATTTTATCAATTCAGGAACGCTACTTTGTTCTCCAAGAGATTGATCGCCAATTGTTGGCCAATCAAGTAATAGTTCCATGGCAAAACAATTTTGGAAAATTGTTAAAAATATAAAAATTGTGATTGCAAAAAATATAAACTTTTTCATTTTATTACAAGTTAATTTTAATTGAATTATGTGCATTTTGTTCCGTCTCTTTTAGGTTTTTAACATTAACCCATAAATTTTGTTCTATTGATTTGTCGCCGTTTTTGTTTAAAACATTGATGTCTAAAATGCTAGCATTATAGTTAGAAGAAATAATTGATTTTTGTCCCGACAACGTCCATTCAAAGACTAAATCGGTTAATTTGTTGATACTGAAAAAATATGGCTTGGCAATAATTGATAATTTGTTGGCGTTCGTTTGCGACAGAATAATTTCTGGTTCGGCAATAGGGATTTCTATGGTTTTTTCTTGAAAAATACTTCGATCCTCGTTAAATACTTGCACTTTTACAGTATGATATGTTCCGGGAAATTGCCGAGCATAAAAATAAAAGGATGTTTTTCCGTATCCGGATTTGTCTCTTTGAAAAATATCTTCCAAAAACCAACTATATTTTAGGTTTTTCGCATCACCGTTGATAACGGATACGTCTGCATCGACAAAAACCATGCCACTTCTTACTGGCAATGCCCTCCCTTCGTATCCAAATGGGGCATAGGTATTGGTTGACCAGCTTAAATCAAATTTTGTAACTGTAATAACGGGAGATGCTATTTGCTCTCCAGAGATAATTTCATTAAGGAGCGTGTTTATGTTGATATCGTTAGCAAGACCGATTAAAGGAGAAAAAAACAACAGAGAAATTATTATAAAATAAATTTTATTTTTCATGTTTATTTGTTTTTGTTTTTAATTCTTTATTCTTTATTCTTTCGACTTCTTGGCTAAAAATTGTCTTCCTGTTTTACGATCTTTTATATAGATATACAAGACAAATGTTGTCCATGTAGGGATTATGCCAAACGGCGACACCTCTAATAAAAAAGTTCCAAGCAATTGATAGATATAATTATTGGTAATATTTTTATTTCCTTTTAATGCCCTCCATAGCCACAAAGTCAAAACTACAAAAATATCTATAATTCTTACGAGAATTGCCCCAAATCCAGTTATGTCTAATCCCCCCAATAGGTCGGCAGTAATGGCTAATAAGAAAAAAATCATAAATTCTCCTATGCCCATTTTAGGCTTTGATTCTTCCGCTTGGCGTGAGTGTCTTGTGTTTTGTAATTCATTTCTGTCTTTATTTAAGGTTGCTGTTTCTAGCCGTTTCTTGTCAGTTGTTGTCTCCATATTATTTTAATTCTTCTTTTGCTTGTTTAATTTTTGCAATTTGTTCTGGATTGGTGGTTACGATTTGATCTTCGGTATAAGAGGCAACCACTTTGATTGCCGCGTGTTTTAATCCGGCGAAAAATATGCCCTCACCAACATCCGCCTGCAAAAGCAGATATTTTTCTTCTTCGGTCAGGTTGAATGTTTGCTGAACAACATCAATTGTCGATGGCGATTGCTTGAAAAGTATTTGAATAGACGAGTTGCTGACAATGGGTTTGCCGTAATGTGAATTCATAAAGTCGGGAATGTCTTGGGTTATGGTTGTAAGTCCGAGCCAATATTTTCTGCATCTTTTGGCAATACCATGTAAAAATGATCCGCCAGCTTCGGTTTTTAACATCCACCACGCCTCATCAACAACCATAATTCTTTTTTTATGTTCATTGCGAATTAAATTCCAGATGTATTGTAAAATAAGATACATTGCAACCGGCTTCAAATCATCCTCCATATCGCGGGTGCTGAACACAATCAGATTTTTATTGATGTTGATATTGCTCGGCTGATTTAAAAATCCCGCAAAACTTCCTTTGGTATAACGTTCTAATCTTTTAGCAATTCTATCTCCTCCGGTCATATTGTTTAAAACCGTCTCCAAGTCTTGCATTACGGGAGGGGTAACGTTTTTAAGGTCTGATTGAAAAGTTATGTCTTTTGAGGCATAGGTTTCCGTTAGGGCCCTGTCTAAAACGGAATTTTCTTCGGGGGTTAATTCTCCAAGAGCCACTCTTAAAAGCCCGATTAAATCCATTATTTTTGAACGCAGTACGTCTTCGGTTGTTTCATCTTCTCCCGGAGGAGACACGTCAAAAGGATTAATGTGGTTGTCGGACGATAGTGAAATTTTAAAATAAGCGCCGTCAACAGTCTCCGATAAGTGCTGATATTCGTTTTCTGGGTCAACAACAATCACGTCTGTTCCCATCATTAAAGATCGTAAAATTTCAATTTTAACCGCATAAGATTTTCCTCCTCCGGATTTGCCAAAAATAACCATGTTACCATTTTCCATAGAAAATCTGTCGAAAATTATTAAGCTGTTGTTGTGGCGGTTAACCCCATAAAGAATTCCTTTGTTTGATGACAAATTTGAAGAAACAAACGGGAAGGTCGTAGAAAGAGGGGCGGTGTTTAAAGAATTGGTGATTGACAATTTGTCTTTACAAAACGGGAGCGTTGAATTTAATCCGATCTGTTGTTGAAACAGGGCCGGTCTGGCATAAATCATTTTTGTTTCAAAAAGTCCGGTAATTTGTCTTTCAGCGTCGTTTAACGCATCAATTGAATCTTCGAAAATGGTTATGTAAAGGGCATAATTAAAAAATTTTTCTGTGCCTTGAATTAGTTTGTCGCGTAAGTTTTCAACATCTTCTCTCGCGGTGTCTAGAATTGGATTTCGGATTTTCCCTTGTTCTTGTTCGGTGCTGATTTGTGATTCTATCTGGGTTATTTTTCTTTTCAATTTTTTAAGGATTATTCCTGTGTCTGTGGGATGAATAAACATTGAGACATTGAAAACCCTGTCTAAATTTATAATCGGTGAAAGCCAATTTACGGTTAAAAATCTCGGATAGGTAACAACAAAAAATGTTCTAGCGAATTTTTCCCCGATTTGTATGTAATTTGAAGTGATTTGAAGAGCAGATGGAGCAATTGAATCTACTAAGGTATTTTCAATTTCTTTCATTTCTTCAATTTCAGAAATTTTTTCAGATTTTAGTTTTTTTTTAAACATAATGCGAATACGCGAATTTAATGCCAATCGTGCAAATTGCGAATATTTATTAATCTTTAGCTATGGAATTAAGGATTCTTTGCGGCCTGATATATTTTTGCTGAAAGTTTACTATAATATATTATTTATCAACGTTATAGAATTCGAAAAAGAGTTGGGTTAGCTGTTCATTGTTTAAGGGAATGGTTTTAAGTCCCAATACTCGTAGTCCTTCACTGATTAAATTGACTCTTTGGTCTAATTGCGTTTTATACTGATTTAATTTTTCGGTTTCAAATTTTTCTTTTTTGGATTTTGATGAGCCAATAATATTTTTTATTTTATTTAAAAAATTTTCTTCCCGTGCTTCAATGATGGAAAAGGGAACAACGATATAGAAAGACTTATTCATTATATTCGCAAATTCAACAAAACTTCTGACAAAATTTATGTATTCGTTGGTTTGAATTTTTAAAAGTTCGTTTGTTTGTTTTTGTTCTAATTCATTGATTTGCGCAAGGTAGTTTTCAATTTTGAAATGTCGCGAAGCAACAATAATTTGCAGAGGAAAATCTAGTGAATTTAAAAATTCTTGAAAACGATTGACAACCGCTTCTTGTTCGGGCTGACTCAATAAATCGAAATTAACGCTTGAACAGGCGCAGACAGCGCGCAAGCTATTATCTTTCATAATTGCCATTCCGTTTTTGATTTCCTGTATTTCTACAAATTTCTGTACTTCTGGAGCATTTTTGGGCATTTTAACATTTATAGCCATATAAATTATAAATTTAAACTTTAAAATCTAAATGTCAATTCAATGATTAAAACCTAAATAATCAAATTAATTTTTAGATTTTATAAATCTTTAAAAGGATTGTTTATCGGATTTTTATCTATATTTTTTGAGAAATTGATAATGTTTTTCTTGATTAGAATTTAAGGCTTGAATTTCATTTGTCATCTATTATTTAACATTTGAGTTTTGAGCTTTTAAAATTATTCTTCTTTATCAACCTCAATTTTCCATTCTATATCTTGCAAATTATCTTTTGCTTCCGGCTTAATCTTGGTTTTTGATGAGACTCTTTTTATAATTTCAACGCTTCCAATTTGTTCTGGAGAATCATTTTTCCCCAATGGTTTTTTCCAAACATAGAAATCCGGTTTTTTAAGAAATCCAATAAAATTTTTAATAATAATTATAGATGGCTGTCCGCCGGGTCTTACAAACGCCAAAATAACAGCAATGCCTCCGATAATAATTCCGAAAAATATTGTAGCACCGAGATTAAGTATTTTGGAAATAATAAAGATGATTACTCCCGCTATTAACAAATAAAGAAACTGCTTAATTGTCAAAGGCCCAATAACCTTGTCTTCGATGTTAATAAATTGTGGTACTTGAAATTGCATTTAGGTTTTATAAATTTTTTATGTTGTCCAATTACTTTTCGGCTTAATCATCTCGTCATATGCGGCAGGATTAAAGCCCTGGGCAATGATTTTCATGCGTTCTTTGTCTTTGCCCGTTAATTTTGCACCCGCCCCCTGCACCTGGGAAGGTTTTATATATCGGGCCGCTAATGCCTTGTCACTATTCGTTCTAAGATTGCCGAAATCTTCGTCTCCTAGCCCCTGGATATAATTCTGTATACTTCTCTTGGACGATGCAAAGTATGAAGACTGTATTACCCCCATATTGTCGCTTAAAAACGCTTCCTGAACTTTGCCTGTCACTTTTGCATAATCTTTTCGTTTGCTGATGTTGTCCATGTTCGTGAAGTCACTGGTAAACTCTGATTTCATTGCGTCTTCTGCGGTTTCTTGAATTTCTTTTGCCCACCCCTTAAATACTTTTGCAAACTCACCGATGCCTAATTGTCTTTTCAGTTCTCCTAGAACCCTTATTCCCTCGGGACTCTGAAGTACTTTTTTGCTCCATTTTTTATGGGTTCCTTCTTTAATTGCTCTTTCAATCGCTTCTTTTCTTGCGGGGTCGTTTTCAATTGCATCTGGCCTCAATTCTTCTAATGATCGTGCACCTTCCTCGTCTCCATAACTGCGCATGGCTTGCATTGATTTCTGAACAACCGGCCTTTCGGCTTCGCGCAATAGCCCTCTTCGTTTTGCTTCTTGTGTGGCTATTAATTTTCTAACTCCACCAGCAGTTTCTACTTCTCGCAATAAATCTTTATCATTCATGGTTTTAAGTAAATTAGCATAAGCCTTATTCTCTTTAGATTGGGCTGTAGATTGTTTCACTTGTGCGGCTTTGGCACCCATTCTTCTGCCCAGTTTGGTATTCTCGCCACCGAATAATTTTGCCCCCATTCTAAGGGCTCCCGCACCAGCATATTTACTTGGTTTTAATGCAGTTCTCTTCGCCCAATTGGTTGCGCCTTTTTGTGCTCCTTTGGCTATTTTTATTACGGCCTCAGCGCCGTAAATCCCAAGTTGTTTGGCAACAATCAAACCGCCAATAAGGAATCCGAGAATGACAAGGTAACTAATTAATTGTTGTCCTGGAGCAGAAATAAAAGAGTTTGCCATGGGGTTATAATTACCCGAAATTGTATATTGATTGGCTTCCAGCCCCATTCGTTTGTTTGCTCCAGAAACAGCTATTTGTATCGCTATCCAAACAAAAAACGCATAAGCGGGTGCGAATATGCACCAATTTAAAAAAGTTTTCCACCATTTGCTCCAATTAGTTCTCAGAGATGGCAAAATGTAGCACATAAATACTAATGGTGAAATAATCATTAAAAAACAAATAACAATAATTCTAAATAAAATCATAATTCCTCCGGCAAATAAAACAAATGCAGCCATAAGAAGAACTATTGATCCTACAGTATATTCAAGAAAAAGATTTAAAAAGCTAGCATCACTTTTTTCGTCTATCAATGTAGTTGTTCTTCCGGTTGTTTTACACTCTTCGAATTTATTTTGAAAAGCTTGTTTGCATATTGCAAGAGAAGTGGGGTCCCAAAAAGACGAAAACCTACTACATTCTGCATCTCCAAGTTTTTTAAAGTCTTCACAATTTGTAAAAGTCACGTAGGTGCCTGTTACGTTAAAGGCATCAGCAAACGTAGCTGAGATAATGCCCTTAGATTCGTTAGTTTGGCTAAGGTTTTCAGTGATGTCTTTAATAAAAAAATCGGCAAAGATATTGCTAAAATCTACGATTGCCGAACAAAAGACCATGCTGAAATTTATCAGTAGCGCAATTCCGATTACTTTTGGTAAGAGCTTTTTTATGCCATACTCTTCGATGCGAAAAATTGTAGCAAAAGCAATTACAACCATGAACAAGATAAAAAGCATATTGGCGATGTCTCTACAAACGGTCCACCCGGTGGTTATAATTTCGATTGAGCTTTTAAACCCTATGCCTAGCATGCCCTCAAAGAAACTGGCCCCTGCTTTTAGTAGCCAGCTGAATAAATATTGAATAGCGTCTCCAATTGTGCTTAAAATATCTTTACCAACATCACCCCAAATACTAGCATGTGTAATTATGGGTAATGCTAATCCAAAAATCGTTGTAGATATAGAGATTAAAATAATTGTAATTTTCGATT
>JAKJED010000026.1 GCA_022705575.1 Patescibacteria group bacterium
CCACCTTTACTATGCTTCGGTGGGCAAGAGCGCGGGTGCTGTAATTGGTAGCCAGGCTAGCCTAAGGAGCTAGTGGGAATTATCCCGTGGAGGTTCGAGTCCTCTCCCGCGCACCAAACTAGGCCCAACACATTAAATTAAAATAAAAAAATTACGACTTCGTAAGTCGTAATTTTTATTTATAAGCGGGCGAGCAGAATCGGACTGCCGTCTCGTCCTTGGCAAGGACGTGTAATAGCCACTATACCACGCCCGCATAAACCAAATACAAAATACTAAATACCAAATACATCTGCCGAGGGAGAGAATCGGACTCTCGACACCACGATTTTCCAATTATAGACCTCTAGATTTCTCTAAAGATTGGACTATATCATCTACTTATAAAGTAGTCGGGCGCTAATATAGGATTATTGTTGGGACTCACCTATTAGTCTCTACACCTTCCTCAACACCATTTGCCCGTTGAGGCTTGGTTCGGGATTGCCATAGTTCTTAAAGAACATTAGGTTTCCCCGAGTTCACCCAATTTTCATCTCCGAATCACTTCGAAGCGGACCAAAAATTTAGTCGTGTGCTCTACCACTGAGCTACCCCGGCATAATTTCATATTATCAAAAATCAATAATTTTGCAATAAGGCCAGGATGGGAATCCCCGCCTGCAACGCCTTGCGAAGCAACGGCGGGCAGGGAACCCATCTTATGTATAAGAGTTTTGCCCGCCCATATGGCTTAATAATAGGCCGCGGTGAGAATTGAACTCACGCATAAGGGTTTTGCAGACCCTTGCCTTACCACTTGGCTACGCGGCCATATATGGCGGGCAAGCAGACTCTTGCCTGGACTTTATCCGCCTTTGACGGAACTTGGCGACCTGGCCGTAATTTGTGTGGGCGCTGAGGGATTTGAACCCCCGACCTGCCGGATGTAAACCGGATGCTCTACCACTGAGCTAAACGCCCGATTTAAAATGGGCGAGGAGGGAGTCGAACCCTCATGGGCAAAGCCCGCAACATTTTAAGTGTTGTGCGTATACCATTCCGCCACTCGCCCGTATCTATTAACCTTTTAAATTTCTTAAAATTTCCTCCACCCTCACTGCTTTTTCTTCTATTCTGTCTAATACAAACCTAATTCGAGGAACAAATTTTATAGTTACTTTTTCATTTAAAATTCTCTGTAAATTGGATGATTGTTTTTTTAAAATTTCTAAAACTTTTTTAGATTCTTTAAAAGGAAAAACGCTTATTTTTATTTTAGCATAATTCAAATCTTTGGAAACATCAACATTTTGCACAGTAATAAAAACATCTTTAATAAAAATTTCTCTTTGCAGAATTTCCGCGATTTTTTCTTGCATTAAACTATTTACTCTGCTAATTCTATCTTTCATAATTCTCTTTTTTTATGTTCGGTGCGATAACATTCCAAAACATCCCCTTCTTCAATAATCGCATCTCCTTCAAATAAAATTCCCGCCTCCCTGCCTTTTTCCACTTCCGGCATATCTTGTTTATTGTGCTGTAGCTGAACTATTTTTCCTGTACCGATTTTTTCCTCATTTCTAATAATATCAACTTGCGTTTTATTTACAAATTTTCCGTCAGCAACTTTTCCACCGATAATCATTCTCGTTTTTTCTCTTTTAAAAATCGCTAAAATCTTCAACTTTCCTAAGTTTTCTCTTTCCGCCAATGGATCCAACAATTTAACCGCATCTTTCCTGATTCCTTCAAATAATTCGTAAATAATATCGTATGTCCTGATTTTTACACCCCTTCTTTTCGCCATATCAGAAATATCATTGGCAAGTTTAATTCTGAATCCAACAATAATCGCATTTGCCGATTCTGCTAATTTTATATCAGCTTCCGAAATATTGCCCGCGTCGGATTTTAAAATATTCAAATAAATTTCTTTTAAATCTAATTTAATCAAACTCTCTGTAATTGCTTCAAGCGAACCGCGCACATCCGTTTTTAAAACAATATTGAGTTTTTTTCTTTCAACAACACCTTCAGGAGCAAGCGCGCTCGCCTGCGCGCGCAAATTTACAACAGGATTTGCAACTATTTTAGCCGTAGCCGATTGTTCACTATCAACAACTTGAAATTTATTGCCCACCATCGGAACATCGTTTAACCCCATAACCACTACAGGTGTACTTGGCCTCGCATCTTCAACTTTTTGCCCCTTGTAATCTTCTAGCCCTTTTATTTTTCCGTAAACATTGCCACAAACAACCCATTGTCCTACCTTTAATATCCCTTCCAACACTAAAAATGTTGCAATTGCCCCACGTCGCGCATCCATATATGACTCTATCACTGCTCCTGTTGCCAAAGTGGAATTATCTGCTTTTAATTCTTCCATTTCTGCAACCAATAATATCATTTCCAGTAAATCATTAACTCCCGTACCAACCGTTGCTGAAATTCTAACTGCAGGAATTTTTCCTCCGCGTTGTTCCACAACCAATCCTTCTTTTTCCAATTCACCGATTGTTTTCTCAAAATTTGCTCGCGGATTATCCATTTTATTTACTGCGACAATTACTGGAATTTCTTCTTTTTTGACACACTCAATCACTTCTTTTGTTTGCGGTTTTACTCCCTCCTCGCCAGCCACTACTAAAACTGCAATATCAGCTGCTTTTGCCCCACGCGAACGCATTTGACAAAATGCTTCATGCCCCGGCGTATCAATAAAAGTAATTTTTTTAAACTGCCCTGAAGGACTCGAAGGGTAATTTATCTGATAAGCGCCAATATGTTGTGTTATTCCACCAGATTCTTTAGCAACTATATTCGTTTTTCTAATCGTATCCAATAATGTGGTTTTGCCGTGATCAACGTGTCCCAAAATAACCACTATGGGTGGTCTTGATTGTAAATTCTGATTTTGTTTATTTTCTGTCATATTTTAATCATATGAAGATTTGTTTGTATAAAGACCGCATCGCAGGCCGACCGCAGTCGGCCGAGATAGAGTGTGATTTTTAATTTAAAAATCAACACGTGTCTTTATATAAATAAATCTGAATAATTTACTTGATAGCCTTGCTTATTGCCTCCTGCTCTTCATCTGATAAATTATAATTAATTGATTTCCCTGCCTCAATTGGTTTGGTATAAATTCTTGTTCCCTCTCGCGAATATAAAGAAGAGATCACCAGTCCGTTATCATTACTATCCAAAAGCGCAATAGCAAAACTCTGATCTCCACCCGTATCTTTAAATGGATTAAACCTTACCACCCCAACTTTTGTTATGGCAATATTAGAAATTTGTTGTAATTTTTCATTCCAATTGGAAAGTTTTTTTATATCATTTTTAATTTCTTTAATGAGTTTAATTTGACCCGTTATAACCTCTTCAACATCAACAATTTTACTTCCCTTCATAAAAATTTTAATTTTCTTTCTCGTTTTCAGCCACAAAAAAATTAAAATAATATCAGCAATTATTAAAATTATTAGAATTATTAAAATTATATTATTGGTTAAAATATTCATAATTTTTAATCTCGGACTTGTCCGCCGTAGCCCTGCCTACCGGCAGACAGGCTTGACGAAAGCGGAGGGTGGAGGATTTGAACCTCCGAGGGATTTATCCCAACCGCTTTTCGAGAGCGGCGCACTAGACCACTATGCGAACCCTCCAAAGTGGTGGACCTGATCGGGTTCGAACCGACGACCTTTAGTATGCCATACTAACGCTCTAACCAACTGAGCTACAGGCCCGAACATTTTAATTTGCCCCCGCGGGGAATTGAACCTCGATTACCTCGTTAGGAGTGAGGCGTTCTATCCGTTGAACTACGAGGGCTCAACAGTCCTTATCCTAACACACTTTTATTATAATTTAAACCCCCACTACCAAATTTGGTGCGGGGGCAAAGATTTTATTGGAATTATTGATTATTCTATTCTATCGTAATAATTTGTACCGGACAAGAAGCTGCCGCTTCTTTATTGCACCCAATATCCTCTATTTCTAATTCAAACTTTCCTTCACCAACATCTTTTGCGTCTTTCAAAGATGCTTTTCCATCGTCTCCCATGTGCCAAAAACCTGGACAAACAGCAACGCAAGTTCCACAACCAATACATTTATCTTTTTGATGTATAACTTTAGCCATAAATTAATGCTTACTGCCCTACCCGCCAAAGCTACCTGCTCGACATTTGCCAGTCATGGCAGGCGGGTGCTTGGCATTGCGGGCAGGTTAATTATTACTTATCTGTAAAGATAATAACATAAAATAATTTTCAAATCAATTATCCTTTGCTCACTCTTTCTGCATAATCTCCCGTATCGGTGTTAATTCTAATAATATCGCCAGTTTCAACAAATAATGGAACATTTACCATTGTCCCTGTTTCAATTTTCACTGCTTTTACTCCGCCTTGCGCAGTGTTTCCTTTAATGCTCGGAGGAGCTTCAATTACTTTAAAATCCATTTTTATCGGCAAATTAACATTAATAATCTTGCCATCAAATTCAACAATTTCAATCGCACTATTCGGTTTTAAATATGGACCAATATGACCAATCTGTTCCTCACTCATCTCAAATCTTTTAGAAGGATCGTTTAGTTCACAAAAAACAAATTTCCCCCGATTAGCATATAAAAATTTTACATCTCGATATTCAATATTTGCTTCTTCAAAACTATCAGTGTGCTGAAAATTACGGCTTATTGTTTTGCCGGTAATTAAATTTTTTATTTTAGTCTGAGCAACCGGCTTTCTTTGTTGCATTCTCATAAAACTAAATTCCATAACTTGATATGGTTGTCCGTCTAAAATAAAAATAACCCCTGGTTTTAAATCATTATAATTAATCATACCCCATACTAGATTTTCGACATATTTATGCTAATTTGTCGACAATCCATCAATACTTAGTTAATTTATAATATTTACTTGTTAATTATGCCTCAATTGCGCCCCGCAGCTGCGGGGCAGTCGAAAATTCAGTATCGGGGCATAAATTTTACTTACTTAGATATTTTTACTTTACCTTAAAATTTAATTTTTTGCAATATTAATTTTATCTCAATAAGCAAAAAAAATGCCCCGAGAGAGGCAATCAAAAAAAAGAGGAGTTGACAAAAGAGGGGACAACAAAAGGAAGTAGCTAACTCTCTCGGGGCAATAATTTTATTGTATCGCTTTAAAATTAATATGTCAATAGCATGGGGTAATGTGTATACTCATATTGCACTTTTCTCGGTAATCTAAGGGCATATGAAAACTATGCCCAAATCAACAAAAGAAGAAAAATATCGCTGGATTAAGCCGATATTAGATAAAGAAATATCAATTAAAAAGATGGTTAAGGTATGTCCGTTTTCCGAACGAACAATTAAGTATTGGTTATCTGCTTTTAAGAAATACGGTTGTGATGACTTAGAAAACAAATCAACCAGACCAAGAACTAATCCCAAGGAAACACCGATATGCATCAAGGAAAAAATCATCGAATTAAGGGAAGAAACCAGATTAAGTGCAATTAAATTGCATTGGAAGCTGCAAAAGGAAAATATTTGGTCCTTGAAGGACCAAATATAATTATTCTCTATTTTTAAACCATCAAGCCTAACCTTTTGATCAATTTCGGCCATTTTTAAGATAGAATTAGCCAGTTTTTTATTAATTGCCACGTTAATTAGATTATATCGCTTTTTATTCTAAAATGGCATATAATAACAAT
>JAKJED010000027.1 GCA_022705575.1 Patescibacteria group bacterium
AAAAAAATATTTTATTTGAATAAAAAAAACTATATTTGTAAAAAATTAAATTATGGAAAAGAAAGAAAGGGTTTACCCAAAAGGCTTAATAGGATTTAAGCCACACGAAAAAGCGCCTAGTTTTGTGCTTGGAAAAGTATGTATCACATTGAACGATTTAATTGCATGGTGCAAAGAAAATCCACAGCATTTAACAGACTACAAAGGTGCAAAACAATTGGTATTGCAAATTACCAGCGGAGATAAAGGCGTATCATTTTCAGTAGATGATTTTAAGCCATCAGAAAAGAAAGCAGAAAAAGACGATTTATTATTTTAAAAAACAACAACTATGAAGAAATTAATCAAAATTCAATCAAATTTAAACTGTCCAAAAGTTCGTAGAAATGCTTTTGGAAATTACAATTACCGAAGCGCAGAGGATATAATGAATGCCTTAAAACCTCATTTAAAGGAAAATGAATGCACCTTAATTTTAACAGATGATATTGTTTTAATTGGCACACGATTTTACGTGAAAGCTACTGCAACTATTTCAGATGGAGAAAATGAAAAATCTTGTACAGCATTTGCGAGAGAGGATGAAGACAAAAAAGGAATGGATAAAGCACAGGTAACAGGAAGTGTATCTTCTTATGCCCGAAAATATGCGCTCAATGGATTGTTCCTTATTGACGATTCAAAAGATAGTGATGCTCCATTAATCCAAGATGAAAAAAAGTACAAAAAGTGGATTGATTTATTAGCAAAAATTGAAACAATTGAGGATTTAACTAATTTATTTAAAGAAAATAAAGATGTTATTGAAGCTGATACCAAAATAATGGGTTTATTTAGTGGCAAAAAAAATAAACTAAAATGATAGCCTTGTTTGACTTAGATAGCCTTGTTTATGATGCATTGTATCGAGTTGCATCAATTAGCCAAATGAAAGATTTTATTTCAGAATATGGCAAAAAAAAGGCGAGAAATTGCGTTGTAGAGATGGCATACAATAGAATGGAGCAAATGTTAACAAAATTACTATACGAGGTAGAGCAATCCACAACTGAAATAACAAAAATTGAGTATTATTTGACTTACTGTTTGGCGAATAAAAGAAACCAAATAGAACCTACTTACAAAGCGCACAGAAAAAGGAATAAATGGGCGAATATGTTAAGAAATTACATAATCCAAGAGCCAAATTTTGAGGTAATTTATGATTTTGAGTGGGAAGCCGATGACCTTATATTTGACAGGGCAAATAAGATAAAACAAAAAGGCGAACAATACGTGGTAATTTCAAAGGATAAAGATTTAAAACAAATAGGCGGTCTTTATTTTGATTATTACAAACAAAAAACAGGGGAATTAGATGAATACTTTAAGGAAATTAAAGAGTTTAGGGGATTAACCTATATAGATGAAATTGAAGCCAAAAAGTTAGTTTATTTGCAAATATTAAAAGGGGATTCAGTTGACAATATTAAAGGGTTAAAGAATATTGGTGATGTAAAATCAAAAAAAATACTACAAGATGCCAAAAATGAATTTGGATTTATTAAAAGGACTTACGGTAAGTATAAGGAATTTTACGGAAGTGAAGCGAAAAAAGAATATCGAAAAACAGAATTTTTGATAAGGCTAGGAAAAAGAAAATTAAACGAATAAATAACGGTGGCACTTGTTGGGAATGTTGGCACTATGCATGGTGAACCGACTTTGCTAAAAATATAGATTAGACCACAAGTGCCACTTAAATAAATAAGTATGAAAATCGAAAAGCTAAAAAACAGATATTACGAGATTTGCAACGAGATAGTTGCAGAATTTTGCAAAAAACAAGAAATTGATTTTGATTCATGGGTTGGTGATAGAGTAGGTGAAATTGCACTAATTGGAGATTATTACCTAAATTTTAGCGATATACTGCACGATTTAAATACTAATCAAGAAAAATGGTTTATATTCCAATGGTACAATGACAGCGTAGATAATGCAATTAAAAATAAATTTCCTATACAAATAAATTATCAATCCTATTGTATGGGGTTGAGATATGAAAAAAACAAAATTATGAAAAATGTATATGTATTACCAACGGATAACCCATCAAGGTTACATTTGTGGACTGACAAAAACGGTACAAGGCTTGAAACTTGTGAATTAAAATATTCCCACGCAAGGAATAAACAAAATTTATATATTACTAATAATGAAGAAATTAAAGATTGTTTTGCCTTAACCGATTTAGATAAAATTGTCAAAGTTGACAGATACAACGAAGAGTTATGGCATAATCATAATTGCAAAAAAATAATTTTAACAACAGATTTAGATTTAATCAATGATGGAGTTAAAGCTATTGATGATACTTTTATTGAGTGGTTTTTAAAAAACCAAAATTGTGAGTATGTTAAAATATTTAATTCAAAATGGGTTTTAGGTGGGGAGATAAAAGAATTTTATAAAATAATAATTCCACAAGAAGAACCCAAAAAAGAAATTATTAAAGAACTGAATAACCCAAAATTTCAAAACTTAAAAAACAAAAATATGAAAAAAGAAAAAAAAGTAAATTACAAGGTTTTTAAAGGTGGAAAAAAGATAGCCACGACCTCCACGTATGATACAGCTTTATATCTGGCTGAAAAATTTAAATGTACCGTTTTGTCAAAAAAGAACGGTGAAAACCGACTAATGCAGACCTTTGAGAAAAAAAAAGATAAAATAAATAACATATCATTTGGTGTCAATTGGAATGAAATTTGAAAAATCACACTAAAATATATTTCCAATATTTTGGATATGACACCAGCGATGTAATTTTATGCGAGGTTTGTGGAAAAAAATCTGTGGATGTCCATCACATCAAATTTAAAGGAATGGGAGGGTCTAAGAAATTAGACTATATAGAGAATTTAGTAGCACTTTGTAGGGAATGCCATGAAAAATGCCATGCCAGTAAAGAATATAACGAAATGGCAAAACAAACGCATTTAAAAAATTTATATAAGTGATTTAATTGAAAAAAAGTTTGAAAATAATTTATAAATAGTTGTTTATTTAAAAAATAGTTGTATATTTGTACTATTAAATAACAATTAAAATAAATCAAAATGAAAGCAATAACACAAAGTGAAAGACCAATAGGTAAATTTTCAAACTACGATTGTTTTTACAGCGAAGATGTTGTAAAAGAAACTGAAAAGGCATTTTTAGTTTCTTTATATTTTGAAAGCATTGGCGAAAAAGCAAACAGATGGTTGCCAAAATCTAAAATTTTAGCCTATGAACATTTAGATAATAGAGATTTGATTGACAACGGAAAAGACTTTATTAAAAACACTAATTATGGTAAAAATAGATTTCAATACTTTATTAGCTCTTTTTTCACAAAAGACAATGGATCTATGATTAGAGTAGATATTAATCAAGAATATGAAGAAAGGCAATCAGACAATGATATAATTGGCGTACGTGGAATTGATTATTGATGAAAAACAAATGCAATTAATCAAAATTTTAAAATAACAATCAAAATTAATCAAAATGACAACTACAATTAAAACAGGTACACTAATCAGAACCAAAGGTTTTGATATTAGCATCGGGCAAAGAACCGACCAAATTGCTTTAATTAGCCAATCAACCGACCATTTTACGCCTTTTAAATCAATCAGAAAAGGTGGTAGGTTATCCAAAATTAAAAAAATGTTTAGGAGCAAAATTTGCGATTCAACTCATTTTTTCTTTGAGGGAATGAGCGAAGAAGATACAATGAAATTAATCAAAATTTTAAAATAACACTAAAAACAATCAAAATGAAATTCAAGATAAATCAAGAAGTAACATATTTAGGAGATAAAGGAATTATCACTAATTGCACTTATAGCGATTATCACCAAAAATGGTTTTATGATATTAAGGTTAAAAGAATTAACGGATTTGTAAAAGTAGTAATGGTAATCGAATCGGATATATTTAAAATTTGGTAAAAAAAAGGCGGGTAATCACTCCCGCCTAAAATAACAACTAAAAATCAAAACTCAAATGCAAATATAATAAATAAAATCAAATAAACAATAAAAAATGAAAAAAATAATTATCAAAACAGACAAACATTGCGGTTTTTTAAGAACAGAAGCAGCTGGCTGCGGTTATTAAGGATAAAGCTCATTTGAAAACGAAAACCTTTTTTAATTAAAAATTTTGAAGCGTGGAAATACTGAATTTATATTGTGGAATAGGAGGGAATAGGCACTTATGGGGCGATGAACATAACATTACAGCAGTAGAACTAAATGAAAAAGTTGCTGCCGAATACAAAAGGAGATACCCAAATGATACGGTTATAGTTGCTGATGCTCACGAATACCTATTACATAACTTTAAAAAGTTTGATTTCATTTGGACTTCGCCACCTTGCCCGACACATAGTAGAACGAATTACTTTACTCAAGCAATAAAGAAAGTGCCTACATACCCTGATATGAAATTGTGGCAAGAGATTATTTACTTAAATCAATTTTGTAAAGCACTTTGGATAGTTGAAAATGTAATACCATACTATGAACCATTTTTGCCACAATACACTCAAATTGGTAGGCACTTTATTTGGAGCAACTTTAGAATACCTAAAATTGAAATGCCTAAAAACGAAATAGGAACAATGATGAAACAATATGTAGGAACTGGAAAACACGCCCACGACAAAAGTTTAGAAGATAGAAACGCTGTTAATTCGGAGTTAGGACTTCACATTCTTAATTGTGCGGTGGGAAAAATTTTAATTAAAAAAGATTATGAGCAACATAGCTTGTTTGGAAGCGGAATGTAGCAGCTTGCTTATAACGGTTCGTGGCTTTGTCTTGTTGCCGATAAAATAAGACAATCTTTAAATAAAAAACAGAAAATGAAAACACAAACTGAAAATCAAATTGATGACCAAAACGGCAATAAGTCAAAACCACTGTTACCTGCTGTTTTTTATTTTGCAGGATGGTCAGACGAAAACTGTGAAAATCCTAAAAAAGATGGTATTTATCTATGCTTATGTAAATGGTCGAACATAGAACAATATCAATATCATATTTTAGAATTTTCACAAAAAGACAAATGGGAAGTTACAGATAGTTGTGAGCATATTCTTTGGACAAATTTACCTCCTAATCCGTTTCGGTAAAATAGCAGGTAACTTGTTTATATGCGCTACTCATAGCGCATATATAACACCCATTAGGCTTATATGCGCTACTGGATAAAAATAAATATAAAATAAATAAAATTAAATAACATGGGAATAATCGAAAAAATAAAAGAAAAGCAAA
>JAKJED010000009.1 GCA_022705575.1 Patescibacteria group bacterium
ATCGGAGAGGCCGAAAGAAATCGAGTTAAGAAAAGAACTGGGTCATTGGGAAGGCGATTCGGTGGTGTCTCGTCAAGGTAAATTTGCCCTCAATACATTAGCGGGCTACCTCGGGCTGGAACCGTAATTTCGGCAAGCCCAGCAAGGCTTTTCGGTGATATTTTAAGTATTTAACAAATAAGATCCTCGTGCGCTATGGTTTTCTTGAAAAATGACAAAGGTGACACAAGAATTGATATAAAGGTTACAGACAGGTATAATCTTTATTCATCAGCAACAAATTCTAGTATTTCCCTAGTTGTCCTAATTTGCTTACCATTTGGCAATTTTATGACAGTTTCTATTTTCTCCGTTACTTCTTCTGGAGCTTGTTGATTATCCTCAACTCTTATCTCCCCCGTTGATCCATCGATAACAATATGTGCCTTGCTTCCAGAGCCATCTCTTTTACCAACAAGAATATGTTGATCCTCTCCTTGAATTCTGGATTCAATAAAAAATTGATCATCACTTATTCTTTTTTTGATAGTCTTTTCAGCTAAATACTGTTGAAAAATATTAATATATTTCTCCATTCTTTTCCATGCATTGTCAGTTGGAAATCCAGAGTTATCAGACCACCAGGTATCAGGTGTTGCATTAGATGTAATTTTTCTTAATCTAAGACCAGGGAGCGATTTTTTATCTAAAACTGAATTTAAATATTTAATAATTGTATCCCTAATTTCTAAAGCTTCGCGAGTCAATAAAAGATTCTCTTTCAAAGCAGCTTCGTTGCCCCAAATTAATTTTGATAATTCCTTGTCATCCATATTTTATAAATCTTTATTTATATAACTCATACTTAAAACACCCTTTAAATTCCCAATGTTTGAATAATTAAGTATAACAGCTTGATTATCTTCTAATTCAATAATTGGGTACCCATTTCTTTTTTTAAACTCATCTAATTGAGTCTTCAATTCTTTTCTGTAGTGTGGATAAACTATAAAATCAGTTAAACATAAACCTCTTAAATCTGTTAATCCAATATCATTTGAATCTTCGTCGCCCGCAATAGCTATATCTGGACCAGCTAAAATACTGCCAGCACTAACACCAACATAAACACTATTTTCTTTCTTAGAAAAATCCACTATAAATTTATCGAGTCCAGTTTTTCTTACTCTATCTAAATAATCAAAGGTATTACCCCCGCAAACAAAGACCACATCATATTCTTTATCAGTGGTAAATTTTTCATTTCCCAATTTAAAAACATCAATATTAATGGCTCCTGTATTTTTAATTTCGGTCAAAGTTTTATCTAAATAAAAAGCGTCTTGTTCTGAGTCTTGAATAGAAATAACTAAAAAGGACAAATCTTTGGGTTCTTTTGGCAAAAAACTTGTTTCGAAATAACGTGAAACGTTCATATTTTCTAATCCTGTTGATGTTAAAAATAATTTCATACTTTAAAAGTTAATTATCCTGCTCAAATCTTTTTAATATCTGCAAATAATCGTTTTGAAGGTCGTCATTAATCTTTGGGTGATTCAATTTGGCTATTTCTCCATTATTCTTAATAATATTTGCTATTTCGTCCATATAAAAACCATCAAGCGTGGCAACAAATAAATAAGATGGATTCCAAGATTGGCTCATTCTATTGGCAGCCTTAAGAGTGTATTCAGGGCTTAAAGAACGCTGATATTTAACTTCAATTAATTTAACCTGTCTGGTATCTCTGTCAATAACCGCAAAATCAGGTGCGGTTCTTAAAGTTTCAATCATTGGATTACTTTCATTAAATCCCTGTTGGATCATTTCGGGAATTACTTTTTCATAACCAAATTCTAAAACAGTAAAGTTTCCGGACTCTCTAAACATCTGAGAAAATATTGTTTCAGCTATCTTGCCCTTTACTAGTTGTCTTGTGAAATTTACATTACTCATACTTATTATAAAATGTTTTTTTAAAATCAGTTATAATCCAATATAAAGGGGATAGAATAAATAATATTATCTGTATAACATTATATGTTGCCCCATCTTTTGCATATTCATTAAACAAGGCATCGCCAAGAATATAGAATAAAATAAAGGATCCAATAAACTTAAAAACAGTTCTGACTGCAAACAAAATAATTTTTTTTGTTTTTTCGCTCTTCTCTTTTTCCGCTCTAGATTTATTTAATTCACCCTGCAATTTATTAATTTTTTCATCCTTTTCACTTATAACCTCACTTAATTCACTGGTTTTTTTCACTAAGGATCTTTCCAGCTCCAACTTAACATCTTTAAATGACTGCTGATCACTCGTATTAGACATATTTGCTTTATGAATCTTATTTAGAAGATTGATCGTTTTTGTTTCTGGTAGTTCATTAATCCTATCACTCAACTCAGTAAATTTTAGCAAATCTCTTTTATCAAAGTTATCACTTCTTCCAAAATCTTCTTGTTCTATAAATATTTTAACTAACGGAGCCATGTCGCTCGGATCAAAATCCGGCCCTCCGCCATTAATTGCTAACACCTGAACCAGACTATATAAACTCCTCCATACTGAATCTTCTTTTTCTCCAACCCATTTCAAGGATAATGCCTCTAAAGATAAATCTCTTGTAAGTGCAAACATTTTCTTATCTTTAGAATATTTTTTGCATAATTTAGTGATAATCAAATCATGAATAACAACATTATCTGTCTTTTGCCATTTTTCTCCATGTCTTTGCGACCACGCTTCTTTTATATCATTAAACAACTCTTTATCTTTCGCCTTATCATAAATTTCGTCATGTTTAATAATATTAATTTTAGAATCACCAATCTTTTCTGGGATTTTTTCCACTACACTGAAAAACCTTTCTACATCTTCTTCGTTTTTACACCCCAATAATAACAATGATCTAAAAAAATCATCTCTTCTGTTTGCTTTTTCTAAAATACTAACTGAATAGTTATTCCATAATTTAATCATTTCTTCTTTTCTTCTATCGCAAACCGTCTTATACTCTTCCATGGTTTCTTCCGTGACACATAATTTAGCGCCTATGGTTTTAGCAATTTTACCAAACGAACACATAGTATCTTCTATGCCGGTACTGCTAGACAAACTGTTCGCAAATAATATATTAGTATCTAGAACAATTTCAGCATCAGTATACTTATCAATACTTAAAAAATCTGGGCTTAAATCTACAGTAACAACTTTTGCGGCTAAAAGAGACTGCATTATACTCCATATTTTTTCTTCTTCATCTCTATCAGAACTCAAAAGGAACTCTCTGTAGCCTTGTAATAAATCTTCTTTATATTTATCTAGACCGTATTGATTTATAATCGGTATTAAAATTTTATCAACTTCTAAAATTAAACTTTCTTTTTTGCTATATAGTTTAATTAAAACATCGGTAAAAGCTGAAAAATATTTTTCATTCGTTTCATTAAACCAATCTTCTATTTTACTAGCCTCAATATCTCTGGGAAATCTTTTTTGTATTATTTTTGCAGAAACCTTTTTGGAGTAATCTAATTGCTTTTCAGTTTTACTTCTTTCTTCTGGTAAAATTGAAAACTTATCTTTATCTTCCTGAACTAATCGGCGAGCTTTTAGCAGATTTAAAGCATCTACTACGGATTTTTCAGGGATTCCATGTGAATTGATATAATCTGCCGTTAATTTAATTATACTCTTAATGTCTAACTCTTTTTCTTCCAAGAAAAGAATAAAAAAAACTAATTTAGCGTACCCGATTTCCTTGAGCCCTGATGTCGAATCAGAAATTGATAAATAAGAATTCAATAAAATTTCTTTATAATTTGCATGACTCATATAATTAAACATGATTACTTAACATATAAAAACTAATGTTAATCTAATATTTAACAAAAAGCTTGATAAATTCGTAAAATAATAAGAAATATAATATAATATTAGCATAATATTAGAAAAAATGATATGGAAAGAAAAGATCTAATTGATCCAAATAATTTTATAAGTAAAAGCTATCTTGAATCATTAAGTCAAGCAGTTAATACTGCCCAAAAAACAATGGAGTCTCTTGCTAATAGTTCAGCCCTACAAAGCTTTATAAAAAATCAATCAAAGATACAAGAAATGGTACAAAGTGTAGCTAAAAGTTTTGAACCGGCTTTTGAAAGCATGAAAGCTCAGCAAGAATTAATTAAATCAATAAAAAACTGGGGTCTATATTCTACATATACGCCACAGTTAACTTACCTCGCGCCGCAAAAGAAGATTGCTATAGCAAACAAAGCGGAAGAAAAAAGTTTTACTAAAAAAGAAATGGAAGAAGTTGTAAAATTAGCTATTGCAAAAACTTTAGAAAAAATCAGAAACCAAGAAATAAATATTAATGCGACCAAAAAATTTCCTTATAAATTACCTCCTAATATTTCCTGGAATGATATTGTTATTAAATTTTTGGATGGACACAATATACAAATTGTAGCAGGTAAACAGGTTTACAAAGCAAACTATAAAGAAATGGGGTTTGATGATTCCAGGCAATTAAAACCAAATCTACAATGGTCATTATTAAAAACTTTGTCAGAAAATAATGGAGGCATTTCATGGAAAGAAGGAAATGCAAAAAATAACGTTAAAAAACAGAAGCAGTTATTATCTACTAAATTGAAAAATTATTTCAATATAGAGAGCGAGCCATTTTATTCTTATAAAAAACAACTAGGGTATCAAATTAAAATAACCCTGGTTCCTGAATCAGAGTCAATTAATGATCACATGCCAGCATACCAGGAAGATGACGAGGGAGAAGACGATTCATGGATTAAAGGGTCATACAAGGACTATAACGAATAGCGTTCGGTGAATTCACCGAAAATATAATAATCAAAAACGCCAATAAAATGGCGTTTTTTGTTATACAAAACGATTTTTCACTATTAGTAATGTAAGACTTAATTAATTTAACTAAAAATTTTATGAAGAAATTAGAATGGCACACAGTGCAAAAAAGAGTTAACGACCTGGTTCCCCAAGAAGTTAACCCCAGAGTAATCAATGACAAACAAATGTCAGACCTTAAAAAGAGTTTGGCTAAATTTAACCTTGTCGAAATTCCAGCTATCGATTTAGATGGCAAAATTCTCGCTGGACACCAAAGAATGAAAGCCCTTCAACTCCTTGGCCGAGGAGAGGAGTTAATTGATGTCAGAGTTCCTAATCGTAAATTGAGCGAAGACGAAGCTAAAAGGTATTTAATTGCTAGCAACGCCTTGGGTGGTGACTGGGATTTTGAAAAGCTAAAATCTTTTGATTTAGACCTATTGGTTGATATCGGTTTTGACCAAGTCGACTTATCACATTTCTGGGATAAGGAATTGGAAGTTAAAGATGAAGATTTTGATGTTGAAGCGGAGTTAAAAAAGATAAAGACACCAAAAACTAAACCAGGCGATCTGATACATCTAGGAGGGCATCGCCTTCTCTGTGGTGATTCTACTAACCCCAATAACCTCAAAAAACTATTTGGTGGCGACAAAGCCTCAATGATATTTTCCGACCCCGTCTATAACATTAAATTAGACTATTCCAAAGGCATTGGCGGTAAAAACGATTACGGCGGAACGGTTAACGACAATAGAAGCTATGAAGAATATAAACAATTCATTAAAAGCTCTCTGTTAGCCGCTTTGCCAAACACTAAAAATGACTGCCATGTTTTTTATTGGTGTGACCAAACATATATTGGCTTGTTTCAAGAGTTATACCGAGAACTTGGAATAGTTAATAAACGAGTTTGTCTGTGGTTAAAAAATTCGCAAAACCCCACCCCTAAAATAGCTTTCAATAAATGCTATGAACCTGCCGTCTATGGTGTTAAAGGTAAGCCCTACATTAATCCTGATATTAAAAACTATAACGAGGTGCTAAATAAGGAACTTGGTACTGGCAATGAGATGTTTGAAGATATCTACGATTCTTTAGATATTTGGCTTACCAAGCGTATTTCAGGCAAAGATTACGAACACGCCACCAGCAAGCCCCCAAAGCTCTACGAAAAGGCTATAAGGCGCTGCACTAAGCCAGGCGACATTATCCTTGATTCTTTCTCTGGATCAGCCAGCACGATTATCGCTGGCGAGCAATTAAAAAGAAAAGTATATGCCATGGAGCTTGAACCAATTTTCTGTGATCTGGCGATAGCAAGATATCGAAAATTAACAGGCAGAAAGGAGGTGGTGGAGCATGTCTAAAAAAAGTCGATTACAAGAAGCTTTCTTTAATGAGCTTAAGAAAGTGCCAATCGTTTTAGTCGCTTGCGAAAAGTCGGGAATATCTCGCAATAGCGTTTATCGCTGGAAACGAGAGGACAAAGAATTCTCGAAAGTAATGGATGAGGCCTTAGCCGAAGGCGAAGCTTTGGTAAATGATATGAGCGAAAGCCAACTCTTAACAATGATCAAAGAAAAAAATTGGTCAGCGATTAGCTTTTGGCTTAGACATCGCAATCCAAGGTTTAAAGATAAGATTGAAGTTACTTCTAAAATAGAAGATTCTGAAGAGCTAACTCCATCGCAAGCTGAAATTGTTCGTCAAGCTTTGACGCTGGCAAAAATATTACCAGACAGCGAAAAATTAATTAATAATATACAAATATATGATAGTAAACAAAATGATTCCACAAGACTTAGTGGAACAAATGACCAAGGACAAGAAGATAAGAACAGCGATAACTAGAGAAAGTTTTTCCTATTTCTTTCACTTCTATTACGCCCATTACGTTAAGTATGCGACCGCTGATTTTCAAAAAGAAATAATCAGCTTAATTGAAAAAAGCGATAAGGAGAGTTTGTTTGTCGTGGCTTTCCGTGGCTCAGGAAAATCAACCATTGTAACCGCCGCTTACCCAATTTGGGCGATCCTGGGTAAACAGCAAAAGAAATTCGTTGTTATCTTCTGCCAAACTCAAGCCCAAGCCAAACAGCACATGATGAACTTACGCCGAGAACTAGAAGATAATGACTTGCTTAAAAAAGATCTTGGTCCATTTAGAGAAAATAGCGATGAATGGGGCGCGCAATCAATTGTTTTTTCAAATACAGACGCCAGAATTACTGTCGCTTCAGTTGATCAAAGTATTCGTGGAATTAGACATTATCAACATCGTCCCGATTTAATTGTTTGCGACGATGTGGAAGATATTAGCTCAACTAAAACTAGAGATGGTCGCAACAAAACCTATCAATGGCTTAAAAGCGAGGTTATTCCTGCTGGCGATAAAAATACTAGATTAGTTATAGCCGGCAATCTTTTACATGAAGACTCTCTGCTTATGAGATTAAGAGAAGAAAGGGAGAAAGATATTATTGACGGTCATTTCTTATTTTATCCCCTAATTAATAAGAAAGGTATTTGTTTGTGGCCTGGTAAATATCCAACCGATAAAGATATTGAAGCAGAGCGTAAAAAAGTTGGTAATGAGATTACTTGGCAACAAGAATATTTGCTTAATATTGTTCCTTCAGAAGATCAAGCGATATTTCCAGAATGGATTCAATTCTATGACCAAATTCCAGAACCAAAAGAACTTAGTTGTGGTTATCTAGCTTTTACTGAAGTGCGAATTGGGGTTGATCCAGCCATCTCTAAAAGTGATGTTGCTGATTATACCGCTATAGTTCCAGGCTTAATTTATGAAACCAATGAGGGCTACATGCTTTATATACTGCCAAAGATAATTAACAAGCGTCTAAACTTTCCTGAAACTATTGAAACTTGCAAAACCATGTTTAATAGTTACAAAAAAGATTATTATCACACTAAATTTGTGATTGAAGATGTCGCCTATCAAAAAGCTCTTCCTCAACAATTAGAAGTTGAAGGTTCATATGATGTCATGACAACTAACCCTGGTGGCCAAGATAAACGAAGTCGTTTAGTTTTAACTGCTAATTTAATAAAAACTGGACAGATTCTATTTCCTAAAGAAGGAGCTGAGGAATTAATTCAGCAAATAGTTCATTTTGGCGTTGAAAAACATGATGATTTAGTTGATGCTTTTGTTAATGTAGTAAACAGTTTGATAGTCAAACCACCTAACCCACCGAGGATATTTTTCCTTTAATATTAAAGGAAAAGTTATCGACAAGTTACCAACAGCTAGCTGCTTAGCAGAACCTTAAAAGTGTGTCATTAATGGAGGCATAGATTTAACTAATAATTAAAATTAAACCATATGCCTCCATTAGAAACCGAGCTAAAATATTGCCTTTACGCTAGAAAAAGCACCGAATCAGACGAACGACAAGTTCAATCAATTGATTCTCAAGTTAAAGAAATGCTTCAAATTGCCGAACGAGAAAATTTAGAAATCGTTGATATTCGACGAGAATCAAAGTCTGCCAAAGATTCTGGTAATCGTCCTATTTTTAAGGAATTGTTGAAAGACATAGCGGAAGAAAAATTTAACGCCATTTTAACCTGGGCACCTGATAGACTTTCAAGAAATGCTGGCGACTTAGGATCGCTCGTTGATTTAATGGATGAGAAAAAACTAATGAGTATTCGTACTTTCGGTCAAACATTTAGTAATTCCCCAAATGAAAAGTTTTTGCTCATGATTTTATGCTCTCAGGCAAAATTGGAAAATGATAACAGAGGTATTAATGTAAAAAGAGGCTTAAGAGCTAGATGTGAAATGGGCTTATGGCCGACTTGTCCGCCAACAGGATACTTTAAAGAAAAACAAGTTGATCATAAAGGACAATGTTTAATCGATCCAGACAGGGGCCACATTATCAGACAAATGTTTGAAAAAGTCGCTTACGAAAAATGGTCTGGTAGAAAATTATATAACTGGCTTAGATTTGATTTAAATTTTAGAACGGCACTGGGTAAAAAGCATTTAAGTCTAGGTAATATTTATCGCCTATTAGAAAATACCTTCTATTACGGTCCTTTTGAATATCCTCGAGGCAGTGGCAATTGGTATCAAGGTAAACACGAGCCATTAATTACCAAGGAATTATTTGACTTAGTTCAAGATCAAATGAAAAATTCTCAATTAGTTAGGCGAGAAAATATTGAGTTCGCTTTTACTAAAATTATGACCTGTGGTTTATGTGGTTCAGGAATATCAGCGACCGAAAAATTTAAGAAATTAAAAAATGGCGGTTACAACCGTCATATCTATTATGGTTGTACAAAGGCAAAAGATAAAAATTGTAAATCTGGCTATATCAGCGAAGAAGACTTAATTAAACAATTACAAAAACAGGTTGAGAAATTAGATTTTAAAAAGCTACCTGTTCAAGATAAAATCCGAGGTGAAATAAAAAGATTTAAGAAATTTCAAATGATGGCAACTGGTAAAAATCAAAACATCGACGTAAGCGACGTCGATGTTAAAAACTATATTAAATTCTTATTAAAAGAGGGCGATGATCAAGAAAAGCGTGAATTACTGACTTGTTTGGATGGGGAGATTTTATTGAAAAATAAGATTATTAATATTATCTAATTCTGTATTTCAATTAGAAGCTTTTTATAATATCAGAAATAATCTTTTCTAACTTATAATAATCTTCATAATAATCAATATAAACATCATAGATTCTTTCTTGTAATTTTCTGCCAATAAATATTTCCATAAAAGAATCTGTGCTAGACAAACTCCATATAAATGGCTCTATCTGTATATCTAGGCCAGATGGATTGTAATTATGTTCAATCAACTTATTTCTGGTCTCTTTAAATCTTTTACAGAAATCCCAATTTGAATTATTTGCATCAAGCAGCCCAAGTTTCTTTAATAAATCAATGCATTTTTTTCCATTAAAGTACATGCTAAATAAATTCACCCCCGTCAAATCATTAAAGTGTTGCTGACTTGTTACATCACCAATTATTTGAATACCGGAAATCTTATTAAATCTTAATTGTTCAAAGCTAAAATAAAAAAACTTAAACGCATCATATAAAAGTCTACAATTCTGTCTTTCTTCTGTGTATCCATTAAACGAATACCACTTATTATTCCAATAACTTTCCAATATAGACAAATTTATTTGGTTTCCCTGATTTTCGCTAAACCTACTTACAGCATAATAATCTCCAAAAACTATACTATCATCACGGTTATCACGTACTTTAATGATCGTGGTGGTATTTATTAATTGTTGAATATCTACATCCATAAAAAAATTTATTATAACTCACCTCTAGAAATATCAAAAAATCTCTCAAAAAAATTAGTTAATTTAGTTAAGACTGTTTCACGTTTTTTAGTGCGTTCACCATCCGGAGAAAAACGAGATACTGGGGGTAAAACTTTAGTTATAGCCGTACCCGAAACTGCGATGGAGCCATCTCTGAAAGAATTTTTAATAAACTTATATGTAGCCTCATGATCAAGCGCTTCAGTTTTAATAATCTGTTCAAGCTCCTCAACTTTTTTCTTATTCATAAAACTCTGCCAGTCCGCATCTACCACGGAATTAATATCAAGCGAGGAAATAAATTGATTAATTAAGTCCTTTTTGTTTCTTAACTCAACGCTCGCATCAATTGCCCTATTAATATCAATTAAAATTTCACGATTTTTAATGTGGTCTTCGTGATATTTTTTAATCATGCTTAAAATGTAATCTATATTAATATCAACTTGCTTAACAAGTTCCATTTCGAATACCACGTCATCATTTACATTCTCTTTATCATTTTCCCTGTCTTTACGGAATTCATTATACAAATCAATATACATGCTGTGATAATCTTGTATATCGTATTCTGTAAATATTTCATCCTTAGCAAACTCATCAAAAGTTGTTAAAATATTTCGTAAACGCAAAATATTGCTATAAAGTTTAATAAATTCTTTTTGAGTTAGTTCGCTATCGATTCTAACGCCAACTGGAAACTTCTCCATTAACTCATCAACCAAACTGGCATATCCGCGAACTTCTTTATCGCCATTTTTATAGCCATTATAATATTCCGCATATGATTTAAGTAAAACAATACCGCTAGCCTCTTTATCGCCAAATAATGAAATCGATTCGTTGGTAGCTTTCTCTAAATTACGAAAACAAACAATGTTACCAAAAGTTTTAACACTATTTAAAATACGATTCGTGCGAGAATAGGCTTGTAATAAACCATGTAATCTTAAATTTTTATCAACCCATAAAGTATTTAAAGTTGTCGCGTCAAACCCGGTCAAAAACATATTAACCACGATCAGAAGATCAATTTCACGGTTTTTTACTCTTTGACTTACATCCTTATAATAATTCTGAAACTTTTCCGCCGAAGTATCATAAGAGGTGCTAAACATTTCATTATAATCAACGATTGCCTTTTCTAGAAAATCTCTCGAACTAAGATCTAGTCCACTAGTGTCTTCTAAGTTTTCATCAATCAGTCCATCAGCATCTTCATCATTAACACCAAAACTATAAATTATCGCAATTTTAAGACGCTTATCACTGGGTAAATTTAAAAGTTGTTTTTTAAATTCAGCATAATACTTTTTTGCAACATCAATGGAAGAAACGGCAAAAATAGAATTAAACCCGGCCAATCTTTTCTCCTTTATCTTATAAAAACTATTACGCTTGGTTTTTTGATCAAAATGTTCACAAATATAGCGAACAATATTTTCTAAGCGCTCAGGAGCGGCTAAAATTGCTTCTCGATCAATATCGCTAACCTTTTTATCCTCAATATTTTCCGCCTCTTTAACGGTGGAAATATAGTCAACCTTAAATGGTAAAACATTTTTATCAGCAATAGCGTTAACAATAGTGTAGGTATGTAATTTTTCACCAAAGGCTTGCTCGGTAGTCTTAAAATCAATCCGCCCACCCGAAGAAGAATTAATCGCAAAAATAGGAGTACCAGTAAAACCAAAAAGATGATAATTATTGAACGCTTTAGTAATAGCGGCATGCATCTCACCAAATTGAGAACGGTGACATTCATCAAATATAATAACCACATGACCGTTAAAAATATTATGTCCTTTGTTTTTACTGATAAATTTATCCAATTTTTGGATAGTGGTGATAATAATATTAGAATTAGAATCTTCTAACTGCTTTTTTAAAATAGCTGTACTAGTGTTGCTATTGGCCGCCCCTTTGGCAAACTTATCATATTCTTTCATGGTCTGATAATCCAAATCCTTACGATCAACAACAAATAAAACTTTATTAATATAAGGTAATTTGCTGGCTAATTGAGCAGTTTTGAAACTAGTCAAAGTTTTCCCGGAACCGGTCGTATGCCAAATATAGCCACCAGCATCGGTGGTGCCAAGTTTTTTGTAATTAGTGCTGACTTCTATACGATTTAAAATTTTTTCAGTAGCTACAATCTGATACGGACGCATCACCAGTAAAAGACGATCGGTGGTAAAAACGCAATACTTAGTTAAAATATTTAAAATTGTATGCTTGGCAAAGAACGTCTTGGTAAAATCAATAAGATCGGTAATAGGGCGATTGGTCGCATCAGCCCACCAACTAGTAAATTCAAAACTATTACTAGTCCGCTTACCCTTCTTAGAGGCGCCGTCATTAGCATCCTTAATATGTTGGTATCTAGTAGTGTTGCTATAATATTTTGTATGAGTGCCGTTTGAAATTACAAACAGTTGCACATATTCAAAAAGACCAGACGAGGCCCAAAAACTTTCTCTTTGATAACGATTAATTTGGTTAAAGGCTTCCTGAATAGCGACGCCACGACGTTTAAGCTCAACATGAATTAGAGGCAAACCATTAACAAGAATTGTAACATCGTAACGATTAGCTCTTTGCCCGTCTTCAGTGGCATACTGATTAATAATCTGAAGATTATTATCATGAATATTATCCTTCTTTAAAAGATATATATTCTTTATTGAACCATCTTCACAAACTAAATTTTTTATATAATCTTCTTGAATGGTCGCGGTTTTATCTTCTATATCTTGATTGGGGTTAGCAATTTCGCTCTTAAAAAAATTATTCCACTCCGAATCGGTAAAATTAAAATTATTTAACTTCTCTAGTTGCTGGCGTAAATTCAAAACTAAATCAGCCTCAGAGGTTATAGCCACATATTCATAAGCCTGAGTTTTTAGCTGTTCTATAAAAGCGCTTTCAAGCTCAGCCTCACTTTGATAATCGGAAATTCTTTTTCCAGTTGGAGTATATTCCGCCACAACGGTACTTTGTGTGCTCTCGGCAACTAAATTATATTTATTATTAACCGGCATATTCTTTGAAAGTTAATAGTTGTTTTCTATAATACTCATATTGGACCCTTCTTACCTCCAGCTCTGCTTCCAGCTCTGCTTCCAGCTCTGCTTCCAGCTCTGTAAAATTATCAAGAATTTTAACAATTTCTTCTTGGATGGCAAGGGGTGGAAGTGGAATTTTCAGGTTTTCGATTGCCTGCCTGTCAATTGTAGGAACTCCACCCTCACGTTTTTGTGTCTTTAAATAATCTTCTTGTGTTTTAAGAAAATAATAAAGGTATTTGTCATTAATATCATTGGGCGTTTCTACCACAAAAGTGCCGTCTGATGACCAGAAATCAACACTACTCCAAACAACTTCGCCAACACTTCCTGTATTAATTACCATCGTTTGATTTGCTTTCCGATTAAACTTATCGTAACAACCAAGGGGAATTAATCCTCCATGAAAAACGGGATATTCACCATCATCTGATAATTCTTTTTTAGTTAGCCTTTTGCCACGTAAAATCTTACATACTTTCCCTAGTTCTTTAAACTCAACGCCATTGGGACATAGTTCTGAAATTAGTTTTTCAATTTTATTTTCCATATTTACTCTTAATTATATTAATCATTTTCTTTCTATAATCTTTATCAAGTTTATATCTAAACCCAAAATAACATTTATTCCAAAAATAAGATCTCTCATACCATAAATAAAAATTTATTTCATCAATAATTGACTCTGGGGTTTTTTCAATTTCCTCAATTCTATCGTAAATAATTTTTGTTTTTTCCTTAAAATCTTCCAAATTAATTTTCATTGTTTCTTCAAAATTTTTTTCTTTTTTTTCAATCATCGCTATTCTTGAAAAATTAGAAAGATCATTAATTGTATCATTAAGTGTTTTCATGTCTTCATCTAAAATCTTTAAATATGACCAAAAATGTACTATAGATTCTAAAACTTTATATTTATTTATTTTTGTATAAAAAAAATTATCAATAACAAATGGTTCAAATCTTTTAATAAAAACCTGTACTGGTTTATTAGTATCAATATCATTAAATTCTTTTGCTTTTTTCTTATTAAGCAGAATTATCGGAATTTGCATGGCAATAAATTCTTTTATTACATTCAAATTATCAAGCTTTTTATCTTTTTTTTCGTTGTACCTAATCAAATATTGGCCAATAACAAAAAACACAAATGCAAAGAAAGCGCCGGAAAAAGAAGATATAATTATTTCATTAAAATTTTCCATATTATCCCATTTCTATATCTACAACAATTTTATCAATAGCTTCGCGAAGCCCTTGCTGTCTTTTTACAATCTCCTTAATTTTCTCATTAAGCTCTTTAATGTCCACTACTTCTCGAGTATCTTCTGCCACTACATAACTAGACACAGCTATATTATAGTCATTCTCGGCAATGGTTTTATTATCAACTAACTTAGCAAAATATTCAGCATCTTTTCTGGTTGTAAAAGCATTTAAAATTTTAAGGCGATTTTCTTCGCTCAACTTATTTTTATTTCCGCTCCTAACAAATTCTTTCGAAGCATCAATAAATAAAGTTTTATTATCTTTCTTGCTCTTTTTAAGAACAATAATACAAGTAGCGATAGTAACACCAAAAAATAAATCAGGTGGTAATTGAATTATGGTATCAATATAATTATTATCAACTAAATATTTACGAATTTTTTGTTCTGCCCCGCCACGATATAAAACGCCTGGAAATTCAACAATCGCTGCTGTTCCACTGGTCGAAAGCCAGGAAAGCATGTGCATGGTAAATGCAAGGTCAGCCTTGCTCTTCGGCGCTAGTACTCCAGCAGGAGAAAAACGGGGGTCATTAATTAATAACGGGTTGGCATCACCTTCCCAATTAATAGAATACGGAGGATTAGAAACTATGGCATCAAATGGCTCATCATCCCAATGTTTTGGATCAGTTAAGGTATCACCTAACTCAATATCAAAATGGTTATAATTGATATCGTGTAAAAACATGTTAATACGGCAAAGATTAAAGGTGGTGATATTAATTTCTTGACCATAAAATCCACGTCTAACATTTTCTTTTCCGAGAACTTTAGCAAATTTAAGAAGAAGTGAACCAGATCCGCAACAAGGATCATAGACTTTATTAACTTCTTTTTTGCCAACTGTAGTTATTTCGGCCAGAAGCTCACTAACTTCTTGCGGAGTAAAAAATTCCCCTCCAGATTTACCGGCATTTGAGGCATACATGGTCATTAAAAACTCATAAGCATCACCAAAAGCATCAATAGTATTATCGGCATAATTCCCTAGCCCGAGATTACTAATAGCTTCTAGAAGTTTGGCTAATTTTTGGTTTCTTTGTTCGACGGTGTTACCTAGCTTTTTAGAATTAACATCAATATCATCAAAAAGACCTTTTAAGTCATCCTCACTATCTGCACCTTTAGCTGAGTTCTCGATATTGCGAAATACTTCGGCTAAAGTTTCGTTAAGATTTGCATTATTGCGTGCATTTTTACAAACATTTACAAATAACTCACTTGGCAAAATATAAAAACCTTTTTCTTTGACTGTATCAGCTCGACCAAATTCTGCTTGTTTATCTGAAAGAGCAGCATAATCAAAGTCTTTTTTACCCGTTCGACGCTCATCAGCATTAATGTAGTTGGTAAGGTTTTCACTAATAAAACGATAGAAGAGCATCCCAAGAACATACTGCTTAAAATCCCAACCATCAACTGCGCCGCGCAAGTCATTGGCAATTTGCCAAATAGCTCGATGAAGTTCGGCTCGTTCTTGTTCTTTAGAATTATTCGAATTATTAGCCATAATATTTAAATCTTATTTTTTATTACTAGTTTCCTCTAAAAACAAGTGCACATCCGACTCCTTTATTCTCCAAACACCTATCTTAGAAGCTTTTAATTTTCCTGATTCTATATACCTAACAATAGTTCTGGTACTCACTCTCAAAATATCAGCTACTTCCTCTATGGTTAAAAGTTTGTCTATTCGGTCGCTCATATAAAATTTATATTTTATTTATCTTTTCTTTATATAAATTTTAACATATTTTATAGAAATGTCAAAAAATGACATAAGTTGTCAAATAGCTTATTTTAAAGAAAAACTAGCTTTTCCCCAACTAAAAACAGAGCCTCAAAAAAGCTCTGTTTTAAACTACCTCGTGCTAGCACGATGTTGCGGAACGGACGGGACTCGAACCCGCGACCTCCTGCGTGACAGGCAGGCGTTCTAACCAACTGAACTACCGCTCCTTTTTTTAAAAAATGGCTGTTAATATTTCAAGCCACAAAAAAATAATAGCAAAAAGATAATTATTTGTCAAAAAACAAAAAAGTAAAAAACACTTGCAAAAATAGGGGTTATGAGTTATAGTGTAGTGTGAACCAGAGGTGTTCAGTTTTTTTAATTATGCGAAGCGAAAAGAAAAAGACTATATGAAAAAAAATCAAACAATTAGCAGCGATACTTTAAATAAAATCAAAGAGGTGCTTTTGGCTGAGAAAAAAAGAGTATTAGCTGATTTAAAAAATATTTCTAAAAAAGATATCCGCGAATCCGATAATCGAGCGGCTAAGTTTCCTGAATATGGTGACAAGCCTGATGAGAACGCTCAAGAAATTAATGATTTTTCCACTACGGTAGTAACTCAAAAAGTCTTAGAAAAAAGCTTAGAAGATATTGAAAAGACATTTGCCAGAATAGAAAAAGGAACCTATGGTATCTGCAAATATTGTCATAAGCCAATTAGTGAGAAACGTTTAATGGCCAGACCAACGGCGGGTTCTTGTATAACCTGTAAAACTGAATTACAGGAAAATGAATAAATTTTTTTCCAAAAAACAGTTTATAAGTATAGCTATTATTTTTGTAATAGCTATATTTTTTTTAATTGATCGCTATTTAAAATTTATTGCTTTAACTAAATATCAAACTAACAGTCGCCCCTTGTTAGGTGATTGGGTGTCTTTTTCTTTTGCTAAAAATTATTTTATTTCTTTTTCAATTCCTTTGCCGGCTAATTTAATTATTGCTTTTTCTTTTCTGGCACTAGCCGCTATTATCCTAATCATTGTTTCAATAATCAAAAAAAATAAACGCCTTGTTTCAGTCATTGTTTGGTTGATGCTCATATTTATGGGGGCAGTTAGCAATTTAATTGATCGTCTTAATTTTGGCTATGTAATTGATTATTTGAAAATATTTAAATTTTCTATTCTCAATTTAGCCGATCTAATGATTAGCCTGGGAACTTTATTAACTATTATTACTTTTTATAAACATTCTTCTGCTATTGAAAAAAGTAGAAAATAGAATGTTTATTAATATTAGCTAAAAAATTAAAAAATGTATTTTAAATACATTATTTAGTATTGACATTTTTTGTTTTTAAGGTTATAAATAAGATTATAAATAAAAAAGCACATTTCAAAAATAATAATCAAAAAAGTAAAAAAAAGAAAGAAAAAATGGATGAAAAAAGAATTAAAGAAGAAGCTACAAAAGAAGTAGCTGCTGAAAAGGTAGTTGTTAAAGAGGTTAAGGCAGCCGAAGTATTGTCTGAAAATGGAAGTAATCTTTCTAGCGTCCAGCTTGAAAGTAAGCGCAAATTTACTGATGCCCAATTTGAACGAATGATTGCAGAAACTTTAAGAAAACACCCTCTTGATAGTAATTATGCCGCCAGGTGTTATTGCCGTCGTTGTAATACGTCTTGGGAAATGACAAAAAAAGGAGTGAAAGTTTTAAAAGATCAAAGTTCAACAGGTGAAATTAAAATTCCGGAAGGAATGGCAGAGCAAGATTTAGAAGATTTGAGCAAATTATTTTTTATTATTGAACCCTGCTTCGTTTGTCAGGAAAGAGAAGAAAAAATTCGATCAGAAGCCAGGTTAAAAACATCGGTTAGTTTGTTTAATAATAAACGCCGAACAAAGTTCTAAAGTTCATTTCAAAAATTAAATTTGGCAATTCGCGCAATTTGTTAGCCTAACCAGTAAGAATTTTAAATGGGGGATAGTTTTAAACTAGCCCCTTTTTATTTTTAATTTTTTCTTTGCTTTTTTGCCCAAACTCTTTTTATTTTTTGTTCAGTTAAAACTTGTTAGAATAGATAGAATTTTATGATGAACAATTTTATGATGAACAAAAAAATTTTTCGCAAAATTGTTTCGTTATTGAATAAAATTATTTGGTCCGGAGTTTTGCTGATGATTCTATTAGTTATTTTTCCTTTGATTATTGAGCAGTTTGCTATTCAAAAAAATAAAAAAGAAAAATTGTTTGTCTCTTTTTTTGATGTTGGGCAAGGGGATGCTAGTTTTATTAGATCATCCAAGGGAAAAATAATTTTAATTGATGGCGGACCTGATAATTTAATACTATATCGTCTTGGCGAACAAATGGCTTTTTATGAACGAAAAATTGAAGCGATTATCATTAGTCATTGGCATGATGATCATATTATAGGCTTGCTTGAAGTTCTCAGACGTTATCAAGTCAGATATTTAATTTTGGCTGCCAATTTAGAAAACTCCTTATTTACGCCATTACTTTTTGAAGAAGCTGCTAAAAACAAAACAAAGGTTATTAGTATTTCCTCTTCCTTAAAATTAAATTTAAATAATCAATGTGAATTATTTTTTTTAAATCCCTTGAGTCTTGAGGTTAAAGAAAATAGTAATAATTCTTTATTAACGAAATTAAATTGTTTAAATTTTCGGGTTTTATTTTCCGGCGATAATGAGAAAGAAGTGGAGAACGCTCTTTTGCAATCCTCGTTTGATTTGAGCGCTGATATTTTCAAAGCTTCTCATCATGGCTCAAAAACTTCCAATCAAGAAGAGTTTTTAAAGGCTGTAAATCCAAAAATAATGGTAATTTCAGTTGGAATTAATAATCGTTTTAATCATCCGGCTCCTGAGACTCTAAAAATAGCCGAAAAGCTAAAAATAGAGGTTTTTCGCACTGATGAGTCGGGAAACCTAGTTTTTTCCGCTAATATTAACTAGCTATTGACAAAATTATTTAAGTATGATAAAGTAAGAGGTCAAAATATATTATTTTGAAATTAAAGTACTTTTAAAAAAAGAATATAAACCGATAAATATTAAACTGAAAAAACATTTTTAAATCATGAAGAAAGTCATTATTTTTTTGTTTTTCCTTTTGCCGATAAGCGTTTTTGCGCAAAAGCAAATGGTCGGAGTTGGTAATAATACTAACTCAGTAATCCAGGTTGACGGCGTAGACATTGCTTCACGCGTGCTTAAAAACGTCAATCTTACTGTTAAAGACGGTGTTGCTTACTTTGCGGTTAAATATTATGATCGCAATCGAATTTTGGTCGGTCCGATTGAACTGACACGACCGGTAGTAAATGGCCGAGTTCGCATTGATAATTTTGAACCAACCTCAGTTAGGCCAGAAAATGGTCGTCGAACCGCCAAAACAGTTAGAGAAAAAGAGCAAGAAGAATCAGTTGTCACTCAGCCTTTGATGCCAACATTCCAGGTTGAAGCGCCCCGAGATTGGTGGGCACAAGTTAGTGTTAGACCTCAAAACAAATTAGAGGGTTATACCATTTTTGTACCAACCGATCCGTTTAAGGGTCTGGCCTTGAAACCTGATCAGGAATCAGAAAGATCAATTGTTCTGAGAACAGGTGAAATTATTTTTCCAGTCTTTTTAGTCGCAGAAGATGAAACAAGTACCCAAACCGGCGTCAAGTATTCCTGGGCCATCGTCAATAAAATTGTAACTGAGGGGCAAGAAAATTTTTTGATTACTCCTCAAGATGTGATGGAAGCTAACACCGGTCGTATTGTCCGTAAGAGAATGGTCTCCAGATTAAATTTTGACTTTATAATTTCTGAAGGAGCCTCAAAGGGAGTGGTTGTTTCTCCACAAAGACCGCAAAGAATGGAGTTTTATGTGGGTTGGAATATCATCCCCATTCAATTTAAAGATTCACGTGGCTTACCTACTCAGGCAATCCTGATTATTCTCGTGAATGACACTCCAGGAAATGTGTTTGCCAGAGGAAAATCGTCTTCTGATAACATTTCAGTTTCTCGGGACAATATTGTGATTACTAACAATTTTCGTTAGCTTTTTGTTTCTCTTGTTCTTTCTTTTTTTTGTGAGGCTCGTAACTTTTTACGAGCCTTTTTTATTTGTTAATTTAAACGATTATTAGCTTATATTTCGGGCTTAATTCTAATTTTTTTTGGTTTGACCAGCGACTTTTGTTCTGTTATAATAGCTCTAGGGTAAATAAGCCCGTTTTTATTGTTTTACATTTATGATTATTACTTGGCAAGGGCATTCTTGCTTTAAAATTCAAGACAAAATCGGATCAGATGGCGTAACTGTCGTAACTGATCCGTTTAGTAAAGAAGTTGGTTTAAAAGTGCCAAATTGTGAAGCGGATATTGTCACTATTTCACATGATCATTATGATCATAATAATTCGGCCGCGCTTCGTGGTCAGCCATTAATTATCAATTGCGCTGGCGAATATGATTACAAAGGAATTTTAGTAGAAGGTATTGATTCTTTTCATGATGATAAAGAAGGCAAGGAGCGCGGTTTAAATGTTATTTATCGTTTTGAAGTAGAAGATATTTCAATTGTTCACTTGGGTGATTTGGGTGGACCACTTGATAATGGTCAATTGGAAAAATTGGCCGGCACTGATATTTTACTTATTCCGGTGGGTGGTAAATATACTTTAGACGCCAAAAAAGCGGTTGAAGTTATTTCGCAAATTGAACCGCGGATTGTTATTCCGATGCATTATAAAACAAAAGATTTGAAGATTGATATTGATCCGGTTGATAAGTTTATAAAAGAAATTGGCATTGAACCAACTTACGAAGAAAAATTAAAAATTTCCAAAAAAGATCTTCCGCAAGAAGATATGGAATTAGTAATATTAAGTATTTAATTTAAAAAGAAAATTCTATGCATTTAAAGAGAGAAAGAACTTTGGTTATTCTAAAACCAGATTCAGTTCAACGTGGCCTAATTGGCGAAATCATTAAAAAAATAGAAAGCACGGGTTTAAAATTAGTGGCTTTAAAAATGATTATGGCCGAAGAAGCTGCTTGCTGGACACATTATAATAAAGATGAGGCTTGGTTTTTGAGCAAGGGCAAAAGAGTTGTTGAAAATAGAAAAGCGGCTGGCTTAAAAATAGAGAAAGAAGCGATTGAGTATGGGCGCGATATTATTGAGGCCTTGGTTAAATTTATGACTTGCGGACCGATTGTGGCCATGGTTTGGGAGGGTAATCAAGCCATTGGAATTGTTAAAAAATTAGTGGGTTCAACCGAACCGCTTGCTTCCGATGGTGGCACAATTCGAGGTGATTACACAATTGATTCTTATGAATTATCTAATTTTGATGGTCGCGCTGTTCGCAATTTAGTTCATTGTTCCGATGAAAAAACTGAAGCAGAACGAGAGATTAGTATTTGGTTTACTGAGGAAGAAATTTTAAAATATCGTTTGGTAACCGAACAAATTTTATACGATGTAAACTTAGACGGCATTAAAGAATAAATTTTTTTTAAATTTATGCCCTCCAAAAATTCAGATGATACATCAAAAAAAATCGTCAATAAAAATGACGATCTTCTTGAGCAAGAGAAAAAGAAAAATATCTTGTTAAAATTTTTAGTTATTATTTTAACGCTGGTGATTTTTTCGGCTTGGGTATTAAATTTAAAAAATTCTTGGCAATTTAAAAAAAATAATCAGTCAGCTAGTCCAATCGTGACGGAAATTAAACAAAATGTTGATGAAACAGTTGAAGAAATTTCTCAGAAAGTTAAAAAACTTGAAGAAGATTTGCTTTTAGAACAAGGTACGCAAGATTTCATTAATGATTTAAAAAAAGAGTTTAATGCTGAGTTTAATAATGAGTCAGAACTTTCTGAACCAGATTTTTCTAATTCTCAGGAACCAAATGATAATCAAGAGCAAAATAATAATCAAGAGCCAAATGATGGCCGAGAACCAAATGATGGATCTGTTATTCCTAGACCGTCGCCAGCCATTCCAATGAAAAATGGTTGTCCGGCTTGGATAAATTGTATGCCTACTTTTGATGGCCCAGCACCAAATTGTGTTATTCCGCCGGGCTGTGAAGATTATACACAATTAGTTTATTAGTTTTAATATATATGCCCAAAAAACCTAACAAGAAGCAAAAAACTGAAAAAACAAAAAAAGCTGAAAAAGTAAAAAAAGTAAAAAAGGAATCAACAGAGAAAGAGCTAAAAGAGAAAGAACCAACAGAGAAAGAAATTCAAACAGAGGCGAGCGCTCCTGAGCTTTCCTCCACCAGAAAAAAAACAGCTTATGGTTTAGTGGAAGACCAACCGATTATTGAAGAAATGAGTAAATCTTATTTAGATTACGCCATGAGTGTTATTGTTTCGCGCGCTCTGCCTGATGTTCGGGACGGTCTAAAACCCGTTCATCGTCGCATTTTATATGCGATGTGGAGCATTGGCTTAAAAGCAAATTCTAAATTTAGAAAATCAGCTACGGTGGTTGGTGAAGTATTAGGTAAATATCATCCTCATGGTGATTCAGCAGTTTATGAATCAATGGTCAGAATGGCTCAAGATTTTTCCATGCGCTATCCATTAGTTCGTGGTCAAGGAAACTTTGGTTCCATGGATGGTGATAATGC
>JAKJED010000028.1 GCA_022705575.1 Patescibacteria group bacterium
TAAGATACACGCCACATAAGACTAAGCTATGGTATCTACAATATCCGCTTAGTCAAAATCCGAAATCCGAAATCCGAAATCCGAAATACATCGTGGTCGCAACAACCCGCCCAGAAACAATGCTCGGTGACACCGCAATCGCAGTTAATCCAAAAGATGAAAGATATAAAAAATTAATCGGAGAAAAAGTCATTCTGCCGTTAATGGATCGCGAAATCCCAATAGTTGCCGATCGATTAATTGATTTGGAATTTGGAACCGGTTCAGTCAAAGTAACCCCTGCACATGATGCAATTGATTATAAAATCGGCAAAACGCATAAACTGGAAACTATAAATGTTGTTGGTGAAGACGGAAAAATAACCAAACACGGCGGAAAATATGCAGGGTTAAAAGTTTTGGATGCGCGTGATAAAATTATTGAAGACTTAAAAACACTAAATTTATTAGAGAAAGAAGAAGACTACGAACATTCTTTGGCAATTTGTGACAGATGCGAAACACCAATTGAACCATTGATTTCAAAGCAATGGTTTGTAAAAATGGATGAACTTGCCGGGCCTGCAATCAAAGCCGTAGAATTAGGAAAAATTAAAATTACCCCGGAACGCTACAAAAAAATATATCTTGATTGGTTAAAAAATATTGATGATTGGTGCATTTCGCGCCAGCTTTGGTGGGGACATAAAATTCCTCTAGAGGGAGAAAATGATGTGCTTGATACTTGGTTTTCCTCTGCTCTGTGGCCATTTGCAACTTTAGGTTGGCCGGAAAAAACTAATGACTTAAAAGAATTTTATCCAACTTCCCTTCTTTCAACCGCACAAGATATTATTTATCTTTGGGTAGCAAGAATGGTTTTTTCAAGCTTGGAATTTTTAAATAAAATTCCTTTTAAAAATGTTTATATCCACGCCACGGTATTAAATATTGAAGGCAAAAGAATGAGCAAATCGCTCGACACTGGACTTGATCCTGTTGAATTAATTGAAAAATACGGAGCTGATGCCACACGCTTTGGACTACTTTATCAAACCAGCAGAGACCAACAAGCAATGAAATTTTCCGAAGAAACAATCAAAGCGAGTAGAAATTTCTGCAATAAAATTTGGAACATAAACAGATTTATTCAAATGAATCTGCAAATTCCAAATTCCAAAAACCAAATTCCGAAAAAATCCAAATTTTCAAAATCTGAAATTCAAAATCTTACCGAAGACGACAAATGGATTTTAAAAAGATTAAACGAAACAATAAAATCAATTTCCAAAAAAATTGAAAATTACGAATTTGGTGAATCAGCACGCGAACTTTATGAATTTGTTTGGCACGAATACGCTGATAAATATATTGAAGCGAGCAAAAAACAAGAAAAAAATGTTAATGTTCATGTTTTTAAAAATATTCTTCGGCTTCTTCATCCATTTATTCCGTTTATCACCGAATCAATCTGGCAATTAAATTACAAAAAGGAAAAACCACTCATTATTTCTGAGTGGCCAAAGTAAAAATTAAATGAAACTTTTACTTTGCATTTTACTTGCTCCTTTGCCGTCAATTATTTGGCTGGCTTTTTATTTGCGCAAAGACAAACATCCCGAACCAAACAAATTAGTTGTAAAAATATTTTTATTGGGAGCGATAGCGATTGCTTTTGCGGCGCTATTAGAACAAGGAATTTATGTTTTATTCAAAAAAATTTCTTTAATGCAAGAATTAATAGTTTTAGTAGTCAGCTTTGCTTTTATTGAAGAATGGTTAAAATATATTGTAGTCAAATTCGGCATTTTAAAAAATCCAAATTTTGACGAACCGGTTGATTCAATGATTTATATGATAATATCGGCATTGGGCTTTGCTGCAGCAGAAAATATTTATTTACTTTCGCAAATTTCTCCATTAAAAATTCCCATAAGCGAAACAATCGAATTTATAACCATGAGATTTGTCGGCGCAACATTTTTACACGCGTTAGCATCGGCAATTCTTGGTTATTTTCTGGCTATTTCGCTTTGCAAAGCATCAAAATTTAGAAAAACCCTGATTTTCAACGGACTGGCTATTGCCACAATATTGCATTCAATTTTTAATTACATTATAATATTAAATATAAACGGACAAATAGAGACTTATCACAGAAATGGATTGGTTTTTGTATTGCTTATAACAAATGCGATTATAGTTTCGATTATGTTTAAAAAAATTAATAAATTAAAACCAGTGTGTAAGATTTAATTTCTATTTAATTTCGTTTTGCGAAGCAAAACTAATTTCACGAACGGAGTGAATTTATTTCATTAAAAATTAATTCGCTACGCTCACGAAATACACTCGCTACGCTCGCGAAATTTATAGAAACCATATATATATATTTATGACAAAATCATTTTTTGAAAAATTAACCGGTTCATCAGAAGACAATGAAAATAAATTAGAGGAAACAATAAACGAAGAATCACAAGAAGAAACAATTATCTCTCCCCAAACAGACATTACTCCTCAAAAAACAGCAAAAAAAACTAAAAAATCCGTAAAAAAAATAGACGTTCCCGAAGAAGAAGATAAGAGTTGGTTGCAAGAAGCCGATGAAGGAGAAGAAGGACAATTAACAATTGATGTTTATCAAACTCCCAACGAGGTTGTAATTAAATCTACGGTTGCCGGAGTAAAACCCGAAGATATTGATATTAGTTTCACTAACGACATGATTACGGTTCGAGGCAGAAGAAAAAAAGAAGAAGAAATAATGACCGAAGATTATTATTATCAAGAACTTTATTGGGGCGCATTTTCCAGATCAGTCATTCTTCCCGTAGAGGTTGATATAGATAAAGCAAAGGCGGAAATAAAAAACGGAATCCTCACGGTCCGTCTTCCAAAATCAGAAAAAATAAAAACCAAAAAAATTAAAGTCAGTATCGGTTAAAATAAATTTCTGTTGTCTCCTGTGCCATTTTAAACCAGTTATATTTCTTGATTTGTTCAAAACCTTTTTGAATTAAAAGTTCTCGCAAATTATTATCAGTGAGAACTTTTTTTATTTTCTCTGCCATATCATCAACATTTAATGGATCAAAATAAATCGCTGCATCGCCTAAAATTTCGGGCATACAACTCGCACTAGAAGAAACAACCGCCAACCCTCTTTTCATTGCTTCCAATGGAGGCAAACCAAATCCTTCATACAGAGATGGAAAAACAAATAAGTCAACGCTTTTATACAAATCATTTAATTCTTTTTCACTTATAAATCCGGTAATTAAAATAAGATTAATTTTAAATCCTTCTTCTCTTAATTTGTCGCACGCCAATCTTAACCGCTGTAAATTTTTATGCGGATAATCATTGCCAACATATAAAATGGTTGAAGTTGAAAATTGGGATTTGGAATTTAACTGAAAATTGAAATTTGATAATTGAGATTTCTCTCCAGTTACTCCCTCGTATATTATTTTTATTTTGTCTGATATTATATCGTAATATTTTAATATGTCCTTCTTGGTGTGTTCAGAAACCGCAATAATTTTTTCTGAATTTTTTATTGCGTGCTTAAAAACTAAAAAATAAGCCGGCATTTTAAATATATTTTTTGGAAAATAACGTAAAATCAAATCATGAATCGTAACGATAAATTTTCGACGATACAAAATCGGCACATTAAAATGCGTGAAATGCATTAAATCTAAATTATATTTTTTGAGTTGAAAAGGATAAATTATTTGCTCTTTAAATCCATACCATTTATAATCCGCCAAAACTTTATGAAAATTGGGATTTTGAGGAATGTAATCGTCAAATCTTTGTTTTTTTAAAAAAACAAAAAAAACTGCATTACCAGCTGAGGTTTTTTCTAATTCTTTGATTAAATTTTCCGTATATCTGCCAAATCCTTTATCTTTTGGTCCAAAAAATCTGGCATCTATTCCTATTCGCATATTTGTGTCGCCAAACCTGCTTTACCCGTAAGCAAAATCTCGGCGTAAATAGAATTTAATATTTCTTTAACTGCATTGTTCCAATTAAATTTCTCCGCTTGCTCCAAGCCTTTTTTAGTCAAATATTCACTCAATTCTCGATTTTCTAAAATTTCTTTGATTGCCCAACTTATTTCACTCGGATTTTGCGGATTAATCATAATTGCCGAACTCCCAACAACTTCCGACAAAGACGATTTATTAGAAACAACCACTGGAATCCCACAAGCCATTGCTTCCAATGGAGGTAAACCAAAGCCCTCAAAAAAACTTGGATACACAAAAACCTTAGCTAAATTATATAAACGCGCTTTATCTTCTTCATTTACAAACCCAGTAACAACGATATCATTTTTAAATTCGGAGTTTTTAATTTTTTTGAAAATCTCTTTACAGAGCCATCCTTTTGTTCCGGCAATCACTAATTTCAATTTTGAAAAATCGAAAATTTCATTATTTTGTTTTCTGACTACACCCTCAAACCCTTGCCAATCAACATCTAAAATTTTTCCTGATTTATCTTGTTTAATTTCTTCAAACGCCTTAATCAATCCTAAAATATTCTTTCTCGGTTCAATTGTGCCAAAATATAAAACAAAATTATTTTTATAACTATCTTTAATAATTTGGAACTTTTCATTTATGCCGGGATATATAACTTTTATTTTATCCGAATCAACGCCATAAATATTTATTAAATCATATTTTGTTGATTCTGAAATAGCAATAATTAAATCTGCTTTTTGCGCCTGTTTCTTGGGATTCATAAATTTATGCCACCATCTTTTTTGCCGTGAAAAAAATTCCGGAAATCTTAAAAATGATAAATCATAAAAAACCATTATATGTTTTGTTTTTTTTGAAAGCGGTGTAAGTAAAAAATGCGGACTAATAAACGCATCTACGCCTCCTAAAAATTTGTCTAATTTGGGAAATTTAAAAAATTTTAAAATTAAGTCAAAAATTTTATTCGGAATCCTAATTTTTTTTATTTTAACATTTTTTTCCTTTAACCATGGATATTCCAAATCAAATTTCTTAAACCCACTATAAAATAATTTATATTTTATATTTTTATCTAACGGGATTAAATGCGACAGAAGATTTATTGTATAATCCTCTACTCCCGTCCTTTTCCCTTTTGCCAATACCCTAATATCAATTCCAATAGTCATAATTTATTAAATAATAGCGCTTATATGCACCTATTCTAATACTAATTCTCTCATGCTACCTATTTCCATTTCTTTCAGCCACTTATTTATGCTTTGTTTATATTTTTCTTCCCCGCCAAATATATCTAATAATAATTT
>JAKJED010000029.1 GCA_022705575.1 Patescibacteria group bacterium
TGTTCTAAATTTGTACGACAAAGGTAATACATGTATGTTAAATTATTGTTAAATTAATGTTAAATTATTGTTAAGTTTTAATAAAAAACCCCCTTTTATCTGTCTGGTCTTGTGTGGTAGGAGCCGAGTGTTTGTGTGTGTGTCTATAGACGCAGGCAGGGTTAGGGGCGACGGCGGAAGCCCTGAGACTTCAAAATGAAATTGTTTATTGTCAGTCAACGAAATCAAGAACCGCTCATTTTGAAGGCTCTTTTTTAAGGGGTTGCGGCCGCCGCAAAGCCGAAAAGACTAAAGCCATTACACCCTTACACCCGAAGCTTTAGGCTTTGCGGCTCGGCGGCCGCTAAACATGAAAATGAGCCGGGCTGTCCTACGAAGCTAAGGCATGAATAAAGAGATTAGAGGCGAAAGTGAGCGCGCGGGCGGACGCGTTGCTGAATTGGCTAATATAATTTTTTATGAGCGCAAGGGCGGGAAGAAAACAAAAATATAAAGACAAACTTAAAATCCCGCTTTGTATACCCTTGCGCTCGTAATAAAAAATTATATATCTTTGCCCAGCCGAGACCGCACGCGCGACGAACTCCTTGCTTCCGCCGTCGCCCCTAACCTACCATGTTTACCCAAAATTAAAATTGTTTAACTTTATTTTTTACGTTAGTAGCAAGCTAAGAGCCACTGTTCAGCCATTGCCCTCGCTATGCCTTCAAACGTCTTACTACTTTCTTTTGCATTTTTTGCTATCCCTCTACTATAACTTTGTCCTCGTTTCTTTCCTCCTGTATTTGAAGGCAAATAAGGCTTATAGTTTTCTACTACATCAGTCGGTTTTAATAATGGTAAATTTTTAAGCCACAGCAGGGTTCTCTTACTATACTCGTGTCCGTACTCGTAAGGTTGCACCGCTTGGCTATGTTTAGGCAATCCAACTACTTTTAACGGCACAGGGTTTTCTACTGCAATATGTTTTATTGGAGCGTTTAATAATTTCATAAACATATCCTTCGCTTCCATTGCTTTTGCATATCTATCTTGGCACAAATTACCTGCCGTTGGATACATCCATCTTGCCCCAGCCCTACTTATATAAGTGCAAGGTGGGTGTGCAATCATCATATCGTATTTGCCACTATAAGCCTCTTTTACTGCATCGCCTTGTATGTGCCATTCAGGGTGTCCGCCACTTGGCTCTTGTAAATCACAACTATAAGCCTCTATCCCCAACGCACGAAATGCTTTGCAAACTGTCTGCGATTCTTCACAGGCTACTAAAACTTTAAAACCGCCAGCTGCTAACATAGTATATATGTCAGTTGCGGTTTGTGCTGTATTTGATGTTTCTACCATTTTATTAAATTTTGTTTGAATCACTTAACCGAATATATAAATTTCAAAATATCTATTGTTTCGGACAGAGCGTTTGAATCAATATTATAATAAGCCCTAATCTCATTGTTATTTTTTTCAAGGAAATTTATAACTCCCCGTATGTAATTATCCGACCCTTTTAAATCGTAATCAACCAGCATTTTAACATTCGAATCTTCTTGTGTTTCAGGTAAATAAAATAAATCTACCATACTTTTTTTGCCCGACGTATAATAGAATCTAAATTTATTTTTTATCAAATAATTGAAAATGTTTTTATGAAAGTTTATGTTTAAAATATTATCTAAGTTGTTGAAACTGTTGTGATTATCTTTATTTAGAAAAAATTTTGTTTTGTTGGGTTTAAATGAAATTTCTAATCGAAAAACTGGAAAATTCTCTAAAAACTCGCAATTTTTCCATTGCTCTCTTATATATGGTTTGTCTTTTTGTTCTTGTAACTCTTTTGTTTTGTTGTAAATGTAAACGTTAAATTCGGATGAATGATTACCAAATCGTACGTATTCGGGAGGCTCATTATGATTTGATGGAAATATTATTGTTTTTTTACCCTTATATTTTAGGTCTATTTTATTGTTACCTAAAAGCTCCATAAATCTTGTACCCGTAAGACCAGCACGTAAAAATTGGAAATCTAAAGCATAGTCTATCCGGGTAACATTATTGAATTTTAACTTTAAAAATTCTATTAGATTATCCAGCTCGGCCCTAAATTGTTGGGAATACAAAAATTTATTGTTCACTTTTAGAATTAAAAGATTATGTTTAAGTATCTTGCTTTTCGGCATGTAGCTAAGATTAAACATTTCATGCTCATGGTCCGGGTAACTTGCGATTTTCCCAAAAATGGAGGTTTGAAAATCTTGAATCTGGCAAACTTTGTCTATAAGGTCGAGCCGTTCGCCTGTAAAAGCAAGTTGTTTCCAATCAATATTGAACAAACTTAGCTGTGACATGATTTTAAATGTTTGTAAATTTGTGTTAAATTTTCAAAGTATACAAAACAGTAGGGGCATAAATTTTTTTCTCTGAGACGCACTATAACTACATTACACAACAAAAATGCTTCTCTGAAATCTACGTTTTTATTAAAGTCATTGAAAAATTTGGATGCTCTTTTAATTTTCCAATTTTCCCCGATTACTCTATAAATTATAAACTCAGAATTTTGCCCAATTGTTTCACGTGAAACATTTCTACCCTTTTTCATGAAATAGTCGTCAAACTTAGTCATGTTGCGCATTTAAAAATTTTTCAAATTTTTTTTTCCCGCTTCCCTCTCAATTTCGGCGTCCATGTTATTGGGATGGACGCCTTGAAGATTTTGCGGTTACGATTTTCTTTCTGATTGTTTCACGTGAAACATTTTGAAGGAAAAAGCCCGGGAAAAATATAAATCCCAGGCTCAAATGTCCCGCCACCAGAGGGCTAACCGCCAAAAGCCGTAATGGCAATGCAAATATACAACAGTTTTTTGAGAATTGTACACTTTCAATGTTAAATTTATGTTAAATTTTTGTTAAAAGATGTGAATAAATGTTAAATCAAAATCTTAATTTCTAATGCGGTTTTCTTTTACGGGCCATTTGTATTTTTTTTTAGATTCTGTAAATGTCAGCGTATAAGTAACTGTCTAAATTACTTATATCTATCTCTCCGAGTTTTTCAGAAATTTGCTCTCTTGTTTCTCCTGAATCTAAAAGTTTTCTGCAAAAATTATATCGAAACAAATGTAATGAAATTTCTTTGTTGCCCGAAAAAATTTTCCGATACTTATATAAATTGTTGAATGTATAACGCATTGTATTGCAAGAAATTGAAATATATTTCGGAGAATTGTTTTGTATAGCGGCGATAAAGTCTGCGGGAAATTCTTCAATCAAAAAAGTTCGGTAATGATTATTTTTTGCGGGTTTAAATCTTATTTGAGTTTCATTAACTATTGTAAAACGTTGTAAATCATTTACTTCTATACTTCTGAAACCTTTGTCATATAAAAGCTGAAAAATTGTTTTTGTCGCTGGATAATAATTATTCAAGCCTTCTAAAAATTTCAGAAGGCTTGAATTGAGTTCTTGGTTTGTAATTATTTGCATTTTTTAGGGTGTGACAAGAGCTGGGTCTTCAAAGCTCCATTTTGACTTGTTCGCAGATATAAAAAACGCAATTACACCTTTTGGGGTGTTTGTGTGTGTAAACCTATCAGCGAGACTGACCATACCTGCTCCGTTCTGACGCTGACCTGCGATTGGGATGATATGATATTCCATTGTTGCCCAGTCAATTACAATCAGTCTTAGATTATCTGTAGCAGCTCCATTTGTAGGCAAAAAGGAATCGTCCCAAGTTACGTTTAAGGCACCATCTTCGATTTCGTAAGATAAATTTGTTAAACCAATATCTCCGGGTCCGAGGTCAACATTAGGCCAGATTGGTTTATAAGGAGTTGTGGTTCTGTCTTCTGCATTCATAAAACCTTTGATAAGATATGAATACGCTGACATCTTAGGATTTCGACCAGTACGTGAAGAACGTTTTGCTACTCCTTCATCGGTTTTCAGGATTTTACAAAGTTGAACTACTTTGGTAAAATAGTCACGGTGATTTACTTGCCCGGTCGTTCGTGGATTGCGCACTGTGAGTGGTTTTGAACGGACAACATTTTGGCTGAAAACAGTCGAGAAGACGACATTTGACATTTTCTGGCGCATGCGACCAGTGATGGGATTTTGTGAAATTGCCATGATTTTAAGTTTTTAGTTTGTTTATAGAAAAAATTAATATTAACGGACCATGAACGATTTGGCGAAATTGTTAAATGCGCCTTGGTACGAAGTTGGTCAAATCTTGTACCGCTTTTTTGTAAACAATTTTAGTAACCAGGCTGTCAACTTGTCACCAATTAGATAACTTAGCAAAGCAAGTAATCCACTGATAATTAAGTTAATAGCTTCGGTGAGGTCATTCGCTTGTTTAACCTGTTGGTCAAGGTCAGCGATAAGTGTCTTTAAATCAGTCATTTGGTCAACCTGACTTAAAGTTTTACTTGAATTTTGGTCAGTTGACTTTTGTAATTCTGGCGTTGTAACTTGTGTTTGTGTTTTTGTTTCAACGCTGATGTGGTCAGGGCTCGGGGTCAATGATGGAAGTGTGAAAAACGTTACTGCAAACGCAGTAATTAGTCCGATAATTCTATGCATAGTCTTTTAATTTATATAAATGTCCTGCAAAGATAATTCAATTTTTACAAATGTCAATAGGTGTAAAAAAATAACCCTCTATGTTTTATAGAGGGTTATTGAAGTTTGTAAATAAGTGTAGTTTTTTTGTGGGCTGGGCAAGTGCAGGAATGAGTGAGCGAATGAAGCGAGGGACGAACGTAATGAGCGAGGGAATGACTGCTCTTGCTTGGTTTTTTATATAACTCGTGGTGGTGTGAGCGTATTGAGGTACGAAAGAAGCGAACACGACCACAACCGAAGAAAAGGGTTGGGTAAAAAAACGGAACGGAGCAATGCAAAAACTATGACAGCCCGATTAGCCCGAATGTTAAAAAAAATTTTGAAATTCGATTGATAGTCAGTAATTTACAAAAAAACTCAGAGTGCTACGGAGTTTAGCTCTCGGAGTTTTTTTGTTGATTTTTTTTGTGTTAGAATTTCAAAATTTTACTCTTGTTACTCTCTGAACAAACTTTACTTTTTGCTCCGTATGTACTCATTGATGAGGTGGATAAAATCGTGGTGTATTTTCTCTTTACAGGAATAGCCAAACAAAACCATATGACAGGCTTTTTCTTGTTCGGGTGTAGGGTTGCAGTTCAGTAACTCAAACGCTACTTTAAATTGGTCTTCTGTGGGTACGTAATCACCCCCT
>JAKJED010000010.1 GCA_022705575.1 Patescibacteria group bacterium
AACTGCTCTGCTGCCAGACCATGCTCCTGAACTGGTACAGCTTGTGGCATTGGTTGCAGACCAAGTTAAGGTTGATGAATTTCCAGAATAAATAGTTGTTGGCGAAGCAGTTAAAGTAATGGTGATTGTTGGCACAGCGCTTACAGTAACTGTAACCGATTGGGTTGCTGTTGCTCCTCCTGCGCCAGAACAAGATAAGGTATAGGTAGAAGTTGTTGTTGGACTAACATTTAATGTTCCTGAAACTGCTCTGCTGCCAGACCATGCTCCTGAACTGGTACAGCTTGTGGCATTGGTTGCAGACCAAGTTAAGGTTGATGAATTTCCAGAATAAATAGTTGTTGGCGAAGCAGTTAAAGTAATGGTGATTTTTTTACAACTCGAATTGCAAGCCCCAGTCCCCGGAACAACACCATGACATGCCGAATCAGCACCACAATTTGAATCGCAACGATTAACACCCGCCCCTCCGGCTTTTATGACTTTTTTCCCAACACATTTTGCTTGATCGGCATTTTTATAACTTACACCATTTTCTGCGCAAAACGGTCTTGTCTCTTGATTAGTGCATAAAACTTCTAACCCCCAAGATTCATGAGCATCAACCATATCAGGAGTTTCCTCTTCGCTTACCCCCAAACAACTCACCACCGCATTATTATAATTAGCCACCTCCGCTGATGAAGAATATTTAAACCAATTTAAACCAATAATATCTGGATCATTCTTCGCATACTCATAGTACCATTTTTGTTCGCAAATGCTTGGCAGGTTTTGTATTTGCCATGAACCCGTATCATTATTGCCATTACATTTAAAACTCTGGCCAGTAAGCATAATTTTTTTATTGGTATTTTGATTTATAACCTGATCTACCGCCGAACAATCATAAGGATAATCACATACATTTTCAATACTTTTTCCTCCGGATTTAATCCAATAAATCTTCTTTTTAACAACCGCATTAAAACGATCTTTATTCGCGGTATTGCAAATATATGCATTACTAACAGAAGATTCGTATTTATTACTTAAAAAATAAGGATCAATACCGATTATGTCTAAATTAGAATTATTAAGAACGGCTTTCATTTCTGATTCTTTTATAAAAAATATCACATAAGTATAAATATCGGGAAAATATTCTTTAACCAAATTCACAGCTAAATTAATTTTTTCCGCGGTCTCGCCCTCTCTATTTCCCGGCTCATCAAAAACATAAATCCCCCAAACCTTATTGAGGGTCCCGCTATTAACTAATTTCGTCTTTAAAGAACCTAAAACAATTCTCCATTCACTTTCCGATGCATTGATATTTGCCCTAAAATAACTTGCCATGGATATTATTACTCTGTTTCCGTTGCTTTCCAATAAACTAATATAATCAGCTAAATTTTGCCCGCTATATCCCAATGTTGCTATATTATTTGTGGCACTCGTATAAAAAGTTTTGTATCCCGGCTCTCCATAAAAACCGTAATATTTCAAATCGGAAGCAAATATTTTTCCGATAAAAATTGAAGAAAAAAGAAAAATTGAAACTGACAACAAAATAATTATAAATAAAATTCTGTTAAATTTTATTTTATTCATATTATTTCATTTTGTTTAATTCATAATTTTCTAAATTTTTTATTTTATTTAATCTTCTAATATATTTTTCCGAGTTGAAAAAATTTGTTTCCAGCCAAACTTTAATAATTTTTTTCGCTTCTCGAAACGAAAGCGTATGTTCGCCTAAACATAAAATATTCGCGTTTAAATGTTCCCTTGTTTGCTGTGCTGCTTTTTTGTTTGTCGGACTTACTGCTCTAATTCCTTTGATTTTGTTTGCCGCAACACACATTCCTTCCCCGTTAGTACAAATTAAAATCCCCTTTCCGTTCATATCTACAACTTTTTTTGCAACTACAGTTGCATAATCAACAAAATCGTCATCGCCCTGAAATTTTAAATTTCCTAAATCTTCAAACTCTAATTCAAATTCTTGTAAATATTCCTTGATTTTCTCTTTAAAAGAGAATCCTCCATGGTCAGCGCCTAAAAAAATCATAGATTTTTTAAATTAAAAATTAAAAGTCAAAAATTAAAAATTACAATATAAAATCAAAAATTATTTATTTCTCATTGTCCTTATACTAGATGCTAAAATATTCGCAAGCTCAATAAGTTCTTTTAATAAATTATTAATTTCGTCTTGATTTCCCTTTCCAGAATCTCGTAATAATGCCAACCAAAATTTTGACTCATTCGCAGATTTTAAAGCGTGACTTAAAAAATTTACAAAGTCTTTTTTGGAGCTTCCAGCGATTGCTTCTACATAATTTGCTCCAATACTTGTTCCACACCTAATAAGTTGACCATCGACTGTACGACACAAACTATCGTTCTTATTCAAAATATCTAAAAATTTTATCAATCTTAATATCCAATTATAAATTCTCTTCTTTAATTCCTCGCTAAATTTTTTATTATCTTGTGGCATTAAATATTTTAAATTTAATACTGCAACTTTTAACTTTTGATTTTAGACTTTTAACTTTTTATAAGTTTTCCGCTTTTAATTACGTGTTCAACTAAAGTTGAAGAGTATCCCCATTCATTATCATACCAAACCATGACTTTTACCAAATCACCATCAATAACTTTAGTGAATCCCAAATCAACAACCGCAGCAGCAGTGATACCAATTAAATCTGAAGAAACCAATTTTTCGTTAGTTACACTCAAAATTCCTTTCCAATGTGGTTTTTTAGACGCTTCAATCAAAATATTATTTATTTCTTCAACACTCGTTTCTCTGTTTGCGATAAAGGTTATATCTGCCAAAGAAACCGTTGGTACAGGAGTACGAATAGCTAATCCATCAAATACTCCTTTCAAATTTTTAACTACTTTTGTTACAGTAATTGCCGCTCCAGTCGTAGAAGGAACTAAACTAATTGCTCCCGCCCTTCCCCTTCTCCAATCTTTGACATCCGGACCATCAACAATTTTCTGTGTTGCGGTATAGGCGTGAGTTGTGTTTAAAACTGCTTTTTTAATACCGGGATTTTCTGATAAAATTGCCGTAACCGGCGCAACTGCATTTGTGGTGCACGAACCGTTAGAGGTTATATTTGTTCTTGCCATATCTTTTTCATTGATTCCTAAAAGCACGGTTCCGCCTAATTTGAAACTTTCATCATCATCTTTTGACGGCGCAGTAATCACAACTCTTTTTGCACCCGCTTGAATATGGGCATTAGATTTTTCAAATGAATCAAAAAATCCCGTTGCCTCAACAACCACATCAACACCTAATTTTCCCCAAGGTAATTTACTTGGGTCTTTTTCTTGATAAAAATCAATTTTTTGATTATCTATAATCAGTTTTTTTTGTTTTAAATCAACACCGACTTTATGATTATATTTTCCATAAACACTGTCGTGTTGTAATAAATAAGCCAAATTTTCCAAATCAGCTAAATCATTAATTGCCACAATTCTTAATTCGTTGCGTTCGTGTGCTAATCTAAAAAAACTTCGACCAATTCTTCCAAAACCATTTATCGCTACTTTGGTAAACATAATTGTTCGCTAATCGCTCACGTTGGAAGTGTTTGATATGTTCGAAATGTTTGAAATGCACGTTCCAAACAAGCGAAGCGATCAAACATTAAACAAGCGAAGCGGTTAAACATTTACTTATCTTTTAATTATATCACTTTTAAAAACTTTTTTATAATCGCATTAATCATTTCTATTGTACCAACGACACTTGGGTCATTTCTGTCTAATTTTAGATCGTAAGTTACGTCTTTCCCCTCCTCAATCACCTCTTTCCAAGCATTTTCTATTTTTAAAGCAATCTTATTTCTCTTAATCGAATCTAGGGTTTTTGGGGGCAATGGCGTTCCATATTTTTCGATTGCCGAAAGTCCCGCCTCCATTTCCTCCCATTCAATATTTGCGCCAGTGGAGTCAATGCATTTTTTAACCGCATAAACAATTTCCGGTCCAGTCCCATCGCCAGGAATTAATGTAATTTTGTGATTCATGATTATTTTTTATTGTTTAAATTCTCAACTTCAAATTCTAAATAGTCAAATGGTTCATTAAAATCATACCAATTTTCTATAGTTCTTAATTTTTTAGCGCCCATCTTTTGTAAAACACCAGATAAACCATTAGAAACTCGCGCATGAGCTGATATTTTTTTGAATCCTCTTTTTTGCGCCTCTTGCTTAATTAATTCGAAACCCTTTAAAAAAATCTTGATGTCACGATTCTCGGGAATAGTAGCGACTGATTCAATATATAAAACATCTTTTTCTGATTTTAATTCTGTGTCGTAATTTTTTAAATTTTTAAATGTATCTTTAAGTGGTAAAGACGATAAATATGAAACAATTTCCCCTTTTTCATCTTTAGCAATAATTTGAATACCCCTTTTATTCTTTAAAGATTCTTTTAGGTCGTCTTCATCAGATTGCATTTGTTCGGGAAAACTTTTTTCTTCAACATTCAATATGTCCTTCAATGTTTGATCATCAATTTTATTAATCACGCTTGCGAAATATTGTTTCTTAACTTTGTCTAAATTCTCCATACTATTTTACTTCCCAGGCATCAGTGTCGCCTAATGCTTCTAAATAATATTCTTCATCTTCTAAATAACCGCCAACTTTTTCGACTTTTGGTAAAGATATTTTTGTTAAATCGTTGGTCTCAACATCATTAGTGCCAACATGTCCCAAAACAACCTTTTTAATGTTGCAGGATTTGGCATATTTATTTAAAAACTCAAACATCGCCTCTCTAATGCCACGATTAACATTATTGCCTGCCGGATAACGATTATTCACCTCAAAGTTGTCGGCAACTAATATGGGACGATTATCTCTATTAAGAGTAACAAATAGCCATGTTTGAGCAATTACGTCTCCGGTATCAGGATCAATTATTTCGGCAACATTTATGCCTTTATCAACCAAGTATTGAATGATTGTTTCGGGATGATGAGTAGTTAATCCTCCTCCGGGAGGAGTTTCTTTGACGCCTACGGCAATACAACAATGTGTGGCATTGCCCTGAAACAAATCTTTTCTTGGATCTCTGTCCCAAAGCTTAACTCTAAATTCTTTTTTGACGGCTTGTTCTTTTTGTTGTTCTTGGGTTAGAGATTTAATCGTTTCTAACAGGTGGCCGAATGCTTCTTCGGATTCGGAATTTGATTTAAAATCCTTGTTTTTGGTTTTTAAGTAATTTAAGGTTTTAGTATAGCTGGGCAAAAGCAATTCTATCCATTTTGGATCGTTAATATTAATTTTAGTAATGTCGAATTCTTTTTTCTTTTGGTTTAATTGGGTTAAATCTTTGTTTAAAGAATCTTTTAAGGTTTTTTCGGTAATTGATTCTTGCCAAGTTTTAAATCTTTGTTCAAATTGATTAAATAGTCCTTCTTGATTTTGTTTCTTTTGTGTGCCAACTTCCATTTTAACTTGTTCTGAAAAAGATAACCACTTGTCCCAATTTACACTCAAACGTTTAAATTCTTTTTCTACTTTTTGGTTGTGCTTGGCAATGGTTTCTCCAATCTCGTCTTGTTGGTCTTCGTTTGATATGAAGTCGTCAAATCTGTCTTCAAATGTAGCTTTTAGCATTGCCTCGTATAGTTTTAAGGCATCTTCCATATCCTTGCTTTTCATTAATTCCTTGTTGGTTAAAAGATTGGCAAAATATTTAAGTTTCCATCTAGATAATTCTTGATCAGACACCTCTGCCTGTAAATCTAATCCTTTGGCAGTTTGTTCTAATAACGATCGGTTTAAAATTGTTTTTAATTGATTAAAGTTCTTGGTTTGGGATTGAAGAATTTCTGTTAGTTTTTGTTGTTCGTTCAATACCATGTAAGCAGAAGATATTTCTAGCAAGTCGATAAGATTGTAACCATCTAATGATTTGTTTTGTTTAACGTATGTGCTGATAGCCTGTTTAACTTCTTGATTATTTAAGGTTTTGGAGAATATCTCTAGGTATCCTTCGGTAAACGACAGACCGCGGGAGACAAGATTGGTTAAGAGTTGTGTGGAAAGTTTAAGATCTATGGATTGTAAATTGACAATATCGATTTGATGCTTGTTAAAAAATGCTTCCACGTCTTGCCATTTCTTTGATTCTTCAATGCTACTGTTTACTTGTTCGGCTAATTTTTTAATCGATAGATATACTGGTAGATATTCTTTTTTAAAAATTCCTAAATCTTGGTCGTTTTCGAGAAGATTGACAATGGTTTTATATACATAAAGTAATTCATTTTCTGGCATTTTGTGTTCCTTAAAAATAATTCTGCTGATTACTTTTTCTCTTTGAAAATTGTTAATTTTGGCCAACTCTCCTAATGATTGGGCCGTGCCACATCTGACATCCGAATCAGAATCTTTGATTCCTTGTTCATATAACGGAATATATCTTTCTGGAGCAATTTTGGCCAACTCTCCTAATGATTGGGCCGTGCCACGTCTGACATCCGAATCAGAATCTTTGATTCCTTGTTCATATAACGGAATATATCTTTCTGGAGCAATTTTGGCCAACTCTCCTAATGATTGGGCCGTGCCATATCTGACACCCCAATCAGAATCTTTGATTCCTTGTTCATATAACGGAATTGCTTTTTCTGGAGCAATTTTGGCCAACTCTCCTAATGATTGGGCCGTGCCACGTCTGACATCCGAATCAGAATCTTTGATTCCTTGTTCATATAACGGAATTGCTTTTTCTGGAGCAATTTTGGCCAACTCTCCTAATGATTGGGCCGTGCCATATCTGACACCCCAATCAGAATCTTTGATTCCTTGTTCATATAAAATTATCGTTTCTAATTCTTGTGTTATTTCTTGTTTTTCTTTTTTGAATAACTCTTCGATTTGTTTAAATTCTTTTGTGTCTATTTTGCTTATTAATTTTACTGCTTCGATGAATAACTTGTCTTGTTGTTCTTGTGATTGCCTTAATTTCATTAATTTGCCGTCCATTTCCCATTTATCTTTCTCTGGCCTGTTGTGCACAAATTCTAATTGCAAATCAGCAGGAAGCAATTTCCTTAACTTTTTTCTTTTTTCTTGTCGTTCTTGTTTTTGCTCAGGAGTTCTTAATGTTGGTTTTTCTATGGACATGATTATTTTTTATTGTTTAAAAATTTAAACACTTCCAATGTCGCAATTGCACCTTCAGAAACGGCGGTTACAACTTGTCGGAAATTATTTGAACCCGTGGTTATGTCGCCGGCGGCAAAAATTCCTTTAATATTTGTTTTTTGCGCTTCATCTACTTTAATGAAACCAAACTCATTAATTTCAACCCCCAATTCTTCTAACAAAACGGTGTTTGGCACCGAACCCGCTTCGATAATTAGTCCACTTGCCTGTAATTTATTTCCATTATCTAAAATAATTTCTTCCAACCAATTTTTTCCATTTACTTCGACAACATTGACATTAAAAATTATTTCTATGTTTTTGAGTTTTTCTGCTCTTTTTATCCAAATATCGTCTGCTCTCAATTTATCTTTTCTATAGACCAAATAAATTTTTTCCGCTTCTTCGGCAAGCATTACTGCGCCCATCACCGCAGCATTTGCGCCACCAACAATTACAATGTTTTTTTGCTTGAATAATGAAACGCAATTTTTTGAACAATAGCTCACGCCTTTTTGTTCAAATTTATTTATATTTTTAATTTCAAGCTTCTTGGTTTCCGTTCCCAGCGCCAAAATAATTGTTTTTGCAGAATATTTTTCATTTTCGGAAATAACTTTAAATTGATCTCCATCTTGCAAAATTTTATTCACTCTTTCTTTAATGATTGGTGCTTGCAAATGATTAAGATGTTCTTTAAATTTTTCTCCCAATTCTTTGCCGGTTACATTAAAAATTCCTGGATAATTTTCTACTTTATAAGCAGTGTTAATTGTTCCGCCCGAAGTTTCGCCGATAATCAAAAATTTTATGCCAAAATTTTTGGCATAAATGCCAGCCGAAACCCCTGCTGGTCCAGCGCCAATAATAATCAAATCATAATTTTTCATAAATAAATTATAACATAAAAAGCGGTCTTTTCCAACCGCTTCTTTGCATAATCCCAACGCTCTGGTCGGGACCCCGACTCGCACGTCGGGGTTAATCTTTCACCTCTATCCCCATATTTTTAGCAGTGCCTTCGATGATTTTCATTGCCGCTTCAATGCTGTCAGCATTCAAGTCCGGCATTTTAATTTCCGCGATTTCTCTAATTTGTTGTTTGGTTACTTTTCCAACTTTATCTTTCTGCGGAACGCCAGAACCTTTTTCAATACCTGCTGCTTTTTTCAATAAATCGGTTGCCGGAGGAGTTTTTAAAATAAAAGTAAATGTCCTGTCAGTATAAATCGTAATTTCAGCAGGAATAACATTTCCCATTTTATCTTTTGTCGCTTCGTTAAATTTTGAACAAAAATCCTGAAGATTCAATCCATGCGGACCCAATACAGTACCCACTGGCGGAGCTGGTGTAGCGCCACCCGCAGGAAGTTGAATTTTAATTGTTGTTTTTATTTCTTTTGCCATATTTTTTAGAAATTAGAATAATTAGGTTAATTAGAAATTTAGAATTAGATTTTCTTAACCTGCAGATAATCTAATTCGACTGGTGTTTCTCTTCCAAACATATTTACTAAAACCTTAATTTTTCCTTTACCTCGATCTACTTCATTAATTTTCCCCTCCATATCTTTAAACGGCCCATCGGAAATTTTAACAATATCTCCTACCTCAACATCAATTTTATATATTGTTTCTTCCTGGGTTTGAGCTTTTAAAACTTTGGTAATTTCTTCGTCTGAAACCGGAACCGGAGTAATGCCCGATCCGATAAAACCTGTAACTCTTGGAGTATTTCTTACGACATACCACGAATCATCAGTCACTATCATTTCCACAAAAACATAATTTGGAAAAAGTTTTTCCTCTATAGTCTGTCTTTTTCCACCTTTTATTTTTATCTTTTTTTCTTTTGGAATAACAATATTAAAAATTTTATCGCCCATTTTCAAAGATTCAATTCTCTGCTTCAAATTAAAAGCAACCGTGTCTTCGGACGCAGGATAAGTATGGATTGCATACCAATGTTTTTCACCTGTTGTTTCTTGTTTCGGCATAAATATATATCATACGAATCTACAAATTATTATGCGAATCTACGAATTCGTTGATTCGGATACAGATTCGTATCATTCAGACAATATTATAACAAAAATTTACTGATTAAAAAGGTAAAAAGAAAATCCAAACCGCCCAAAAATAAAGCCACAACCAAACTTAAACCAATAACAATTAAAGTATATTTAATGGTTTCCTTTTTGGTCGGAATATTAACCTTCTTTAATTCCACTCTAACTTCTTTCAAATAATTTGTGAGTTTGTTTATAATGCTCATATTTTTATCTGGTTTTTAAAATGGCCGTTTGGCCACCTTAAATATAAGATTATTATAAAATAATATCCGTGTCAACGAGTCAAAATAATTATTGCTCAATTTTGATGTTTTCTATTAATATTTTTAATAAATTTCCCGTTTCTGCCTGCGCTTCTTCTGATGTTTTGCTGTTTACAAATTTATTCCATTGAATTAAAATTTCCTGATTTTTCAAATCGCGCACCATATTTTCCAATTTAAGACGAGTTTCAAAGCCAATCTCTTCCTGCGCTTGTAAAACATTTTTTATAAAAAAATTCGTGAAATCAATAGTTTTAACATTCAATTCCTGATTAACCGAATTTTCTTTAATTAGCCTTAATTCTTTCATCGCCGAACGATATTTAAATACGAAAAAAACACTGATAAAAACCAAAATTAAAATGATTAATACGAAAATTTTATAATTTTTCATAATATCTACTTATTTTTTAATAATTTATCTCGTTTTTTGTCTTTATAAAAATTAACACCGATCAAAACCAACAATACAACCACTGCCAATAGTTTCAAATCTAAAATTTTAATAATCCAATTTTTGTTTTTCATTTCAAAATTAAAATGAATTCCACGTCCTTCTTTAACTGTAAATTCACTGTTTTGATAATCATAGTATCCTTTTGCTTCAACCTTAAGATAATAATTCCCTTCCGGAACCAAAAACGAATATTTGCCAGTATTATCTGTTATTTGCGGATTGTCTTGCTGATATTTGCTTGCCGGCCATAATTCGTATTCGCCGTTAGATGGATTCTGCCAAAATAATGACACTTTGGCATCAGGAATACGCATTTCTTTGCCTTTAATATTTTCGAAAATATAGCCCTCGGGATCAATAACCGCGATTAAACGAATTTCTTTTGTGCCGATTTCTTCGCTTTCATAATCCATCACGGTAATTATTTCATATTCGCCATCAACAATCGGAGCTTGAATATTCGCGGTATAAATTCCATCACCGTCTTCATCAATATATTCAAACTCCATCAATACAAATTCTTCTTCGATTTTTATCGGTTTTTGCTGTTGTTGCGCTAATACCGGACCCGTAAAAAATATTGACGCAAACCATGATTGTTCGGAAAATTCAATCGTGTTTATCTTCGGCGTTTTTGATTTAAATACAACATAACCTTTGATTTTTTTAACCGTTCCTTCGGGTTTCACGGACAATTGCAATGATTTGCCGGCAACAGTTTGAATTTTTTGTTTTATCGCTCCGGTATCCGCGACTATCAATGCCATATTAAAATTTATAAGCTCTTTTCCTGATTTGGCAAAAACAATTTCTGTCGGCAAGTCGTTTTTTGACATATCGGCTATTGTTGGCAGAGATAACTTTATATTTCTTAATTTTTCAATATCAGTAATTTTATTAATTCCGATTTCGCTTAATGTATTTTCAAATTCCGGAAATTTTTCGGTCAATAATTTTATTTCTTTCGGCAGTGGCGATAAAACAAATTTATCGATCGATTTTTGCGGTAAAAGATTCCATTCATTCGCGAGCGCCGGAGGCGCAACCTCCGACACTAATGGTATTTCTTCAACCGGCTGTTCCGCTTTATTTTCCTTGGGTTTTATAATTTTAGGAATTAATGGCTGAATTGTTTCTTTTATTTTTTCAATAATCGTTCCCGATTGTTGTTCTGCGCTTTGTTCGACATTTTCTTCTTGTTCTTGTTCTGTCTTTGATTTTGGTTCTGGTTCAACAATAATTATCTCGATTTTCAAAATCGCGCTTTTATTTCCCGCCAAATCATTGGCAAATAATTCTAATTCATATCTACCTGCCAATATTTTTTCTAAATTTAGAATAAATTTTCCATTATCATCGGCTTTAATCAATCCATAAGCGCTGTTCCAATGAAAAATAACTTCTGAATTTGGTTCTGCTTTGCCATTTAAAATTATATTCTCGCCTAAATTATATTCCGTTTTTACATCCAATAATTCAATGTCTTGCGACTTGGTATCTAAAATTATCGTATCCGATATTACTGAAGACGGCTGATCATAGCGCGTATAAAATTTAACATATACTGTTTTTTCACCATCGCCATCCAACAATGTCCAGTTTTGCTTGCTTCGATACAATTCCAATTCTGCATTTCTAAAGTCGGAAAAATTAGAAATACTCACCTGCGCCGTGTCCGATCCGGCCGTAAAACTAAGTTCCACGGATAAGCCGGTTGCATATTTGGCATCGTTATTAATTGAAACTTTAAATCCTTGACTTGGCGCAGTAGGTGGATTATGAGTCGTTATCGCGATTGCTCCTCCTTGATGCCGTGAACTTTTCGGCCTCCAGTCGGTATTAATCTTATAATTCACTGTTGCGCAAGAATTTATCGTAGAACAATTAAATACAATCCAACCGATATTTTCTCCCCAAGCGTATCCAGAAAAATCTCCATTGGCATCTATGCTTACGCCGCCATTTTCCGGTTTAAAATTTATCCATCCCGCATTTTCTGACCAAGCATAGCCAGATAATAATCCTTCCTCGTTGTTAGCCACGCCATAAGAAACGGTTGAACAAGAATTGGTATTAGAGCAATTCAAAGAAATCCAACCGATATTTTCTCCCCAAGCGTATCCGGTCAAATTCGTATCTGTAATATGCACCGATCCCTCGGCTGTTCCAAAATCTATCCATCCCGCGTTTTCTGACCAAGCATATCTATAAGTAGAATTAATTCCACCGTCCGTATCCGATGCTAAAACAAAACACTTTGGTAATATTAAAATACCAATCGCAAAAATAAATATTAAATTTTTAATTATTTTTTTATTCGCAATAAATATCATAAACTAAAATTAATCAAAGATTATTTTATTGTTTAAAATACAAATTAAAATAATTTTTGATTTCGGGACGATAATTACATCTTTAATTGTCATATACAAATTTTTGCAGAGATTCGGCAGAAGTTAAGTTCCCGCCAGACCTTTTTAAATGAATTCGGTTTTGTTTTATCGCCCAATCCAACCAACCGCCAATCATTTTACCTATTTCTTCGATATTTTTTTGAACAATGGCGAATTTTTTATCACTAATTAAATCAATCTCGAAAGCAAAACGAAAACGAATCTTAAATCTATCAAAAAGAGCGCTAATTGTTTTTATTCCGTCTTTTTTCAAATAATCCGACAAATAATTGGTTTTAATTATTTCATCCAACATCTGCCAAGCAATTTGTTCTAATTCCACGCCCAAGCTGTATTTATACTCTCGTTTAAATTGCCTTGTAATTTGATAAACTAATTTTATAAAATCATATGTTTTGGTATAAATCGGCAAATGAGCGCGTTGATTCATGAAATTTTTTATACTTAGACAAAATCCATTCCCTAACGAACGCAACGCACCCGATACGACGCAGAATTAGTCTTAGCATTGTTGTTCGTGTTGCCGTTGTTCAAGTTCACGATCCATGCATTCTGGGTATTGTTAGAGTTAGTAGTAGCAGACCAATAATTGTTGCCAGCAGCAGAAAGATTGTCTTGTCTCTTTAAGTGTTCTTAATTTAACTTTTGCCTTGGCAAAATATAAATTTTGTCATCTATGGTCGCTATCGCCAACAACCGGACAAGACCGCAATAGATTTTTATCACACTCCTCGCAAACAATTTTTGAAATTAAATCTGCGAGCTCTGGTGTCATTGTTTTATTTTGAAATAACTGAAATTACTATCTACGGGTATGAATATGTTATTTAATTCGTTAAAATTTTTATGCCACAATTTTTTCCGTAAATGAAAAGTGTTGCAATTTTTAAATTGTCCATAATAAGAATTAATTGTCGATAACATTTCGCGCGTTGTAATCGGGCATTGATTAAAATTTAAAAGTCGTTGTCTTAAATTATTTATCACTCTCTTTCGCATCAATACATAATCCATTCTGATTATGCCTCCTACAAAATTTATTCCTTTGTTCACTTCCTGCAATATCTGTTTTTGCGGATGCAGTTTTAATTTCAATTTTTCTTGTAAAAATTTGTCTATCCTGTCCCGCCAAATTTTCAACTCTTCTTTATTTTCGGACAAAATTACTAAATCGTCAACATAACGCAAATAATATTTAATTTTCAATTGATGTTTCACAAATTGATCCATTTCATTCAAATAAACATTGGCAAAAAATTGACTGGTCAAATTGCCGATCGGCAATCCTTGCGATTTTGCTACTCCAAATAATGATTTGTGGCTAGGAATCAATTTTAACAAAGACATTTTTGACTTGCAATAATAATTCGTCGTCGGATCATGAAAAATAATTTTTTTGGCAAGCCATAAAACTTTTGAATTTTTAACACGCTTATTGATAAGCGCAAATAAAATATCTTTGTCTAAACTCATAAAAAAACTTCTGATATCAAGTTGCAAATAATATGCCGGTCTGCGATGATTATTGGTTATAATCCGTAAATATTTTTTTAAATCCTCAATCGCTTTGTGCGCCCCTCTTTTTTTTCTGCACGAATATGATTGATCAATAAATTTCGGTTCCCAAATCGGCTCTAAATAATCAACCAAAACATGATGCACGACCCGATCTCTAAATCCAGCGGCAAAAATTTCTCTCGGTTTAGGTTTGGTCACAACAAAATAAATTGATCTGCCGGGATTATATATTTGCGTTTCTAATTCTTTTTGTAATTTTAAAAGTTCATTTTCCAAATTCATCTCAAATTTAATTGCATTAATCGTGTTTCGTTTTCTTTTTCGACATTGATAATATTGTTTTAATAAATTTTCGTAGGAAAAAATTTTTTCTGCAGCAATAATTTTTTCCCTATTTTGCGAATGTCTATTGTTTTGATTCATCTCTTCACTTGTTGCGAATTTTTCCAAATTACCAAATTAACCAAATTACCAAATTAACCGAACGACTTTTGCCTAACGAACGCAACGCACCCGATACGACGCAGAATTAGTCTTAGCACCGATGTTCGTGTCGCCGCTGTTCAAGTACACGACCCATGCAAACTGGGTAAGGTTAGAGCGAGTAGTAGCAGACCAATAAAGGTAGCCAGCAGCAGAAAGATTATACCACGAACCATCAATATATGCCTGCATTAATTCTTTTTGATATGGCAATCGCCAATTACCATCTCCCAATGCCTCGCATCCTGTTTTAGCGCTTGTTTTTTTAACACATTGGCAAGCATCGTCTCCATTGTTCACGCAGGTTCCGGGATTTTGTTCTGTCTCAGGTTCATAACAATTATTCGCCCAAAACCAAGTATGGGTTGTTCCGCTGTCTAACCATGTTGACCAAACCAAGCCGGTTGAATTATCTTTTTTATTAGCATTGGAATCACTCGTACCGCAATAATCCGCGGCACTGCAAGTTGTCCATGTCCCAACATAAGTGCCATTCGCCGCTGTACTATCCTTATTATAATCATCCACCCCGCCTTTAGCTTGAGTATAAAACGCATAATCTTGAACAGTTGAGTTAGCGTTGCCGTTATAAAGATTTTTTAATAATGTTCCGGTAATGCCAAAAATGTTTGTATCAGCCATAATTTTATTTGCCGTTAAATCCGAATCAATCGCCGACAATGTGGTTGCGCTATAATATCCCGCATTTAATGTTTCACTGGCCGCTGACAATGTTTGTGTCGGCATCGTGCCAATAATTTCAACGCCATCAATCCATATTTTTTTGCCCGATAAAACATCTCCGGCAACCGCATCTCCGGTATCGGTTATGCACCACCTATTCGTTCCGTTTCCATCTCCGTCTAACGCATCCGTAATCAAATTATCCATACCGTCAAAAGAACTGGTTGCGCAAGCAAGAACCAATGTTCCTGTTTCACCCAAATAAGATACTCCTGAAAAAAGTTTTGTCGCGTCAATCGCGGGAATTGCTTCATAAATTTGCTTTAAAGTGTAAAAACTTCCGGCTGGCGAACCGCTTGGAGCAAATAAATGATTTGCCTCAACGCTTGTTGTGCCGGAAACAATTCTATTGTAAATATCTTGAAAAGTATAATTTGTTGCTGCCGGACTTGCGCCGGGGGTCAAACTTCCCGCTTTAACCGCCGCGAAAATTACAAAAATTGCAATTGCCGTAGAAAACACCACTTGCATTATTGTATAATTATTTTTTTGTCTCATAATATTTTGTTTAAAAAATAAAAAATGATTAATATCGCCTTATAACAATTATAACATTATATAATAATGATGCAAATATTATTATTGATGCAAATATCATTGACGCAAAAGTTAATTTTTGGTTGCGCCTGAAATATAAAAACAGCGGAGAAAAATTTCCGCCATTATTTTTGTATACATTATATTAATTTATCCCCCATTTTATGCTATCGCACAAAAAGAGATATAAATTAGTACTCTAGTTTTAAACCAAGCTTTTCCGCTATTTAAAAAAACCATTTTTTGTGCCTATCAACCTTCGCAGTCAACGCGACATATTCTTCGTGATAATCAACAATTGATTTAGTAAGTTTCTCAATAGAGCTCGGTAAGCTTTGTACGTCTTTTTTGTCTGATTTTTCATCTAACTTTGCATCTATCTTTGCAAATTTTCCATCTAAACATTCGATTAATTCGCTAAAATCTTTATTCATGTAATCCACATTATAATTTTTATAAATTACGATGTCAATAATAAAAATTAATGAGAACCAAACTTCTGCCAATTTATCTTAAATATCCAAATTGGTCACATTTTTGGCGCGAGTTTGGATAAATTTTTTGCGTGGCAAAACTTCCGCGCCCATTAAAATATCGAAAACCCTATCTGCTGCTTCGGCATCGGCAATGTTTACTTTCAGCATTGTTCTTCTTTCCGGATCCATTGTTGTTTCCCATAATTCACTTGGATTCATTTCTCCGAGACCTTTATATCTTTGAACTGTAATTCCCTTTTCTTCTCCGCCTTTATCTTTAGCAATTTTTTGTACTGCTTTTTCTTTATCTTCCTCATTATAGACATAAACCATTTCTTTCCCTTTTTGAACCTTAAATAACGGCGGCTGAGCAATATATAAATATCCATTTTCAATAATCTGCGGAAAATATCTGTAAAATAAAGTCAAAAGCAATGTTCTAATATGCGCCCCATCAACATCAGCATCGGTCATAATCACGATTTTGTGATATCTTAATTTAGACAAATCAAATTCTTCAGCAATTGCCGTACCCAATGCGACAATTAATGCCTTGATTTCTCTTGATTCTAACATTTTATCCAATCTGGCCCGTTCAACATTTAAAATTTTTCCGCGCAAAGGCAAAATTGCCTGACACCTTCTGTCTCTTCCCTGTTTTGCCGAACCGCCTGCCGAATCCCCTTCAACAATAAATAATTCCGAGTCCTCCGGTTCTTTTGAAGAACAATCCGCAAGTTTTCCGGGCAAAGTCATGCCATCTAAAATTCCTTTTCTGATAACCGTATCGCGCGCGGCTCTTGCTGCTTTTCTGGCTTTTTGCGCTAAAATACATTTTTCTAAAATTGCTTTTGCGTCATTTGGGTTTTTTTCCAGCCATTCTCCAAAAGCATCCATAAATACTGCTTCTACCGCTGTTCTTGCATCAGGATTCCCTAATTTTGCTTTTGTCTGCCCCTCAAATTGCGGTTCTGATAATTTTACGCTTACGATTGCAGTCAAACCATCACGCACATCATCTCCGCTTAAATTCGCCTCATCGCCTTTTAAAAATCCATTCTTTCTTGAATAATCATTCAATGCTCTGGTTAATGCGGCTCTAAATCCAGTTAAATGCATCCCCCCCTCTCCTGTATGAATATTGTTCGCGAAACTTACTTCCAGCGGTTGTATATCGTCCGTGTATTGAAGCGCGACTTCAACCATCATATTTCCTTTTTCGCGTTCAACATAAAAAACATTATTGTGAATTGTTTTTTGATTTCTGTTCAAATGTTTAATATAAGAATTAAGCCCTCCTTCAAAATAAAATGTATGCGTTTTAAATCCGTTTTTTGTTTTTTCTTCACTTTCCTCTCGTTTATCAATAATTGTTATTCTGACTTTTTTGGTCAAATATGCCTGTTGCCTTAAATGATCTAAAATTGTATTCCAATTAAATTTTGTAACTGAAAAAATGTCGGGGTCCGGCTCAAAAATAATATTTGTTCCCGAACCCTGACATTTTTCCGATTTAATAACTTTTGTTTTTGGCACGCCTTTGGCGTATTCTTGCGTATAAATATATCCTCCTCGACAAATCTCTGCGCGCATAAAGCGCGATAAAGCGCAAACAACAGAAACCCCGACTCCATGAAGACCTCCAGCAATTTTATATGATTGTCCGCCGAATTTTCCTCCGGCATGAAGGGTGGTTAAAACTGTTTCTAATGCTGATTTTTTGGTTTGTGGATGAATATCTACCGGAATACCGCGTCCGTTATCAGCAACCGAAATTCTGTCATTGGGCAACAATGTAATTCCAATATCTGTACAATATCCGGCCATTGCTTCATCCAGGGAATTATCAGCAACCTCCCAAATTAAATGATGAAGACCCTCTACGCCCGTTGAACCAATATACATTCCCGGTCTTTTTCTCACAGGATCTAATCCTTCTAATACATAAATATCTTTTGCATCATAACCGGTATTTTTTGCCTCCCCTTTTTCTTTTGCCATAAAATTTTACTTATTTTAATTTAACCGTTATTTTGCGCTTTAAATTCTTCGGTTTGTTTTATTTCGATTGCTTTTTCTATTTCGTGATCAAAAGACCTTACAAATTTTAAATTAGAATCTAAAATCGTCTCATCTTTTATCTCGCTAATTTTTTCTAAAACAACCTTAAGTTTTGGTCCAGCCGCTTCAAATTCTCCATTAGCGAACATTTTGAATAATTCCTCTGCTTCAGAAATTATCAGTTCCCTGCTTACCATTCTTAACGGACTTGGAGTAATATCTCCTTCAGATTGTTTAATTTTTTCATCAATATAATTTTTTATTATATCAACTTTTTCTTTATTGTTTGTTAAAATTTTTTCTTTACTTTTCATATTTTCTCCCGCTCCCCCTAACAAGCGGTCGTTATCTAATTATTCAAGATAGACTTTTGATAAATAAAATCAAAAGAATGGTTACGCTTATTAATACAATAATCCATAAAGGAAATTTAAAAATTATTCTGAATAAATTTAAAATTCCAAAAAGCAAACAAAATAGAATTATATAAAACAAGACAATAATTATTATGCTTGCTTCAAATGGATTTACCGAATATACAATAATAACAAATAGAATAAAAAATGCAAGTATCCAAAGCAAATTTATTTTAAACATTACTTTCTTTTTTACGGGTTTAACTTGCATATTTATCTGTTGAACTTAAATCAATTGTATATTAATTTTAGCAAATTTAAAAACTAAATGCAACAGTATGTCTTGCTTTAAAATTATTTTATGTATATAATAAAAACATTATCGCGGGGTAGAGCAGTGGTAGCTCGTCCCGATCATAATCGGGAAGGTCGTTTCAAAATATACCCATGGAATATTATACTTATATAATCAAAAGCCGAAAAAACAATAAACACTATATTGGTCAGACAAATAACATTAAAGACAGAATAATGGTGAAAAACATTATCGCGGGGTAGAGCAGTGGTAGCTCGCCTGGCCCATAACCAGGAGGTCGTTGGTTCGAACCCAACCCCCGCAATATTTTAACTCGCTTCACTCATTCAGAGTGAACCAAACCGACAGGGTAGCTCAGTTGGCAGAGCGTGGGACTCATAAGCCCGAGGTCGTGGGTTCAATCCCCACCCCTGTCATCGCTCTATTTTTAAATATGCAGTCGTGGTGTAGCCTGGCCTAACACGCCTCCCTGTCACGGAGGAGACCGAGGGTTCAAATCCCTTCGACTGCGCCACGTAATAATTTGTCTTTATTAAATAAAAACTCCCCGCAATCATGGGGATTTTTTATTTAATATGCACTTTCCAACACACTTTTAAATACATCTTTTGATACACTTAAACACACTTTTAAAAATATTTTAATGTATGCCCTTAAACGCACTTTTAAAAAATTATTTTGATGCACACTTTTTTACGATCGTGAAAAAGTGTGCATTGATTTTTATTTTCGATTTCAATTTTTTATTTTTTGAATTTCATAATATTCCCAACTCCTCCAACCCTTTTTTGTAAGCAATCAAACCGTATACCGCATTTTCCGCAGTCAATTTAAAATTAGAATCATCAATAATGTGATTTTTGATTTTTTTCGCCTTTTTTATTTCGTCCAAATTATTCAAAGTTTTTTCTTTATCATATCCTAAAATTTTTAATGATTCATCATATAATCTGTCTGCTTCTAAAATTGCTAATTTATGGTTTGCTTCAATGCCGGAATTTAATCTTCTTATAATTTTCATCCACACTTTTTGTGTTTTTTTCTTTTTTATTTTTTGCACCAATTTTGTTGTCTTTTTGAATGTTGATGATTTTATAAAAATATAAATTATTATTCCTAACAGAATCAAACTTATGATAAAAGAAATGGTTTTAAGCGTAAAAAGAAGTTCTTTAAATTGATATGATTTAAAATAGTCAACCATGCTCGTGCCAAAATCAATCCAAGCAATTTTTGCTTGCGCTAAAAAACCGGTTATATTATTGCCCGCAGCACGACTGCCACTAATTTCGTATGTAATATTAGTGGTAACGGTTAAATTGTTTTGCGATATCGAAAATAAATTCATCATAAAATTGTGATCCGATTATTTGTAACCCGACCGGCAAATTATCAACTTCTCCACATGGAATAGAAATTGCCGGTAATCCCGCCAAGGATGCTGGCGTTGTATAAATATCCGACAAATACATTGATAGTAGGTCTTTTTTTTCTCCTATTTTGAATGCCGCCGTCGGCGTTGTCGGGGTTATAATTACATCAACTTTTTTGAATACTTCGTCAAACTCTTTTTTAATTAATGTTCTTACTTTTTGCGCTTTGTTATAATAAGCATCACGATAACCAGCAGATAAAACATAGGTTCCCAAAATAATTCTTCTTCTCGGTTCATCTCCAAACCCTTCGGCTCTTGTTTGTAAATAATATTCTAACAAGTTTTGACATTTGGTATTTGGTTTTTTGATTTTTGAATATCCGTATTTTATTCCATCAAACCTTGCTAAATTAGCGCTTACTTCCGCAGGCATAATAATATAATAAACCGCTAAAGCATAATCTGTCAGTGGCAAACTGATTTCTTTAATTTCCGCGCCGTTTTTTTTGAATATTTCTATTGCTTTTTCAATTTTTTCTTTTACTTTTTTGTCTATCCCCTCTTCAAAATATTCTTTCGGAATTCCGATTCGTAATTGTTTGTATTTTGTATTTTGTATTTTGTATTTTGTATTATCTATCGTTGTAGAATCAAACATGTCTTTTCCTTTTATTGCATTAAAAATCAGTTCCGCGTCTTCAACATTTTTTGCGAATGCTCCGATTTGATCTAATGACGAAGACATGGCAATCAATCCGTATCTTGAAACCATGCCATAACTCGGCTTATACCCGACAATTCCGCAAAAACTTGCCGGCTGACGCACCGAACCACCTGTATCCGAGCCCAAAGCGCCCAAACAGTGTCCTGCTGCAACCGCTGCAGCAGAACCACCCGAAGAACCGCCCGGCACGCGCGTTTTATCCAAGGGATTTTTAACAACCCCGAATGCAGAATTTTCCGTTGAAGAACCCATGGCAAATTCATCCAAGTTTGTTTTGCCAATGATTATCGCCCCCGCATCTTTTAATTTTTTAATTACTGTTGCATCATAGACCGCTTTGTAGGTTTCCAAAATTTTTGATCCAGCGGTACAATTATATTCTTCAACCAAAATATTGTCTTTTATCGCAATTGGAATTCCCTCCAATCCTTCTATCTTCTCTCCTCTCGTAATTTTATCATCAATTTTTTTTGCCTGTTCTAATGCTAATTTTTCTGTAATTTCTAAAAAATCATTTATCTCTTTGTTGTCTTTTTTAATGTTATCTAAACACGCCTGCACTAATTCAGCACAAGTAAATTCTTTTTTTATCATTCCTCTTCTCGCAGATTCAATTGTTAATTTTAATATGTCCATAATATATGTCTTGTTTAAAATTTATTTTATACTGAAACAATCTCGGAGCCCCGATCGCAATCGGGATGAGAGTTAGTATGATTGCTACAGCTTAAGCAATCAACACGTGTCGACATATAAAATAAATTTTAAAGGGATAACAAAGGAATTACAAAGGGATACAAAATACTACTCTAATATTTTCGGGACTTTAAAATAATTATCTTTTATTTCTGGCGCTTCATTTAGTATTTTGTATTTTGTATCTTGATTATTGATTGTTGCAATATCTTTTCTGGTGACATCTCTTAATCCTGTAATCTGCTGAATTGGTTTTGTGTTTTTTGTATCAACTTTATTCAATTTATCAATATAATCCAAAATTGAAGAAAGGTCTTTTGCAAACTTTTCTTCTTCTTTTTCCGTTAATTTTATTCTTGCCAATTTGGCAATATGTTCAACATTTTTTTTGTCTATCATTTTATCATTTTTAAAAATTCTTTTTCGTTAATTATCTTTAGACCCAATTTGTTGGCTTTATCGAATTTTGAACCCGGTTCTGCGCCAACAACCACAAAATCCGTATTTTTTGAAACCGAACCGGATACATCTCCGCCCAATTCACGGATTTTTTCCTTTGCTTCTTCCCGCGCCATACTCTCCAGTTCCCCAGTTAAAACAAAAATTTTATTAGCCAACTTTTGACTTTTGATTTTTGATTTTTGACTTGTTATCACTATATCAACTTTGTCCAATTTTTGCAAAAATTCCAGATTTTTTTTGTCTCTAAACCAATTGTAAATCGACTCTGCCATTTTTGGTCCGATATCATTAATTTTTTCCAATTCTTCTTTGGAAGAATTTTTTATTTTTTCTAAATTGCTGTATTTTTTTGTTAAATCAATTGCTGTTTCCTCGCCCACTTGTGGAATTCCTATCCCGAACAAAAATCTTTCTAATTTAATCTTCTTTTTGGATTGAATTGATTTTATAATATTTGATGCTGACTTTTCTGCAAAACGCTCTAAGTGTTTTATGTCTTTTTCTTTTAAAAAAAACAAATCAGCTGAATCCTTGATTAGTCCTTCATCTAAAAATCTATTAATAATTTTCGGACCCACACCAACAATGTCAAATGCTTTTTTGGAAACAAAATGATAAATTTTTTCTCTTAAAATTGCCCCGCAATTTTTATCCGCACA
>JAKJED010000011.1 GCA_022705575.1 Patescibacteria group bacterium
AAATATGTTTTGGTAAATATTTTTTCATTGCCTCTATAAAAATTGCCTTACCATGATTTTTATTCAACATTTTATATTTACTTGGAATTTTTACGGATAATTCCACTAATTGATGGTCTAAAATCGGCACCCTTTCTTCCAGTCCATGCGCCATAGTCATTTTATCCGAACGCATCAACGATTCGTCTGCCAGCCATGTTTTTAAATCTGCCAGCATATATTGATTCACAAAATTAATTTTACCGTTAATTCGGAAATAATTTTTATTAAACAGGTCCTTAGTATTCTTAAAAGAATTAATTTCTTTGTTCAAAATTTTTGCGACTTCTTTTTCTTTCTGCGACATAAACTTTAAATAAACTTTTGTTTTTAAAAACGGCAGAAATCTTATAAATTTATATTTATCTAAAAAATAACTATAATAATATCTCTTATATCCACCGAACAATTCATCTCCGCCATCACCACCTAAAATTACTGCAACATGTTTTTTTGCCTCTTCGGCAAGAAGCATGGTTGCAATCTGCGTTGGCTCTGCAACCGGCTCATCCATTTGATAAACAACTTTCTCTAAATTATTTAAAATATCTTCACTTTTGATAATTAATTCATGATGTTTTGTGCTATAAAATTTACTTGTTTCTCGGGCCAATTTCAAATCAGCATTAAATTTGTTTTGCGGATCATCAATATCAAAACCAACAGAAAATGTTTTAATTGGACCGCCCAATATTTCTTTCGCAATTCCTAATACACTGGTTGAATCAATTCCTCCGCTCAAAAATATGCCCACCGGCCGATCAGAAATCAATTGACCCTTTATTGATTTTTTCATTAAATTTTGAATATTTTTGATAATTTCTTGTTTAGATTTGATTTCTTTAAAATCTTTTATATCCCAATACCTAACAATTTCCAATTTCCAATTTCCAATTTCCAATGAAGCCTTTAAATAATGGGCCTGTGGAAGCTTATAAATGCCCTTAAACATTGTTAATGGCGCCGGAACATACATCAGCCGAAAATACAAATTAAACGCTCCTAGGTCAATTTCTCGCTTTATGTCGTGTTCCAGAATTGCCTTAATTTCAGACGAAAAAACGAATCTTGCTTGCCCCGAAGAATTTGAGGGGTCACTATAATAATACAATGGCTTTACTCCAATTCTGTCACGAGCAATAAATAACTCCTTATTTTTTGTATTATAAATCGCAAAAACAAATATGCCATTCAATTTCTCCAAACATTTTTCTTTATATTCTTCATAAAGATGCAACACAACTTCGGTGTCGGTTTGAGAGAAAAATTTGTGTTTGTTCTCCAGCTCTTTTTTTAATTCCTGAAAATTATAAATCTCGCCGTTAAAAATAATACACATTGAATTATCTTCGTTAAACATCGGCTGTCTACCATTTTCGGATAAATCAATGACAGATAATCTCCGGTGCCCCAAAGAAATGTTTTCATCAACATAAAATCCTTCACCGTCCGGTCCGCGATGCTTAATTTTATCGTTCATCTTTTTTATTAAAGTTTGACTGTTGTTATTATAATTTATAAAACCGTTTATTCCGCACATAATATATATAAAAAATTATCAATTTTCAATTATCAATTACCAATGAACCATACAAACCCGAAATTATCAATTTTCAATTATCAATTACCAATGAACCATACAAACCCGAAATTATCAATTTTCAATTATCAATTACCAATGAACCATACAAACCCGAAATTATCAATTTTCAATAGACTTATTGCAACTTCTTCTAATTTTTCCAAATATGAGATTAAATTCATGAACCTCTTTTCGTAAAATTTCAATTTCCTCTTTTAATTTCGGCTCCGAAGATACTAACATTCTTAACCAAAATCCGGTTTCTTTAGATTCTTTTTTGGAAATGGCTATTTTGTGCGAAAAATCTTTTTTCGATTCTGCCTCACTCGCCTCACAATAGTTAGCACCTATCGACGTAGCGGATCGAGCCAATTGATTTATAAGGGAAATATTTTCTGGTGTTTTTGAAATTTGTTTTAAAAGCCTTAAAACGTTTTCTCCGAATTTAGCGGTTCTTTCTTCTAAATCAAATTTGTTTTTGTTTTCCGCTGTTTCCATAAATTAATAAATTAAAAAAATTGATTGAAAATTGGAAATTGAAAATTGATAATTTAAGAAATCTTAATTTGTTATAAATTTTAAGATTTCCTTTGCTCTATTATCCCACGTATATTTTTGCACATCTTTAAACGCTTGTTCGGATATTTGTTTTGATAAAATTGAATCGTTAAGCGCCTTTTTGATTCCTATTGCCATTGCTTCCGAATTATCGGACTCAACAAAAATACAATTTTCTTGATTTAAAACTTCTTTAAACGAAGACAATTCGGATGCAACAATCGGTTTTTTAGATGCCATATATTCAAACATTTTCATTGGTGAAGTATATTTCTGCGACGTTTCTGATGCTTTTGTTCCAGTTAATACCAAGCAATCGGCAGCACCTAAATAATAGGGTATTTGCGCATAATCTTTATGCCCCACGATTAAAACATTTTTTAAATCATTTTCTTTAACAAATTTTTTAAAATCTGATAAATACCATTTTATTCCACCGACGATAACAATTAGGTAATTAGGAATTAGAGATTGGGGATTGGGGATTGGGTCACTAACCCCCAATGAACTAAACCCTAAATACCTTGATGCTAACGCCAAAGTTTCAACCCCTTTCCACTTATAAAGATGACCCGCGTATAAAATTATTTTTTTATCCAATGGTAATCCTAATTCTCCCCTACAACCTTTTTGCGTTTTATTGATATTAAACAAATTTAAATCAACCGCATCAGAGGCAACAAAAATTTTATTTTCGTTTATACCTCGCCCAATAAGGTCTTTTTTAAGTTCTTGTGTGATAACAACAATTTTGCTGGCCCTTTTGGAAATATAGTTATCCAATGTTTTGTGTAATTTATGAATTTCAAAAATGAATGGTTTTTTCATAAAAAGCAAGTCCAATCTGTCTCTACCATAAATAATATCATCTTTTGTAATTTTTTTAGTAATTCTCTGAATAAAAATATAAACGGCAGAAGCAATTGAAAACGAAAGTGCTTGAATTAAAAATGAAACTGGACCCAAATATTTGTTTAGGGGGGTTAGATCGATACAAAACAATTTTTTAATCTTAAATTTTTTTTCTACTTTATAATATTCGAAAGGGTCTTTTTTCCCTAATTCGGATATCGAAAACTTGCGTGGCACAATTAACTCCACCTCAATATTGGCCGCAGATACACGCTGATTGCCTCCTTCGGAATACGCTGATTCGCGCTGATATTCCGCGTTGATCTGTGTATTCCCGACTTGTCGGGACTCGATCTGCGTGTCTCTGCGTTTATATTTGGAAAACGCTTCACACATTTTCATTATCTGTAGACCATGCGCCATCTCGGTCGGTATTCTAATATTTGCAAGATACAATATTTTCATAAAATTAGTTAATTAGGGGTTAGAGATTGGGGATTAGTGACTAAAACTTGATAATTTAGATTTTAATTTTCCCAATAGACCGTTTAACATCTTCATGGTTTCTTCTATAAAACAATTTACATTTTTGAATTCTTCTTCTGAAATAAATTTTAAAGATTTAGCCAATAAAAGTTGCGTTTCTAACTCGGCCCCAGAAGCATATGCTATTGAAATAAAATTTGTATATTCTTTTGTAGACTTTCTGGCATATCCTTCGGCAATATTCGAAGGAATGGATATTACCGCCCTTCTCATTTGAGAAGATAAGCCAAATTTTTCTTCTGCTGGGAATAAGTTTGTTAAACCATAAATTTCTTTAACTAAATTAAATGATTTTTGCCAAACAATTAGATCTTTATATGATTTTATTTCCATAAATTTTTAATTGGCAAACTAAACCCTAGTCCCTAATCCCTAATCCCTAATCCCTGATCCCTAAATACCTAATTCCTGCCACAATTAATTCTTTTAATTCTCCTATAGATCTTATTTTTCTTAATTTGTTCAATCCTTTTTTAATGACATTTCCCCTAATTCCCAATCCTTTTGTCATAATCGCTTTTATCTTTTCTAATTCCGCGCCCGGCCACTCCATATAAAACAATGATGGGTCAGTGCCGGCAACTTTGTATTTTGGCGATTGATATGGACTATTCCAAGAAAAATCTTTTGGCATTAATCCTTTTTGTTTTGCCATTAATTCTAACTCCGTACCGGGATAAATAACCGTAAAACCATATGCCGCAGAACAATTTTTAACCTTATTAATCTGTTTCATTAATTCAATAGTTTGTTTTAAATCATCTAAAGTTTCTTCGGGTAAATTAACCATAAAATTGGTTAATACTGCCATTCCGGCATCTGACGACCATTTTACTGCATTCATTACTTGTTCAATAGTAATATTTTTTCTGATAATTTTTAAGATTCGTGGACTGCCGGATTCGACTCCAAAACTAATACGAATACATCCGGCCCTTTTCATTAATTGCAATAATTCTTTATTAACCGTATTCACACGCGCTCTGGCATACCAAACAATATCTAATTTTCTTTTAATTATTTCATTACAAATGGCGATTGCATGTTCGTTTACCATGGTTAAAGTATCGTCCCAAAAATCAAAACCCTTATAACCATATTCTTTATAAAGAAATTCTATTTGATCAACAAATTTTTGAGGATTCATTAATCTTAATCCGCTTCTGGCATTAGCGCAATAAACACAATTATTCGGACATCCCCTTGCGCTCATTACTCCGATTGAACGAATGTTCGTGCCATCTATCGGCTTATTATATAATTTTAAATCAAATAAATGCCATGCCGGCATTGGCAATTCATTAAGATTACTGATAATTTCGGTTATAGGATTATCTATAATTTGCCCCGAACGATTACTGAATACAAGCCCCGAAACACTATCAAGTCCCTGTTTTTTTTCCAAAGCATCTAAAAATGCGACCATTGATTTTTCTGCTTCACTTTTTAAAATAAAATCTATTTCCGGCACTAATTCCAAAGCATTTTTCGCAGTTAATGAAAAATGCGGACCGCCCATAAGCACAATGACATCTTTATTTCTTTTTTTAATTTCTTTGGCAAAAGCGATTGCTTTAAAACGGTTATCAGTTATCGCATGAACACCAATAATATCAGGTTTTTTCTCCAATATTTTTTCGGCTGCCTCAGATGCGTTTAACCCATAAGTATGCGCATCAAAAATTTCTACTTGATGATGACTAAATTTTTCAACATAAGCAGCAATATATCCCAAACCTAAAAACGGCACACCCGCTCTTTCAAGGTCACCATCCGCGCGTGGACTGGTTGTAAGTATTAATTTCACAACAATATTTTCCGAATGATCCGAATATTTATCCGAATCAACGAATATTAATTAATTTAATTATTTTCCTTATTTAAAACTCTTTTTGGACTTAAATAATATTCTCTAAAATTTACAATTAGCCCAAGCTCTTTATTAAATGCTGTCAAATATCTTCTCATTTGATAATAATCATCCTTGCTAATAATGCGTTTAGCTTTAAAATCTAAAATTATTGTTTTTTGTATTGTAAAATCGGGGATATTTCTTCTTTCATTTTCACCTTCAAATGATGCAGGCAATGGTATTTCTCTTTCATATTCAATTTTTTCCGTGTTAAATAAATTTTCAAGTGCATCAGCATATTGTAATTCATTACAAAATCTTCCTAACTCATTATGGATTTTGAAACATAGGCCACAAATTTTATATGACAATTCAGGATATAAGATATTTTTATGAACCTTATTCATAAATAATTATTACTCGAATGATACGAATATCGTATCCGAATCAACGAATAATTCGTAGATTCGAATAATGATTTGTAAATTCGGATAATACTTTTCATTTGTAGATTCGGATATTAATTTGTAGATTCGGATAATATATTTATAAACTTATCCATTACATTATCCATTGAATATTCTTTAATTTTTTCCAATTCTTCTTTTTGAAAAGTTTTATAGGTATCTTTATCATTTAACAATGACTCTATTTTGTGCGCAAATAATTCAACATCGCCGGATTTAACCAAAAATCTTTGCGCTGTTTCCGGTGAAAGTTCTCTTACTGCGCCAACATCAAATGCGACATAAGGAACACCCATCGCCATTGCCTCTAACAACACTCTCGGAAATCCTTCTTCCATTGACGGCATTATAAATATATCTGCTTGTTTATAATAATCAATTATTTTTTCATTGGGTACGGCACCAATAATTTCAATATAATTTTCTAAATTGTTTTCTTTTATTTCTTTTGATAATTGCTCTTTATACGGTCCATCGCCCACTACGAATATTTTATATTTTATATTTAATATTTGAGATAAATGTTTTGCAATAAATACAATCATATCTGCGCCCTTACGCTTAGATAGCCAGTGCACGAATAAAAAAGTTTTACTTGTTGCTGGATCGCTTCGCTCATTAGAAACACTCGATTTATAAAATCGATTCAAATTAATACAATTGGGTAATATTTTTACTTTTTCGGGTTTCAATTTGTAATGCTCAACATATCCTTGTTTCATTGTTTCTCCGCCGGTTACCAAATAATGTGACAAGTTTAAACTTAATTTATAGCCAATTTTCGAAATATCTTTCTTTTGAAACAACCAATTCATCGCACAGTTCCAATAATATGATTTTCCGCCAAACAATCTTGTAACAATACCCGCGTTGGTTGCGCCAATATAACCATAATGCGTATAAAACAATTCATATCCCCTTTTTCGTGCTTTTAAAACCAGAATTAAATTTTCTAAAATTCGCAAAGGAATAAACTTAAATTTTTGGACATAAATTTCCGCATTGCCAATTTTAATTTCTTTAAAATCGACATTGGATCTTTCTATTATGAGAAATATGTCTATTTTTTCAGATAGTTTTTCCAAAAATTCATAAAGATGATAAAAATGGCTATCTGTTTTTGGATTATAATCAGGAAGTATGTAACAAAGTTTGATATTGTTCTGCATAATTTTTTATAGCTTTTTTCTGCTCAAATTGCTGGACAGATTCATATCCATTTTCGGCAATTTTTTCTCTTAAATTGTTATCTTTTAATAATAACATTATTTTATTAGTAATATCTTCCACTGTCCAGTCAATAAAAATGCCATTTACTGAATCTTTGATAATATCATTCATTATTCCTATTTTGCTCGTTAAAACCGGCACCCTGCAAGCCATTGCTTCCAATGTCACCCTTGGACCACCCTCATTAAACGATGGCATAACCATTATTTTGGATTGATTATAAATTTTAGCCACATCATTGATTGTCGGCAACCAACCGGAAAATTCAACATTTTTCTGCAAATTATTTTTTTTGATAAATTTTTCTATTTTGGGTTTTAACGGTCCATCGCCGATGATTATTAGTTTGATCGCTGTGCTTGTTAGATCGCTACGCTTGTTTGAATTGTTTGAAATGTTTGATCGCTGCGCTTGTGTAATATTTTTTATTGCCTTAAGTAATAAAAAAATGCCTTTATTTTTCACTAATCGCCCGGAAAATACAATATCGTATTTCTTTTCAAGATTTAAAGGGCTAAAAACATTTAAGTCAATATAAAATGCTGGAATATATTTTATCTTTTCTTTATCAACTCCATACTTAACTAAAAATTCCGAAACCTGCGTTTGATTTATGACTCTGATTGCTTTTGCGTTTTTAGTAAAATATTTAATAAAAATTTTGGTTAAAATTTTATAAAACCACTCTTTAAAATTCCCGGATTTCGGATAACCAGTGATGTGCATTATTTCTGAAACATATGGAAATGTTTGAAATGTGCGAGATGTTTGAAATATACGAGATGTGCGAAGTGAACGATATAATAATAAGCCGCCAATATCGTTATAAAAAGGAGGATAACTATGCACCGTAAACAAATCAAATTTTTGCTGTTTAAAAACTTCCGCTCCTTTTTTTAAAATAAACCAGAGCTGAAAAATTAATGATAGATTAGATGAATGAATAAATACATTACTAAATGGTTGGTTTGTTTGAGATGTTTGATCGCTTCGCTTGTTCGAAATGCGGGGACAAATAACATCAATTCGCTCCCAGTATTTTGAAAATTCTTCCAACATATAATAAAATGGGCCTTTTTTGCCTTGCGCCAAACTTCTATCTCCTGTAATCATTAATAATTTCATATAAGCATATTATCCGAATGACACGAATCTGTATCCGAATCAACGAATTCGTAAATTCGAATATTAATTTGTAGATTCGGATAATATTGTTATTGTTTCATTAATCATCTTTTCTAATGTAAATTTTTCTAATGTTTTATAACCATTTTCAATAATTTTTTTTCTCAATTCTTTGTCTGCGTGCAATCTGATAATCGCATTTTTTAATTGCTTTTCATTGTTATATTCCACCAACAATCCATTTTCTCCGTCTTGAATAATTTCCGGATTACCGCAGACATTGGTAGTAATAATTGGCAGACCGCAAGCCATTGCCTCCAAAAGTATGTGCGAAAACCCTTCGTATCCCGTATTTAAAACAAACATTTCACTCACCTTGAAGTTCGCCATCAACTGTTTATGCGGCATTTTATGTTCTATTTTTAATTCGAATTGGGGATTTTCTTTTAATAAATCTGGAAATATTTCTCGTAAAACATCAAAACCTTTCCATGGCTCCGCTCTACCTGCCGATATTATGACATCCGATGTCCCAATATTACTATAAATGTTTGACATCGGATGTCCCACATTTATTTCTTCGATACTTGGGCCGGTATTATAAATAACTTTTATTTTATTTTCGTCAATTCCCCATCCAATTACTATTTTTTTAAGATATTCACTGGGCACAATAATTGTTCGTGCTTTCTTACAAACAAACTTCTGAATCTTTCTTCTTAATTCCGTTTTCCAATCGTATTTTTTATTCTGAAATTCATCAATCAAATCAACTTTTAATTTTTGACTTTTAATTTTAAATTTAGCATTCTGATATTGCTCCCAAGCATAATCTCCGACAATTTTAACAACAAGTCTTTTGCGCAAGATTTTAGAAACCCACATCGCCGGCAATCCGGCTGATAACGGACCTTGTGCATAAATAACATCTGCGCCAATGGATAGTTTTAGCAAATTGAAAGCATATAGAACATATCGCACGAGGATATTATGCTTACGGAGAATACGGACAAGTTTGAATGATTGATCACTTCGTTTGTTGGATCGCTTCGTTTGTTGGATCACTTTGCTTGTATTAACATCTCCAACACTTCTAACATCTGACATTTCAAACATTTTTTTATCAGAATAACAAATAAGAGAAACTTCTATTCCGCGTTCAATAAATTGTCTCGCAATCAACTGTGAGTATGTTGCCGGTCCCCCCGAGTCCGGCGGATATATTCCCGATGCAATCACAATTTTCATAATGTATTATTCGAATGATACGAATCTATATCCGAATCAACAAATTGTTTACTTGAAACCAAAATTTAAATAATATAGAATAATAATATCCGCATATCAGCATTATATATATGTATTTTACGCACCCACAATTTAATAAACTGTCTCTAAAACCATTTTTCAGAAAATTTTCTGAAAAATTTTTGTTAGAAAAACTGAATAATATTTTCCCAAATTCTAATATTGTTTTTACTGATTCCGGGCGCTCAGCTTTTCAGCTTGCAATAGAATCTTTAAACCTGCAAAACACGGAAATGATTGTGCCGGCATACATCTGCGATATTTTTAGACCAATTCTTAAACATTATAACATTAAACCTATACACATTGACACGAATTTTACAACATTTCAAGCAGACACATCGGAGATTGAAACTCAAATTACACCAAATACTAAATCAATTTTAATCTGCCATACCTATGGTCTGCCGGTTGACATGGAAAATGTTTCCAAAATTGCCAGAAATTATAACCTGAAAATCATTGAGGATTGCGCGCACATTCTCCCTCACAGAATATACGGCGATTGTGCATTTTTTAGTTTTATGAAATTATTTCCTGTAACAAACGGCGGAATGCTTGTATCGAAAAATCCTATTAATATTAATCTTGAAAAATATGTTTCAACAATTTCTGAAAAAATTAAATTTTTAAGGTTGTTTCCAAAATTTGCTAATTTCTCTGAAAAATTCAGACCCGAAGAAAAACTTGCCGACAGACAACGAAAAATTCCCAAGAACATTTCAAGGCTTACATTAAAAATAATTGATTATTGTTTTGATAATTTTAATGAACAATTAAACAACAAAATTGAATTAGCAAAATATTTTCAAGCAAAATTGTCGAAAATTGACTTTAAAGTTCAAGAATCTGAAAATAATCATTTCACTTATTTATCGGCGCTTGTGCCTGAAAATATTGACCGCAACGAATTGTTTTATAAGCTTAAAGAACGCCATATTTTTTGTTCAAGAATCTGGCAAAACCCTCTTTTAAAACAACTTCCCAACACTTCTGTAATTACCGGCAGAATTATTAACCTTCCTTTACAAAATTGGTATACAAAACAAGATATTGATAATATTATTGAAAAAATTATAATGATAATGAACGAAATGTAAAAATGTTTGAAATATATGAGATGTTAAATGCGATATTTAATAAAATATTTACTTAAAAATTTAATTAGGAAATTCGGCAATAAGCTCCAAATAAATCTAATTAATCTTGATGAACGGAATGATTCTTCCGTTCTTTTTATTTCCCGGCCATCAGCAGATAAATTAATCTGATAAATCGGATATTTTGTCCCTCCCCATCCGCTTTTGAAAATTTCCAGCGCCGAGCCTTTAGGCGAGGCGCCTAAATCTAAAACAACATCTTTATTTATTAAACTTCTTATTTTTTCCCAAAGAATCAAATGTGCTATGCCAAAATTATGATATTTATAATCTGTAGCGCTAAGAAAATAGTGACTAATATTGTCATATCTTAAAAATAAAGCACCCCCTATAATTCTTCCCCCGTAAAAGACCGCTAATAGCTCGTTAGACGGATTTTGACATAAAAACTGGATAAATGACCACGTATAGGGAACTGTCTTTTTACGCCTCAAATTTACAACATATAAATTATAGAACTTTTTAATCTCTTTCAAGGTTTTGCATTCTCTAATCACCAATCCCCGGTCTTGCGCATGTCTAATTTCGTGCCTAAGAGTTTTGCGTAACGAATTCCATATTTCTTGTTCTGATGTATTTTTAAGATTCTCTATAAAAATGGTTGAAATGTCAGAAGCGTGCGAAATGTTTAAAATGTAAGGATGAAATTTAATTTTAATATTTTTTTTAAAGTATTCTTTGACATTTCTTTCAAATTGTTCCCAATCAAAACTCTCTTTAAGCAGCAATGGCCCGCCATATTCACAAAACGGTAAAGAAATCATTTTTTTGCCTATTTGCCCAAAAACCAATATTGCTTCCTTTCCGCCTTGACTCGCATCGGACGAGGCGGATCCATATAGATAATATTCAAAATGCAACCACTTAAATTTTTTTTCTAAAAATTCGTGAAATTCTAATTCATGAAAAAAAGTTTTAAATTGAACTTTGTCCAATAATTCTCTGCATTCCTCTTTTTCTATTCTTATAAATTTAGACATTGGAACTTGATTAGAATAATTAAATTAATTAGAATAATTGGTCATTTCTTCATATATTTGCTCGCCAGATCTGAACTCGTACCCAATTTCTTTTAAGAATTTAATCATTCCATCTAATTGTTTTAAAAAATCCTTTCCGCTGTTTTTAGAACTTTTGCCATCAAATTTTACACCATCCCAAGAATGCATGCTAAAACTAACAAAACTTGGTTTTTTAAGTTTAAATATGAATTTAAAAAATTTTACCCCCAATCTACGCAACCATGTTCCCACCATTGGAATACTGAACGACGCAGGACTTTCCGGCAATTCAATTAATGTATTATTTATCCCGAGCGCACCTGCCTGCCGGCAGGCAGGTGCGAGACACCTTCTTTTATAGTTTTTTTCGCTGGGAAAATAAGGAACAATAGGCGCCCTGCCAAGATAACCGGAATAAGCCATAATTGTCCATGGATATCGCGGAAAAACACTAGAATCATAAACAAAACCGTATCTTTCTAAAATTGGAAATTGTTGATTATCAATTATATTCCTTGGCGCTCTAAATCCTTTTGGCAAAACTCCAAAAATATTCTTGTAGAGATTAACAAAATTTTTAACCTGTCTTTCTCTTTCCATTAAATCAATTTTATTTAACTGATTATGAAAATAATTATGACAGCCAATTTCAAAATCTTTCGCCCATTTTTTAACTAAATCGGGAGCATACTCTAAAACTTCGCCAGTCACAAAAAGTGTTGCCGGAACATTATTTTTTCTAAAAATGTTTAAAATATTATCCAAATTATCAACCCCTTCAAAGGGCTGATTTTTTTGATTTTCATGCTTTTCAACATCAATTGAGAGAAAACAAATCTTCATATTGCTTTAACATTATTTGTAAATTAAATTTTTCTTCAACGGTTTTTCTGCCTGCTTTTGCCAATTTTTCCCGCAAACTTGGATTATCTAATAATTTTTTAATCGCTTCCACTATTGCTTCCGAACTTCGCGGCTTAATTAAAATTCCATTTTCGTTGTTTTGAATAACTTCCGGTATTACCCCGACTTTTGTAGCAATAATTGGCAATTCTGCTGTCATTGCCTCTAAAACCACCCACGGAAAACCTTCTTTTACTGATGGCAGGACGAAGACATCAAACGCCCTTAAGTATTTATAAGCATTTGGGACTCCGCTCAATATTACAAATCGAACATTTCTAACATCAAACATTTTTCCCTCTGCTTCCCTTAGATATTTCAATCCTTTAGCTGGATAATCGTGTGCAATTGTTCCAACAATTATATCATTGGAATTTAATACTTGATTGAAAATTGAAAATTGGGATTTGAAAATTATTTCCCTTGCTTCTTCTCTGCTCAAAAAATCCATTTCATCAACATTAATCCCATTATAAATTACTAAAATTTCTTTTTTGGGGTTAATACCTAATTTTATTGCTTGTTTACTATCTGATTCTGCATTGTTAACAATATAATCTTTCCATTTAGCGCTGATTTTTTCTATCCAAACATATAATTTCTTTTTCCATTTTAACCAAGGATCATTAAATGTCCAGCCACCGATTCTATAAATTACCTTCGGTAATTGCGCAGATACACGCGGATTATCTCCTTCGGAATACGCTGATTCGCACTGATACTCTGCATTGATCTGCGTATTCCCGACTTGTCGGGACTCAATCTGCGTGTTTCTGCGGCACAAGCGAGCTGCAAGCGAACCTATAAATCCTGCCTTGGAACTGCATAAAAATAAAATATCCGGATTTTCTTTTTTCAATAAATTTTTGATTTCAAACAATCCCAATAAATCAAAAAAGGGATTAATTGAACGCTTTAAGTATTTTGATCGCTCTGTTTTAACCCCTTGTTTATCTAATAAATTTAAAAGCCCATTTTCATCATCACCTTCCGTGCCAGCGCAAACAATAATGTCATATCTGTCTTTACCCAGATTATTTACTAACGTATGAATAAAACGCTGAGCTCCGCCAAACTCAGATTGAGTCACCAAAAAAAGTATTTTTTTCTTGGTATTCATTTAACCTAAGTTTAGCATGATTTTATACTAAAATCAACGCTGATAGGCGCAGATATATCAGTGTATGTCTGCGTATTTTGCGAAGCAAATTCAATATGTGTTAATCTGCGATTATTCCCAGCCAATGTTATCCGGACCACCATACGCACCCATATCGTTTCTGTAAATAACACCAGTTAATAATTTACCGTCATTATAATCCATGCTTGGATGTCCGGTATTGATGCAAGGCGAAATACTGTCTCCACTTCCCCAAATCAAATGATAATTTCTTTCACGAACATTTACAAATTTAGGGTCTAAAAACAATCCACCATCACCCGTTCCCGCTCCCCCATATAAATCTTGTCCGTTTTTCCAAAAATTACTATAGCTGTTATTAACCGTTCCGCCATTAAGATATATTCCTATACTCATTGCGCTGCCAAAATTAGACGAAATAATATTATTCAAGCTTTTAATCGCAGAATTTTCTACATAAATTCCCTGATTATTATCATCGATGGTATTATTGCGTATTTCGGAAACAAGAGAATACGATAAATTATTTTTAATAAAAATTCCACCTCCGCTTTTTGCGTCCGACGAACGATTATTGTAAATAATATTGTTTAGAATGGTTAACTCGCAATTATCTTCGGCATAAATTCCCCATAAGGAATTTTTTAAATATATATTTTTAATTGTTCCTTTTGTTTTGTCTGCGCCCTTACAGTAAATTGCTTTTTGATTTTCGCTTGTAATGGTAAATTTCTGAATTAGAAAATCATCAACTCCATTAATTATTATTGTTGGACCAATGCCCTGTCCATCAAGATTAACATAGCCTGCGGACTCGCCAATTAATTTTACTCCTTTATTGATAGTAATGTTTTCTTTATATGTCCCCTTAGACACGGATATTGTATCACCGCTTATAGAGGCATCTAAAGCAGATTGAATAGTAGTATAATCAGCCGGAACATAGAGAGTTGTTGGAGATGTGCGAGATGTTGGAGATGTTGGAATTGTGGGTGTTGTTGGAGATGTGGGAGATGTAGGAGATGTTGGAGATATTGGAATTGTTAGAAATGTTCCTTCGGTGTAATAATTATGTTCGAAAGAATTTATCTCATAAATTGCATTTATTTTATAGCCAAATCCGCTAAAATCATCTGCAGTTTTTATCCATCTTTTTTCACCCATATCTCCATTGGGATATAATTTATAAACTTTATCATCGCCAACAGAACGAACCAAATCAGAAACAATATATTCGTCCATTTCTGTTTGACTCACAATCTTGATATTTCCCCATTTTAAATGACCGTATTGATTAAAAATTTCCGGATTTAAAATAAGACGTTTGTATTTTTCAACTTGTCCTGAACCCGTCGAAGGAACCTGTCTAACAATATAAACATCGAAATTATCAGATGTTTTGATTAAATCACCGTCAATAATCGCAGTAATGGCATTTACTTGTATAATAGGAACTAGTAAAAATAATAACATTATTAGCAATAATTTTCTCATAATTTCCAATTTCCAATTTTCAATTTTCAATAAAATTCCAATAACTCAATTTTCAATTAGAAACCGAATTAATTTTAATAATAATATTATATCATAAATAAATGAAAAGCGCCTCACCGAAGTGAAGCGCTTTTCGAGTTCCTGAGCGCTATCTTACAAGGATAAATAGCTCAGGTCAAAATCAGTACGATTACGGAGCCGCTGTTCCTCTTAAGACAGTAAAGGTGATTGGCAATGGACCAACGTTCTTAATAAGAGATGGCATACCGAATCTTAATTCAGGATCTCCGCAATCGGCATAAGTGCCAACGCAAATTCCTTCTTCATTAGTGCCATCGTGCCAAACAATATCTCTTTCGCCGAATCCCATTGAACCTGTTGCGATAGTGTCTCCTGCATTAGCAAGACCAACATTATCATCATTTCTTAATTGCAAGTAGATGAATTCATCTGTCTTTAAGAAGTCAGTGTTTGCATCTGCTGCAGCTAAGTCAACATGGAATTCTTTGGTTGTTCCGGCTGGAATAGTAACATCTTTTTCTTCAAAGATGAAAGAAACACTAGTTACTGTTCCGTCCAAAATATTGTTATCACCATCTGCTACCAATCCTTCTCTAGAGGCGACAACATTTTCGTTCCAATCATACAGATAAAGATTAATGCTGGCATCGTCAGTGGTTGATGCAATAACATCAAATCTCAATGCTGCGCTAGCAATATCTTTTAGATCTTCTGCGGCACTACCCGAAATACCATCAAATATAACATCGTAACCAACTGCTGTAATGGTAAACCTTGCTAATTCGTTTGAAGCAGTGCTTGAAACCTTAGCGAATACCGGTTTTGAACGAGTTACAAAGTGAAGATTGTAATCCGTGCTTGCAGAATTATTGGTTGTGTATGATGTTAATAATGTTCCGGATTGTGCGCCATAAGCTTTAAGTGAGCTTGAGCTTCCGTCAATATCAAGCAACTTGAATGGAACTTTAGATTTAGCGCCTGAACCACCATTGTAATCAGCAATGCTGGCTAATACAGTTACATAAGCATTATCATCTTTAGGAACATAAATCCTGTTAGTTCCTGAAAAGTTAAATGCTAAACTTGCTGTGCTACCAAATCCTTGACCAGCGCTAAAGGTCCAAGCGCTTGTTCCCCATTGAGCTTCGGTCTGATATTTGATTTTAACAGCCGAGAAGTTATCTCTGTTTGCTGTATCTGGTTCTCCTGATTCTTGACCGTCGTTAAGAGCAACCGAGAATGTTTCAAGATACCATGCTTCGCTTGTACCAGTAAGTTTGAACTTGCTGATTTCATTATCGGCAGTACCCATCACAACCAAACTTTTGTCTGGTGTGTCTGAAGCGCCGTCAATTGCAAGTGAACCATAAGAAGCAACACCGTAGTTAACAGTAGCTGCTAATGGATTTTGAGCATTTCCTGTTGCGTCAACAGTATTGCCATCTTTATCAACAGCTGAAACATCGGAAGCGGCAGTGACAATGTCAAAACCAATCCATGTATCTGCTGTAGATGCGCTAGCAGGTGCAGCTGATGAAATGTCGTTCTTTACCAATAATGTTTTTGAAGTTCCAGCTGGAATTACCCAACTTAAACCAGTGAAATCAACATTTTCATAATCAGTCCCACTGGTAAATCCTTTTGCGGACGAACCCGGTACCATTGCGCCAGTGTCTTTATCATAGATATAGACAGTGCCAACAGTATCTTTAACATAATTAGTATCTTTTCCAGCAATAAGGGCTACACCAGTATTTTCAGTAGTATAACCAGTCAACTGAATTGAATTGACTGTTATATCAGACGCTGAACCAGCAGTAAAGACGAATCCGACTGCAGTAACTCCTGATTGACCCTTGATGTACACCTTTTCAGTTCCAGCAACATCATTACCTGATGGGCTTGCTGCTAATGAAATTGCTAAACTTGCTGCGGCAATTGTCATTTCGTCTCCGGCAATATCTCCTGATGGAGCAATTGAAGTGCCCGGAACAGCATCACTGGTTCCAGCATACTTCATATAATTTACATTGCCTGTAGCGCCAACCAGAGTAGCATAGCTGTAAAGCATAAACTTGATTTTTGAACCACTTGCTAAACTGTGTGCAGCATTGGCTGTTTTAACATCAGCAGTAACTTGATAAGTTTTAGTTGTACCAGCAGTTAAATCAATGGTATCTGTGAAATCTTCATAGGCGCCTTTTTTTCCACCGGGACAATTAGCGCGAGTTCCGTCATTAAATGCTGTTCCATCTTTTGGACCAGCAACAATAACTCCACTATCTTTTTCTTTGACCTTAATATCTTCAAGACCAGCGCCTGCGCTTGTAACATCATCATAAGTGCCATCGCCATCAGCATCTTGACAATAAATTAATTCTGTTCTCTTGACTGTAATATCAGCAGCTGCTGACATTGTAAATTCAAGAAACACAGTATCAGATGTTGTTGTGCCGATGCTTGTAGCATTTGGTCCAACCTTGGCTAAAGTTAAATCGCCACCTTTACAAGTAACAGTAACAGCAGTAGATGTTGAAGTGAAATTTGTAATCGTAGCTGTCATACCATAACCATAGGTTGTGCCTTTTGCCAAAATATCGGTTGCTAATTCTTGATAAAGAATAATGGTTCTGTCTGGTTTTTGCGCTCCGATATCAGCATAGACATAAAATATCTCACTTTCACCTTTTGCAATATAGTAAGGTGCGTTGAAAACAAAGGAGACATAGCCATTTGAACCAATATTTGAAGCAGTTGCTACAACTGTTCCAGTTTGGTCTTTAAGTTTAAGATTGGTTACTAAAGCATTATCTGCTGTTCCACCATTGAAAAGCTGAATTCTTGAAATATTAGCTCCTTCAGTGGCAGTGGTAACTTTAAATTGGCTGATTTCTTGTTGCAATGCGCCAATAGTTACATTTCTTGCAGCAGCGCCTGATTTAGCAACTGTTAATGTTCCAGCAGCTGTGCCGCTGATTCCCATTGTATTACCTTTTATTGGGAATGAACCGCCAATAGTTCCATTAACTACAACATCTGAAACAGATTCAACAGTAAAGTAGTTAACATTACCGGCTGTTCCACTGATATCTGCCACTAATTCAAATGTAGCAGGAGCAGTAATTCCTAAATTAATAAAGGTAACTTTGCTTGTTGAGGTGGTGATTGATCTGCCGGCTGTTAAACGAACTCCATCTTTATAGATGTAAAGATTGTCAAAATCTTCGACAGAACCAGCTCCATCTCGTTTGAATGCAATTTGATTTAATGTTCCTGTGCCGGTCAAACTGTATTTGGCAAAGGTAACGCCTTGTGCGGTCATTGGAAGGGTTGCAGCAACTGGAGTATCAGACGCCAATGAAAGTGTCATGTTTCCAGATGTTGTTGTTCCGCACAAACTGCTAATGGTGCTGTAATTTCCAGCATCAACAGCATTGATTACATAGACTGAATCCCAGTCATAACCCTTGGAATTAAAGCAGGTTAAATCATCAACCCACTGTTTTGTTCCACTATCTCCATTTGGCGCCAATACATAAACTGGCTCTTCATTAATTGGTCTGACCAAAGCAGATGTTGTATAACCCTTAACAGTGTCGGCTGACAATTTTTTCAAATTGCTCCATTTCAAGTGTCCGTAACTGGTAAATACTTGCGGATTTAAGATTAAGCGTTTAAACGTCTTTGAGCCAACGATTTTAACGATAAAAACATCATACGGATAGTATGTGTTTCCATCAGCGTCAGCAAAAGTCGTTGTCGCGCTTACAATGTCGCCATCAACAACAGCCGCATGGGCAACTGGCACAAATGATGCACCAAGCCATGTAATTGTTGAGACAGCTAACGCGATTGATAATAATTTTTTCATTTTTATTTTTTTTAATTTGTTATTTTTTTCGACCTTTAGTTTCATAAGTAGCCATATTGTATAAACAAATGGCCAACGAATGACAAAATTATTTAATGATTATTTCTTCAACCGTAATTGAATCGGACTCTGTTTTTTCTTCTTGAACAGGAACAATTATATCATTTATTATTTCTGTTTTTGTTTCTTCAATCGGGTTTATAATTTTATCTGATTTTTCTTGAACTTTATTAACTTCAACCAATGCTTGATCAATTTCTGTTTCTATTTTTGTTCTTTCTTCAGGCATCATATAAGCCAATTGTTCACTTGTCTTAATCAAAGATTCTTTATAGGTAATGGTTTGTTTGTTGACTAATTTCGCAATCTCAACGGCTTTTTCAGAATTACTGATTTTTAATTTATTCATTTCGTTTTGCGCGACAATAAGTTGTTCGGTAAAATTTTTGACTGTTTGCTCAACATTATTTTTCTTTTCCGGATTACCCGCTATTTGCGCAATTTCATCAACCCTTTGTCCGGCAAACTTCATAGAAAGCTTAACCTTACTTTCTTCAGTTCCGGCAAAAGTCATTTGTGTGTCTTCAAATGTGGTTTTTAAACCGTATAAAAAATCTCCGGGCAAACTATTTTGCGCCACGCTAATCGCACCAACAGTTCCCAACGAACTTGTTAAAACAACAAGAAACATTGCCAACGCAAAAGCTGGTTTTAAAAATCTTGAAATATTAAAAACAGGAAAACCGAAAATAGTTTTCCTTTTTGTTTGAGGTACTTGAAATGTTTGAGATATTTGAGGTGTTTGAAATGTTTTTTGCATATACGCTATTTCAGATAGCAAAAAACTCCTTTGACTGTTAAGCAAAGAAGATGATGGGCGAACTTTCTTCAAATTTTTCAATTGTTTTACAATAAATTCATCCATAAGCATCCCCCTCCCACTCGCTCTGGTTTTATCGCTCTACTATATATGACGAATGAAAACCCGTTTTGTTACACTTATATTACACTTTTATTCCTCATCTGTCAAATGCTTTTTCAAAGATATTAATCCCCTATGAATAAGTACTCGCACCGCCCCTGCGGACTTATTCAAAATTTTAGCAATTTCCAATACCGGAAGTTCATCAATATAATATAAAATTAACACATCCTGATATTCTTCTTTTATACGCGTAATCGCTTTATGAATTTGATCTGCAATTTCTTTAGAAGTAATTTCATCTTTTACGGGTTCTTCGTTAAGAAAGATATGAAAATCATCTCCTATAAAAATATCTTGTGAACTCTTTTTTCTATAATAATCAGCAATCAAATTTCTTGCTACGCGATATAATAATGCCTGAAAACTTTCTTCAACTTTGTTTTCTTTATCAATTAAATATTC
>JAKJED010000030.1 GCA_022705575.1 Patescibacteria group bacterium
CCTGATAGGTTTATCAAAAATAATACAAAATGTTCGAAATGTCAATCTTTGCAGACCTCGCTAACGATCTTTCTCAAATATGAGAAACGAGAATGAATCTTGGGATCAGTTACCTTTTGCCAAGCGGGTTCATCTCCATTTAAAAGATAATCACGTAACTGAGTGGCACTAATGCCGTCGCGTTCAACTTTTTCAAACTTCATATCATAATTTCTATACAACCACTCTAATTTTGTCTCGCTTCCACCATAGACAACATCGGGAGTTTTCCCAGTATAAAATTGACAGAAAGAAACTATCCAATTACCCCATTCGCGATATTCCTCCTCGGTCTTAGGAATACCATGCAGGTCTGGGAAAAACCCAATTTTCAATCGTTGATTATCGCCATAGATTCTTTTTATCAAATCTATCCTATCCAGAACGTTGAAAGGATTTCTTTTGCTGCCATACGATTGGCATTCACCAACAAGCAAAATTGCTTCTTCGCACTCAGAAAGCATTTTATCGATGACTTTCTGATGGCCAAGTTGAATGTGTTGAAATCGACCATGAAATAACCCAAATTTGTATTTGTATGATTCCATAAATATTACCCCCTCATATAATTACTTATTTAATTTTATTATAGCAGTTAATAATTGAAAAATCTATTAAAGTTTGCGGTCATTCATTATTGCTGAAAACCCAAAAATCTACCAAAATAAAGACATAAATTACAATTACTATAATCAAAGAGGCTGGAACTTCACCAGAAACACTGCTAAAAATTAAACAAGTATTGGACGTTATTCAGAACTGACATGCTCTCAATCCAGAGAACAAATTTTTTGAATTTGAACTCGGCGGATTCGACATAGATTTGAAAAATGCAAATACCTAATTAGAACTCCTAGATATCTTTGAGGGATTAAAAAATATCAGATGCTTCATGAAAAGTACTATCACACAGAGATCTCAGAGAAAAAGCATATAGCAAAGGCACATCGCAAAAATCGCTCAATTAAACAATAAGCTAAGGGAGGCTGAGGCCAGGGCTGAACGCTGGTTGGAATTAACCAAAAGGACATTCAGTTTTGCCGCTTATGCACGAGCCGAATTGCCTAAGGCTACCGAAATGGGCAAAACAGGGTCAGAACTGAAGAAAAAATTCTTCTTGCATTAAGCCAAAGCCCTAAAATTAAAGATGGAGAGCTAGTGATCAAGTCCAACGAATGGTTTGTGCCGATACAAAAGATTCTGCACTGGAAAAGAAATACTTAGCGTTAGAACCGACAAAATTGCCACTAAATAAAGCAAAAACGTAGACTCTGGCCTCTATTCGTGCACACCTAGCGGTGTGTATTTAAAAAAATCCGAACTGATTTTGCGCGCGATTAGCTCGGCGGACGGAAGGGCAAAGACCGACATCCCATCCGCCAGCCTCGCCTTGAAGCGGAAGCGAAAAGGACGATTTCAAGTTTTTCGTTCCGCTTTTAGCGGAACCCCCGAGCTTCGCTCGGTTTGGCGGGCAAAAAGAAGGGGAGTGGGGGAAAAGGAATTTTTGCCTGCTCTCACTTTCCGCCGCCGAATTTCGTGCCAGTGAAACTGGCGTACCGCCTTAATTATTATAAAACTTTATCTGTTAATTGCGAAATCCTTTATTGCTTTCGTGTTTATATTTTTATACCCTCCTCGCATATCTTTTCCTAAAATGCGAGCATATTTTATAAAATCTTCGCTTTCAATAATTTTTTTTATGTCATTAATAGTATACTTTGAATTTTCTTTCATAAATAAATAGATTCCAGAATAAACCATTGTTTTTTTATCAACCTTGAAAACTTTTATTTTATTTTTAAAAATCGGACTTATTACTAATTTTTCATTATGGATCGTTTGTATTCCCTGACTTCTTCCATATTCATACCAAAATTTTACACTTTTATCACAACTGCGTTTTTTCAGTGCTTCTTTATTCCTTAATAAATAATCATAAGTTTTTGGAAATTTATTTTTAAATTCTTCCTCTGGTATTGGTATCCATGATTTATCTTTTTTGAAATATGGATAAATGATTTTATCAGTAATTATTCCTCCATCATATCGGGACGCTTTTACCACGGGATAAATAACATCTTTTTCTTCATTTGAGAATGAAAAAAGCGTATCGTCCTTAATAAGATAAGCCTTATCAAGTAGGGTAGCGAAACCATATTGCACGACAGCAAAATCAGAAATTTTATGTTTTCCGTTTTTGATTCTTTCTAGGAATTCAGCGTTTTGCGTGTTAGTAAAATTCCATTTTTTTAAATCTTGTTTTTCTAGGTCAATTTTACTTATGAGCGAAATCTTATTATTGACATATTCGTAATAATTAATAAATTTACTTCCATGCATTGTGTCCAAAATCGTAATTGCGTTATAGGTTGAAGCGTCATCAAAAATGGAGTTTTCTTTAAAATTTATTAAATCTTTTATTAAATTATGTTCGACTAAATATTTTCTAAAATCAACATAGGTCGAATTATGAATAAAACTGTTTGGTGTAATAAAACCCAGTTTTCCTCCATCTTGTTTTAATGACATTATCCCAATTTCAAAAAACACAAGAAAAAGATCAATTATACCGTTTTTACAAAAATGAAACCTTGATTTTATTTCTGAAAGTCTATTTTTATCTAAATTATGAATACGAACATAGGGTGGATTCCCTATAACGAAATCAAACTTTGGCAATTTTTTAATTTCTAAATCAAGAATATCAATATTATAAATGTTCCATTTAATATTTTTTAGATTATGCTTTTCCGCTATTTCATTTAATCGTTGTATACAAAATAAATATACTTCTTTATCAACTTCAACTCCGTAAATATATTTTTCTAGTCCGTTTTTTATTTTTGATTGTGTATATTGTTTTTTCTTCGCAGTTTCTATAAATCTATCAACAATAGAAACTAAAAAATTGCCATTACCACAACCTGGCTCAAAAACATATTTATCAAGTATTTGAAAGCCCTTGTAATCAATTTTGTCTAGAATTAAGTCAACAATCCAATCGGGTGTGAATACTTGACCGAGTTTTTTCTTTTTATCCTCCATACTTAGGCTTTCAAACGACAAAGTGCAACAAACCTGTCGATAAATTTTTCTAATGAAAGTTCGCCGAGTAATATTTTTTGGGTTTCCTCAGAAAGACCAAGTTTATTTAAATCAGCAAAAATACAATTATTATACTTATCAACATCAATCACAACAATCCCTAAAACATCTGGTTTATGTGGAAAATCTTGATCAATAAATAATTTGATGTATTTTGCTAAATCGTGTTCATTAAGCACCTCTATTTTTGTTTGTTCTCCACGCAGATTTCCCTTGTTCTTGTCGTAATATGGCGTATAAGCTCTCAAAACAAGCAAATGCGCAAAACCCACATTTACTCTTCTGATGTTTGCAGTCTCACCTAAAAGATTTTCAAAATAGTTATTTCCATTTTGTTTATAGTTTGATGTGACGAATTTAAAACTCACAGTGCTAAGTATTTTTTCTTTTTTAGAAACAGTAATGTCTAAATTTTTTGGATAATATTTTCCGTCTAATGTGCGTTCGCCACCATTACCTAAAGAATTAACATCAAATTCACCATTAAGAAGATCATTTATTGTTTTGGAAATCCAACTATGGATTGGTGTCAATTTTTTATTACTTCTTGCGCCAAATTCATTATAAGCCTTAAAAGTTTTAGTTAATGCCTGCAAGAAATTTTTTTGTAAATTATTCATATTTTTTTATTTTATTAAATCGTCAACGCCGACTTCTAACGCCTTGGCGATCTTTGTTAATGTTTCTATTGTTGGATTTTGATTAATCCCGCTTTCCACCTTAACAATAGTATTAAGGGATAAATCGGCAAGGCGAGCTACTCTTTCGAGGGAATAGCCCTTTTTGTCCCGAAGTTTCTTTAAATTTTTCATAATTTTATTGTTTGGCATATCTTTTTAATTGTATAACATTATAGTATATAGAATATAATATAAAGCATTCTTGCTTGATACTATATGATAACTAATTTTTATAAAATTGTAAATGAAATTTTAGAGAGTTCCTTATTGTTGCCCGCGAATGGGCAGGGTGGGTCAAGGGCAACATTTCTTTTGGCGGTGCATTTTGCAAAGCAAAATACGAAATTCGGCGGCGGAAAGCGAGAGCAGGCAAAAATTCCTTTTCCCCCACTCCCCTTCTTTTTGCCCGCCCCAGCGTTTCGGTTTTGCGCGCGAAGCGCGTAATTATTCAGAGTTTTACTCAAAGAATGTTCGAACTTCCGCATTGCCGACCGCACTTTGTTTTTGGATTTCAAAAATGCCTTCAAAATTGCGGAAAAAAACCATGTCGAGGCGCTTTGCGCCGAGGCAATTCCTTACGATTTCACAAAAAGTGATAATTAGCGGAGGAGAAGGGATTCGAACCCTTGATGCCATATAGGCATAGCGCTTTTCGAGAGCGCCCGATTCAACCACTCTCGCACTCCTCCCTTAAGTCAACTAATTCATTGTTTATCTTGAATTAGTTGT
>JAKJED010000012.1 GCA_022705575.1 Patescibacteria group bacterium
AAAAAAGCAGAGGAGATTACCAATGCTTTATTTGGTGGAGATATTAAAAAATTATCAGAAAAAGATATTGAGAATGTTTTTCAAGATATGTCGTGTTTTGAAACAGAGAAAAAAGAGCCGATAGATATGATAAATTTATTGGTTGATGCTAAAATTTGCGAGTCTAAAAGACAAGCAAAAGAAGACATTGAGAACCGCGCCATTTCTACTTTTGAATTTAAAAAATGTATGGTTGTGCGCAGAGGCAAAAAAAATTACTTCCTGATTAAATGGAAGTAAAATATAGTATATTGTAAAAATAGTAAGGGCTCCCAGCGCGGGAGCCCTTTTGTCGCTAGACGTTTTTTAAGATGTGGATAAATATTTGCCTTTAAAATAAACCCGTGCTAAAATAATTTTATGGAGAGGAAGCGTATAACTTTCTTTATTTTAATAGCAATTCTGGCCGGTATTATTATCGGTATTTTTGCTTGGAAACTCTTATCGCCTAAGCTGGGCGAAGGGGTTTTTTATTATCGATTGGATAAAAATAAGGCAAATTTGATTCTTTTAAATGGAAAAGGCGAGGGAGAAAAAATTTTAACTGTTGACGCACAAGAAGTTGATTTAAGCAAATACAAACCACCTCGTTATACATTTATTTCGCCTGATAATCGTCAAATGGTTTATCTTAAAAAAACAAAAGAAGAAACAGTTCAAAATTTAGGAAATAATATGATCGCAAACAGAATTTTTTATGAACCGTTTTTAGTTAATTTAAAAACCGGAACAGAAAAGAAAATAAATCAGCCGATTGATGCGTCAAGAATAGTATTTTCTTCTGATAGCAATAGCATTGCTTGGATTAAAGAGATAAAAGAATCAACATTTGAAGAAATTCAAGAAAACAATATCAAAAGAGAGGTTTGGACAAGTCGCGCTGATGGAGAGAACGCCAAATTATTAGTTATTCTTGATGATGGTGTTGTTTTATTGAAAAATTGGACCGGAAATTATATTTATTTTCAGGGGGTTTCCGGTGTTAACATAAAAAGCCTTGGTAGAATAAATATTTCAAACAAAAAAGTTGATTATGTTATTCCTCAAGGATGTGATAGCGGATTAATTAATTGTCAAAATATACTTTTTTCGTCTACTGGTAATTTTTTTCTTTATGAAATTTATAGTATGAAAAACGGTAAAGAAATTACAGAACTTTATCTCGGAGATTTTGGAAATAAAGAATTTAGACCAATCTTAACCACAGATAGAATTAGTGATAAAATTTGGATAGAAAGCGAGAAGGGTTTTATTTATACCGAACAAGAAATAATCAATAATCAAATCAAAGAAACAATTCATTTGGTTGATTTATATAAAGAAATAGATACAGAAATATATTCTGGAAGTTATATAAACGAAATAGCGATTGATGAATCAAATAATTATTTATATTTTTTAGAAAAAGCAGAGACCGAAGAAATAAATATGTTTGATTTAATTCGTTTAAATCTAAAAAATAAAAAGATTGATAAAATTTTAACAGAAAACTATAATAATATTTTAATTATTCAATAATGTTAAAATTTCCTGATAAATTTTATTGGGGTACAGCGACATCGGCTTATCAGATTGAGGGTGGGATTAAAAATGATTGGTCGGAAGCGGGACCCCATTACGATGCCGGAATTGCTTGCGACCATTATAATAGATTTGAAGAAGATTTTGATTTGGCAAAATCAATGAATAATAACGCCCACAGATTTTCAATCGAGTGGGCTCGAATTGAACCTGAAGAGGGGAAGTTTAATCAAAACGAAATTGAACATTATAGAAGAGTGATTTTGGCATTAAAACAGCGCGGATTAGAGCCATTTGTGACCCTATATCATTGGACTTTGCCGGTGTGGTTTGCAGAACAAGGAGGCTGGCTGGATCCCAAAGCGCCGGAGTATTTTGCGAGATTTACAGAAAAAATTGTTTCAGAATACAAAGATTTAGTTAGATTTTGGATTACTTTAAACGAGCCGAATATTTATGCGCCTAGTTGTTATTTGCAGGGCGTTTGGCCTCCATTTGTGAAAAATTTTTTTAAAACAATTAAAGTCGCAAAACAATTAGTTAAAGCGCATAAACTGTCTTTTGAAGCCATAAAAAAAATTGCCCCAGATTTACAGGTAGGTTTGGCTACAAATAACACTTGGTTTAAGGGGATTATTAAGGTTTTTGGCGATTATGTTTATAATCATTGGTTTTTAAAGAAAATTGAAAATAATTATGATTTTATTGGATTAAATCATTATTTTACACACAGTTTGCTTTCTGCAGTAAATCATTTAAAGGTTAGACAAAATACAAAAAATAATCAACTTACAGATATGGGCTGGCGGATTATTCCTGAAGGAATTTACCACGTTCTAATGGATTTAAAAAAATATAATAAACCGATTTATATTACAGAAAATGGTTTAGCGGATGCTAAAGACGAAAAACGTGCAAAATTTATTATTGATCATTCAAAATGGATCCATAAAGCAATAGAGGGTGGTGTGGATATTAAAGGATATTTCTATTGGTCTTTGCTCGATAATTTTGAATGGGATAAAAGATTTTGGCCGAGATTCGGATTAATTGAAATAAATTACAACAATAATTTAAAACGTATTCCACGGCCAAGCAGTAAAGTCTATGCGGAAATTTGTAAAAATAACACAATAAATATATTATGATTTGGATTTTATTTTTAGTTATAGCACATTTTTTTTATGGAATGGTTTTTATTTTAGATAAATATATTTTATCTAGACCCAAGACCAATCCGATTACTTATGCTTTTTATGTTGGAGTAATGGGGGCGGGGGTTTTAATTTTAGTTCCATTTGGATTTATTATGCCAAATAGCGGAGAAGTTTTTTGGAGTTTGATTGCTGGAGTTTTTCAGGTTTTGGCATTCATATTTTTTTATAAAGTATTAGATAGTGATAAAAGCGAAGTTTCCAGAATGGTTCCGTATGTTGGTGCGCTTACTTCGATTTTTATTTTAATTTTTAGTTCATTAATCATAAAAGAATCTTTAACCGATAATCAAATAGTAGCTTTTATTTTATTGGTTTTAGGAAGCTTAATTATTGGTTTTAAAAAAGGCGAAAAATTAGAAAAAAGAATTTGGTGGATGGCAATTTTTTCCGGTTTGTTTTTTGCATTGTTTTGGGTGGTGACTAAATATTTATTTTTAGGTACAAATTTTCTTAGTGGATTAATTTGGGTTAGAGTTGGCGTAGCAATTATTGCTTTAACATTGTTATTGTCGAAAAAAAACAGAAAAGTGATTTTTTCTGAAACCAAAGAATCAAAACCACAAACAACAAGGTTTTTTATATTAAGTCGAATATTAAATGCGGCAGGAAGTTTGTTTATTTACGGAGCGGTATATCTGGGGAATGTTTCTATTGTTAATGCTTTACAGGGACTTCAATATTTATTTATATTAATTTTGGCAATATTATTATTTAAAAAAATACCAAGCATTAAAGAACAATTTAGTAAAAAATTTCTGATTCAGAAAATTATTGCTATTGTTTTGATTTGCACAGGCTTATGCTTTTTGGTAATATAATTTTATGAAAAAGAAAATTTATCTTGATTTTGCGGCTACAACTCCGTTAGATAAATCAGTTTTAAAGAAAATGATGCCATATTTAGAAAATAAATTTGGTAATGCATCATCAATACATAAATTTGGTCAGGAAGCAAGTGAAGCGATTGATGAGACAAGAACAAAGATGGCAAAATTTTTAAATTGTAAGCCCACGGAGATTGTTTTTACGGGTTCTGCTTCGGAAAGTAATAATTTGGCGATTAGAGGAGTGATTAAAGCGATTAGGCGCAAAAAACAGGCAGGAGAAAAAATACAGGTGATTACTACAAAAATAGAACATAAGGCGGTTTTAGAAGTGTTTAAGGACTTAGAAAAAGAAGGTGTAAAAGTTGTTTATTTGCCGGTTGGAACAGATGGGATTATTAACATAGATGATTTAAGAGCGGAAATTACTCCGGAAACAGATTTGATTTCAATTATGTATGCGAATAACGAAGTTGGTTCAATCCAACCGATTAAAAAAATTGGAAAAATAATTTCTGAAATAAATAAAATTGAACAACATCCGATTTATTTTCATACTGACGCAGTGCAGGCGGCGAATTGGCTAGACTTAGATGTGAATAGTTTGGGTGTGCATTTATTGACTTTATCCGGGCATAAAATTTACGGACCAAAAGGAGTTGGTATTTTATACGTAAAAGAAGGTATTCCAATAATGCCAATAATTCTTGGCGGAAGCCATGAATGGGGATTGCGGGCAGGCACAGAAAATGTAGCAGGAATCGTCGGAATGGGCGCAGCAATTTCACAAATCAAACATACTAAAACAAATACATTAAGTATGTTGAAATTAAAAGAAAAATTAATTAAAGGCATATTAACTAATGTTCGGGGCAGTAAGATTAATGGACCTTTAAAGACCGATGATCAATTACCGAATATTGTTAATTTTAGTTTTTTAGGAGTAGAGGGAGAAAGTTTGGTGATTACGCTTGATGAGGCAGGTTTTGCGGTTTCCACTGGCTCTGCCTGTACATCAACAGCATTGATGCCATCACATGTTTTGATCGCTATGGGGCTTACAGATCTGAATGCGCATTCAAGTCTAAGAATTAGTTTGGGTAAATATACAACAATAAAGGAGATAGATTTGTTTATTAAAATTTTGCCGAAGGTTATCGAGAAGCTTAGGAGAATATCGGGGAGATAATTAACCCAATTATTTTAATTAATCTAATTGGTCTAAAACGCTTGGTTATTAAGTAATTGGGATTTGATTAGAAATTAGAATAATTAGAAATTTTATATGAGCATTTATAATAAAAAGATAATGGAACATTTTACCAATCCGAAATTTTTTGGTAAAATAAAAGATGCTGATGTTATTGGCAAGGCGGGTAATCCACGTTGTGGAGATTTATTAACATTATATCTAAAAATAAATCCTAAAAATAAAACAATAACAGATATTAAATTTGAAACACTTGGTTGTGCATCAGCTATTGCTTCTTCAGATATGATTTGCAAGATAGCAAAAGGTAAAACAATGGAAGAAGCGCTTAAAATAGGGTTTCAGGATGTTTCAAATAGATTAGGAACATTGCCACCACTTAAAATTCATTGTGCACAATTAGTTACCGAGGCATTAAAAGATGCAATTAATAAAAATCTGCTCAATGCCTAATTATTGTTAGGCGGGTGGAAAAAATAAGTAAAAATATTTTATGGATAAAGTTAAAAAAGTTATATTGCCGATAATAGTCGTTATTATTTTATTGGGGATTGCGGCCGGTCTTTATTATTTAAAAACAAATGTAGTTTCAAAAAATAAAGCCAAAGAAATTGCAATGAACATTATTAATGATACCGTTCTTCAGGGGCAAACGGCTGCAACGTTTAAAGAAATTGTCAAAGCTAATGGTGTGTATGTGGTTAAAATTGAAATTCAGGGTCAAGAATACACCAGTTATATTACCAAAGATGGGAAAATCGTTTTTCCATACGGCGTAGAAGTTCAATCTGAAGAAGAAAAAAATCAACAAACGACCAAAGACATTCCTAAACAAGAAAAATCGACTGCGATGTTATTTGTTATGAGTTTTTGTCCGTATGGAAATCAAGCCGAAGAAGCAATGATGCCAGTAATTAAATTATTCGGCAATAAAACAGACGTCCAACTTCATTATGTGATTTATAGCAATTATAATGGAGGTGGTTCAGATTATTGTTTGGACAAAGAAAGCAAATATTGTTCAATGCATGGAATTCAAGAATTAAATCAAAATGTTAGGGAATTATGTGTGCAAAAATATCAACCGGACAAGGTTTGGGATTTTGTGTCAGGAGTTAATAATGGGTGCGGTTTAGCTAATGTCGATGTATGTTGGGAAAATATCGCGAAAACAACAGGTGTAGATATTACACAAATTAAAACTTGTCAAAAAGACGAAGCAACAACATTATTGAAAAATGAAGTAGCGTTAAATGAAAAATATAACATTCAAGGCTCGCCAACATTATTGATCAACGAAAAAGAATTCTTTGGAGACAGAACTGCTAATGGATATAAAACAGGACTTTGTGCTGGTTTTAAAATTGAGCCCGAAGAATGTTCTCAGTCGTTAAATTCGGAAATAAACGCGGCCAATGGTAGCTGTGAATAAAAATTAAATTAAAAATAATCTAATTAAAATATGAAAAAAATTATTGTTTTCATAGTTTTATTGGGATTTATAATCGGGACAAATCATGTTTTTGCTTCTTTTTCCGATAATATTAAGCCAGATAGTAAACTGTATTTTTTGAAAATCTGGTGGGAGAAAATAGTTTTGTTTTTTACTTTTGATGCCGCAAAAAGAGCGGAAAAATACCAATTATATGCGGAAGAAAAAGCTAAACAAGCAGAAAAAATGGTTGTTGACGGAAAACCGGCGATAGCGGAAAAATTAAAAAATATTTATGAAACATATTTGAATAAGGCAAAAGATATTTTAAACAAAGCAATTCAAAAAGCTGTGGAAAAGGGTAAGGAAGAAATGAAACAACGACTTGAAAAAATGATCGAAGATTTGATGAATAAAATTAAAGAAAGTATAAAATTATAAATTATGGAAAAAACAAAATTAAAAGTGCGTATTTTTTCAACGCCCGCTTGTCCGTATTGTGTTGCACTTAAAGGGTATTTAAAAGAACGTAATATTGAATTTGAAGACATTGATGTGTCGCGGAACTTAGAGGCGCAAAAAGAAATGATTGAACGTTCTGGGCAATACGGAGTTCCGGTTGCGGATATTAATGGCGAGATTATAGTAGGATTCAACCAGGAGAGGATAAACCAACTTTTGAATTTAAATTAACCTAATTATTTTAATTAACCTAATTAACCTAAATTGGTTATTGGGAATTGGGATTTGATTAGAAATTAGAATAATTAGAAATTAGAAATTATGCTATACGATTTAATAATTATTGGCGGAGGACCGGCTGGAATTACAGCCGGAATTTATGCTGCAAGAAAAAAAATAAAAACACTTTTAATTACCAAAGAGTGGGGTGGACAGATTACTAAAGCAATCGATATTGAAAATTGGCCTGGGACTAAAAAAATTTCTGGAATGGATTTAATGAAAAATATGACTGAACACTTGAAGGAATTTGAAATAGAAATTAAGGAAAATAAAGAAATAATTGATTTAGATAAAAAAGGAGATAATTTTATTCTTAATGATGGAGAACAGACATATGAAGGAAAATCAGTCATAATTGCTACTGGTAAAATTCCGCGAACATTAAATATTTCCGGAGAAGAAGAGTTTAGAGGGAGAGGTGTGAGTGTTTGTTCTACTTGTGATGCGCCGATATTTAAAGATAAAAATGTGGCGGTTATTGGTGGAGGAAATTCTGGATTTAATGTAGCGTTAGATGTAATTAAATATGCCAAAAAGGTTTATATTTTGGAATTTTTTGAAGAAATGAAAGGCGATGCGATTAGCAAAGATAAATTAGCGCAAAGCGGAATTGTAGAATTTGTTACCAATGTTTCAGTTAAAGAAATTAAAGGGACAAAATTTGTGGAAAGTTTAATTTATGAGGATAGAAAAACAGGAGAAGACACAGAAATAAAAATTGACGGAGTATTTATTTCTGTGGGCATGGAAGCAAAAGCAGGGTTTACCGCTAAATTAGTTGAATTAAATAAAATTGGCGAAATCGTAATTGATAAAGATAATAATACCAAGACACCGGGATTGTTTGCAGCGGGAGATATTACAGATATAAAGTATGAACAAATTGTTATTGCTTGCGGAGAAGGATCGAAAGCAGTCTTGGCGGTTATGGATTATTTGAAAGAAAGATCTTGATGTTATTAATTTAATTTGCTATCATAAAATCTCACTGATAAAGTGAGATTTTAAATTAAGGAGGTGTGTTGTGAAATGCAACATAAATAGAATTTCAAAAGACGAATATTATATGGGGATTGCTAAAGAGGTTGCTAAGGGAAGTACGTGTTTGCGCAGAAAAATTGGCGCAGTAATTGTTCGTGATGATCAAATTGTTTCAACGGGTTATGTTGGTGCTCCAAGAAAGACCAGGGCGTGTCCTGATCGCAAGTCATGCTTAAGAAATAAATTAAGGATTCCCTCCGGACAACGCTATGAATTGTGTCGCAGTGTTCACGCTGAAGCAAATGCCATTATTAATGCCGGGCGTGCTGGTGTAAGTTTTTTGGGCGGAAATATGTATATTTGGGGCAGTAACGCAGATGAATCTTTGATAAACGCTTTCCCGTGTTTTTTCTGCAAAAGAATGATTGTTAATGCTGGCATTCGGAATGTTTTTTGTTCTATGAAAAATAAATCTATTCGGGTTTTTTCTGTTGCTACATGGCAAGAAGAATGGACGTATAACGATATTATTAATGATAAGGAACAATACGGCTCTTGAAGGTTCGACCTCGCATAGGCGAGGTCTTTTTTTTATAATTTTGAAATGGTAAGATTAAAATATGGCGAATAAATACGAACCGACAATTGGATTAGAAATACATGTGGAATTGAAGACCAAAACAAAAATGTTTTGTGCTTGTTTGAATGATCCTTTGGTCCCGACCGTGGTCGGGATCCCGACAGAGGTTGGGAAGCCGAATATTAATATTTGTTCGGTTTGTACTGCGCAACCCGGATCTATGCCGGTAATTAATGAAAAAGCAATATACAGCGTTATTAAAGCCGGACTTGCTTTAAATTGCAAAATTGCCGAGCATACTTGGTTTGAAAGAAAAAACTATTTTTATCCTGATTTGCCAAAGGGATATCAGATTACACAATTTGAATCACCATTATGCTATGAAGGGAAATTAGATAATATTAGAATTAGGAGAATTCACTTGGAAGAAGATGTTGGTAAATCAATTCATGATAAAGGGGATTATTCTTTGGTGGATTATAATCGTGCTGGTGTGCCATTGATGGAGTTGGTTACCGAGCCGGACATTCGCAACGCCGGACAGGCAAAAAAATTCGCGCAGGATTTACAATTAATTTTTAAGTATTTAGGAATTTCTGATGCGGATATGGAAAAGGGGCAGATGAGGGTGGAGGCGAATATTTCTTTAAATATGGGTACAAAAGTTGAAGTTAAAAATCTTAATTCTTTTAGAGTGGTTGAAAAAGCGATTGAATATGAGATAATCAGACAGCAAGCGATTTTAGAAGAAGATGGGAAAGTTATTCATGAAACTCGCGGATGGGATGATAGCAAACAAGAAACTTTTTCTCAGAGAATTAAAGAAACTTCTGATGATTATAGATATTTTTCAGAACCCGACTTACCACCGTTAGAAATTAGCAAGAATTTAATTAAAGAACTGCAAACAGAAATTCCCGAACTGCCTTTTACCAAGAAAAAAAGATTTATTGAAGAATATAAATTACCAGAAAAAAGTGTTGAAGTTTTGGTGAATTTTAAATATTTGGCGGATTTTTTTGAAGGTGCTGTTAGCGAATTAAAAGCATGGTTGGAAAGCGGAAAGATTAAAACAGATATTAATCCATTAATTAAATTAAGTGCAAATTATATTATTACTGAGTTTCCTAAATTTATATCAAAAACTGAAGAAATTAATATAACAGCGGAAAATTTTGCGGAATTGATTTATATAACCTTTATTGGTGATATTTCTTCTAGTGGAGCACAAGAAGTTTTAAAAGAAATGTTTAAAACTGGTGCAGATCCATCGCAGATTGTTGAATCTAAAAATTTAAAGCAGGTAAGCGACGAGGGAGAATTAAGTGAAATTATTGATAAAATAATAAAAAATAATCCTCAGCCAGTTGAGGATTATAAAAAAGGCAAAGAAACTGCTTTACAGTTTCTAATTGGTCTTGCAATGCGCGAGTCAAAAGGCAAAGCCAATCCAAACATAGCAAGAGAAATAATTATTAAAAAATTAAAATAAATATATATGGAAAAATTTGAAAAGATAAAAAGGGAACAAGAAGATATTGCTGAAAGAATATTACGTGCAGCTGAAAGGAATGAAAGCGAAGAAGCGGTGGAATTATTGGAAAAAGCATTTAGTTTATCTGACGAAGAGTGGGAAAAAAAGAAAAAAGAAGCAGCAGAAATATTAGGATTAAAACCAGAACAATTTAAAAACACCCCGAAATCTAAAAAATCAAATTAATTGTTTAAAAATTGTTTTATCAATTTGTTTGCTTCTGCGAGAGTATTTATCCAGTGGATTTTATTTCCCGGATATTTGTTGAACCAAGTCATTTGGCGTTTAGCAAAATTGATAATTTGTCGTTTTAATTGTTCAATCATTTGTTCTTTGGTTAAAATTTCTTGTAAATAACGCGCTACATAACGGTATTCTAATCCAAAATCGTCTAATCGTTTCCAGCTTACTCCTTGGTTATGGAGTTTTTTTATTTCTTCGATCATTCCTATATTAATTCTTTTGATTAAACGTTTATAAATTAATTTTTTTAATTCTGGAATTGATTTTTTTATGCCAAGATACAAAACGTTTTTATTTAAGGCGAATCTGTTTTGGGCGAAATAATTAGGTACGGGTTTACCGGTTTTAAGTACGATTTCAATTGCTCTGATTAATCTGCGTTTATTTTTGGCATCAATATTTTTTGCTCTTTCGGGATCCAATTTTTTAAGTTGAATAAATAATTCTTTATTGGTTTTCTTTTCTAATTTATTTCTTAGTTTCCAGTCCGGTTTTACTTTGGGTATAGGGATATTGTTTGTTAATGCTTGAATATAAAATCCGGTTCCTCCGCAGATAATCGGAGTTTTTTTATTTTTTATAATCTGTTGGATTATTTTTTCCGCTTTTCTTTTATATTCTCCGACACTGAATTGTTTTTTAGGATTAACAATATCTATCATGTAGTGGGGGGTATTTTGCATTTCTTTTTGCGTAATTTTACCCGTTCCGATATCCATTCCTTTGTAAACCTGTCTTGAGTCAGCAGAGATTATTTCTCCGTTGAATTTTTGAGCAATTTTTACTGCCAAATCACTTTTTCCACTGGCGGTTGGACCTAAAATTACGATAATCTTGTTTTTAGTTTTAGACGTGTTTGCAATTTTGTTCAAAACATTCCAACGTCTGACTTTTTCGTTCCATGATATATTGTCTTTAAATTTTGCCGCAACCGTACCCGGACGGGTTGAATATTTATTAATATAGGCCAAATTGAAATTAACTTTTTTAAATAATTTGATTGTATTTTCGAATTGTTTTTTTGTTTCTCCGGGAAAGCCGACAATTATATCGGTGGTAAATTTTGCTTCGGGAATTTTGGCTTTAATTTTGTTTATGAGTTTTAAATAATGTTCGCGCGTATAATTACGGTTCATTTTTCTGAGAATTTCATTATCACCGCTTTGTACGGGTAGATGAATTTCTTTGCTGATTTTTGGCGATTTTGCAATAACATCAATTAATTTATTGGAAAAATCTTTAGGATGACTGGTGAGAAATTTGATTGTAAAGTTGCCGGGGATGTCAATAATCATCTTTAATAAAATCGGGAAGGTGATTGATTTTGATTTGTAGGAATTAACGTTTTGGCCAAGAAGTACAATTTCCTTATATCCTTTTTCAATTAAACTTTTAATCTCTCTTATTATGTTTTTTGCTGGTCTAGAAATTTCTCTTCCGCGCGTGTGGGGGACAGCACAATAAGTGCAGAAATTATTGCATCCGGTCATAATTGGTATAAGGGCGGATTTTTTGTTGGTTTCTTTGTTGGCAGGGTCGGAGTATTTTGGTTGCAATTCTAAATAATTTTTTATGTACTTTTTTTTACGATCGTGAAAAAGTGTAGATCGAAAAAAATTTTGAATAGTTGAAACTTCGTCAAATATTTTTTCGAATTTTAGTTTATCGGATTTTAATATACATCCGGTTAAAACTATTTTGAGTTTAGGATTTAGAATTTTGAGCTTATGGATCTTGGGCTGCATGCCGAAAATTCGATCTATCGCCGATTGTCTTACGGAGCAGGCGACAGTTACAATTAAATCCGCCTTCGCTAAAGTTTCGGCGGATAAATCAGTTTTCTTTATAGGTTCATATCCTTGTTGTTCTAAAAATAAAGCGATTCTTTCGGAATCGCTTATGTTCATTTGGCATCCGAATATTTGTATAAAATATTTCTTCATTGATTATGTTTTATTTTTGTCCTGTAGTGAGTGCATAGTACTCTACTATGGAATTAATTCTTGTTTGATTTTTTCAATAAACTTATCAATATCAATTTCTTCAATATCTTTTTTGCCACGGGTTCGGATTGCCAAATTATTTGAATTCATTTCTTTGTCGCCGACAACAATAATGTAGGGGATTTTTTGCATTTCTGCTTCGCGAATTTTTTTGCCAATAGTATCATCAGAATCATCAACCTCAACGCGGAATCCGTTTTCCGTAAATTTATTTTTGGTCTGTTGGGCAAATTTTATATGTTTTTCTCCAACAGTTAAAATTCTGATTTGAATAGGCGATAGCCAAAACGGAAATGCTCCAGCGTAATGTTCTATAACTGTTCCAAAAAATCTTTCTAACGAACCCATTAATGCGCGATGTATCATGTATGGTTGATGCGGTTTGCCATCAATTCCCACATATTCCATTTTAAATCGTTCCGGCATATTAAAATCAAATTGAATTGTAGTGCATTGCCATTCTCTTCCAAGCGCGTCTTTTATTTTGATATCGATTTTAGGACCATAAAAAGCACCGCCCCCTTCATCAACATCATAAGAAAGCTTTGATTTTTTGATTGCATTTTCAAGTGCTTTTTTTGCATCGTCCCATTTTTTTTTGTCTCCGATAGCATCTTTTGGTTTGGTTGCGAGATAAACATGAAAATCATTAAATCCAAAACTGCGTAAAATATAAAGTGAAAAATTTAAAACCTTTTCAATTTCATCGGGCATTTGTTCGGGAGTGCAAATTAGATGGGCATCATCTTGTGTAAATCCTCGAACACGCAATAATCCATGCAATACTCCGGTTTTTTCGTATCTATAAACTGTGCCGAGTTCGGCCCACCTTAAAGGTAAATCGCGGTAAGACCTAGTTTTATTTTTGTAAATTAAAATATGGAATGGACAATTCATTGGTTTAATATAATATTCATTTTTATCAATTTCCATTGAACTGTACATATTTTCATTGTAAAACCCCAAATGTCCGCTGATTTTCCAAAGATCTGATTTTCCGATATGCGGAGTGAAAATAATTTCGTAGCCATTTGCATAATGTGTTTTACGCCAAAAATCTTCCATGACTACTCGCATACGTCCACCTTTTGGATGCCAGTAAACAAGTCCTGGACCGAATTCTTCATGAATACTAAATAAATCTAATTCTTTGCCAATTTTTCTGTGGTCTCGTTTTTCAGCTTCTTCAATCAAATTTAAGTAATTGTCTAACTCTTTTTTGGTTTCAAAAGCGACACCGTAAATTCTTTGGAGCATTTTATTTTTCTCACTTCCGCGCCAGTAAGCACCGGCGATTTTTGTTAATTTGAATGCGTCGGGATTAATTTCTTTTGTTAACTTAACATGTGGTCCGGCGCAAAGATCAGTAAATTTTCCCGATTTATAAATCGTAACTTTGGTAGTTTTGAGTTCTTTAATTAATTCTAATTTATATGGTTGATCAGCAAATATTTTTTTTGCGTCTGCTTTTGTTTTTAAGCTTTTTTTAAATTCAATATTTTGAGCAATAATTTCGCGCATTCTTTTTTCTATTTTCGGTAGATCTTCCAGCCGCAGGATAGGCTCGTCTTTGGCGGCGGGGGGTAAATCAAAGTCGTAGTAGAATCCATTTTCAATCACTGGACCAATAGCAAATCTGGTCCCAGGAAACAGTTCCTGAACCGCATTTGCCATAATATGACTTAATGAGTGTCTAATTAATTCAATTTTATTCATAATGATTTATTTCTATTTTTGTATCACTAATTCTTCTGCTTCGTCGCAGAGGATTTTTAATTGGTCGTCTTTGTCGGTTAGTCGACCGGTAAGCATGATAATTTTTCCCTCTTGCCAAATAGTTGGATTTTTTTCTAAAATTGTTGCAAAAACCAGTATCTCAATTGTGCCGGTTAAATCTTCAATTTTCACAAATAGCATTGGTTTGCCGGATTTTGTAATAAATTTGGTAATTTTTATAATTACTCCTGCAACTCTAACTCTACTATCTTTTTTCTCTTTTATCAAGTCTTTAATTTGAATTGTGCGCTGTCTTAAAAACTCTTTATGTCCATTTAAAGGATGGTCAGAAATATACATTCCTAAAAGTTCTTTTTCCCATAAAATTTCTTCGTGCAACAATTTTCTTTTTTCTCCGTTGCCGTTTGTGAATAATAATTGATTTTTTTGCGGTACGGAGTCTTCACCGAATAAACTGGTTTGTCCGAGATTCTTTGTTTTTTTTGATTCTTTGGAAAATTCTAGTAAGTCCTCAATTTTATCTAAAAATTCTTTGCGTGGACCTAAGGCATCAAATGCTCCTGAACGAATTAAACTTTCTAAAGATTTTTTGTTTACAATTGTTGACTGTCCTGCTTTGGGGGACATGCGAGTTAAAAAATCAGCCATTGTTTTAAATGTTCCGTTTTGTTTTCTTTCTTCAACAATTGCCGAAACAACATTATGTCCGACATTTTTTATTGCTGCCAATCCGAAACGAATGGCGGGTGGTTTATTTGTTGATTCATTTGTTGGCGAGGCAGGTGAGGTGGGTATTAATGTAAAATTATTAAAACTTTCATTGATATCCGGGGGTAGAACTTGAATTCCTATTTTTTTTGCTTCATCAACCAAAATATTGATTCTGTCTAAATCTTTTTGATCTGCTTGCATTAATGCGGTAAGAAATTCTTCAGAGTAATTTGCTTTTAAATAAGCTGTTTGATAGGCGATTAAAGCATAGCAAGTTGCATGTGAACGATTAAATCCATATTGGGCGAATGGTTCAATTGAATCCCATATTTTTTGTGCAATTTCTTTTTCGATTCCGTTTTTAACCATGCCTTCGATCATTTTGTCCGCTTGTTGTTCAAGCAGTTTTCGAATTTTCTTTCCAACTGCTTTTCGTAAAACATCAGCTTCAGACATTGTAAATCCGGCTAAATCTTTGGCAATCTGCATTAATTGTTCTTGATAAATTGTAATACCATAGGTATTTTTCAAAATTGGTTCAAGTTTTGGATGATCATATTTGATATTTTTTTCTCCTCGTTTTCTGGCGATATATTCAGGGATAAGATCCATTGGACCCGGGCGATATAAAGCAACCATGGCGATAATATCTTCCATATTATTCGGTTTTAATTTTTGTAAATATTTTCTCATTCCCGACGATTCAAGCTGAAAAACTCCAACCGTGTTTGCCTTTTTAAGCAAATCAAATGTAAATTTATCATCTAAAGGAATTTCGTCAATATTAATTTTAACTCCTCGTAATTCTTTGATAAGATTAAGCGTTGTTTCGACAATTGTAAGATTTTTTAATCCTAAAAAGTCCATTTTTAAAAGTCCTAATGCTTCAATTGCATGCATCTCGTATTGTGAAACAATTGTGTTTTCGTCTTGTGGAGCGAATTGGCGCGGAGTGTAAAAGTCTAAAGAATTTTTTGCAATTACAATTCCGCAGGCATGAGTTGAGGCGTGTCTGGCAATGCCTTCAAGTTTTTTAGCAATGTCTAAAAGTTTTTTTGTCTGATCATCGATATCGTATGCCTGTGAAAGTTCAGGAACTTTTTCTATGGCATCTTTTAAAGAAAATCCGAATGGGATCATTTTTGAAAGTTGATCGCAAAAAGAATAGGGGCAGCCGAGCGCTCGGCCAGAATCGCGGATTGCCGCACGCGCAGCCATTGTTCCAAAAGTTATAATTTGCGCAACATGGTCATTGCCATATTTTTTACTGACATAATTTACAACTTCGTCGCGCCTATCATCTGCAAAATCCATATCAATATCAGGCATACTGATTCTTTCGGGATTTAAGAATCTTTCAAACAGGAGTTTATATTTTAATGGGTCAACATTGGTAATATTCAACAAATAAGAAACAATTGAACCGGCCGCAGAACCACGACCCGGGCCGACAACAATTCCGTTATTTTTTGCCCAATTAATCACATCTTGAACAATTAAAAAATAAGAAGCAAATCCGGTTTTTTTAATTATACTAAGTTCGTATTCTAATTGTTTTTTTGCCCTTTTAACATATTCTTTATCTTGTTCTGATTTAAATAGTGATGACGGATATCTTTTTACGAGTCCTTGTTTGCATAATTTTTCTAAATACTCATCAGCGGTTCGTCCTTCAGGAAGAGGGAAGTGCGGAAGTTCGATTTTGTCCAGTTCCAATTTTACATTACACATTTTCGCGATTTTTTGTGTGTTTTTGATTGCTTCGGGAACATTTCTGAATGCACGAATCATTTCATCTGGAGATTTTAGAGAATAATCTTCGTTTATCATCGTCATACGATCTTTTTCGTTGACAGTTCTAACCATTTGCACGCAAAGCAAGACATCATGAACATTGGCATCTTCTTTATTCAAATAATGAACATCATTGGTTGCAACCAGGGGTAAATTAGTTTCTTCGGCAAGTTTAATTAATTTTTCATTTATTCTTATTTGTTCCAAGTCGTTGGGATGATCCATCAATTCCAAATAAAAATGGTCTTTGCCAAAAAGTTTAGAATATTCCAATGCGATTTTTTTTGCTTTTGCTAAATCTTCGGAAGCAAGCGCGGATGGAACTTCGCCTTGTGGACAAGCGCTTAATGCAATTAATCCTTCGTGATGTTCTCGTAAAATTTCCCAGTCAATGCGTGGCTTATAATAAAATCCCTCGAGGTATGACTTGGTTACTAGTTTTATTAAATTATGATATCCGGTTTTATTTTCTGCTAATAAAATTAAATGATGTCTTATGTTTGCCTTGCCCATTGTTTTATCAAATCTGCTTCCGGTAGTAATATATGTTTCTACGCCGATAATTGGTTTAATCCCAGCCATGGTTGCTTTTTTATAAAACTCAACAATGCCATACATTGCTCCATGATCAGTAATAGCCAAAGCATCCATCCCGGTTGCTTTGGCTTTTTCTACTAATTCATCAATTTTTGCTAATCCATCAAGCAAAGAATAATGACTATGTACATGCAGATGTGTAAATTTATTTTCCATAAATTTATTTTAACACTTTTAAAAATTATACAAAAGGATTGATAAATATTGATTATAGTCATTGTTATAAACAAAGGAAAGACACAATGGAATGCTTATTCTGGATCGTATTTTGGTGGTGATGTTTGTGGGCGCTATGGTTTGCAAATAAGAGGTACGGTAAAGTAAAATTAATTCGGTTTTAATCAGTCAGGAAAATTTATTCCGATGATTTTTATCTTCAAATTGAAGTTGCGAATAACGGAATAAGAAAAACCAAAAGAAATTGGCCTCGTAAAATTATTTCGATTAATCCTAAAAATGAAATCTTCAGATACGTTAATGAGTAAGTGGGTTGTTGAGAAAACGATAACGTAAAGATGTTATTTTATGAAGAACGATATCTCTTTTATTTTCAATTTATTTCTATATAGATATACGGAGGACTGTCCTCCGTATATCTATTAATTATAATTTGCTATATAATTAAAATATGGCAATTAAAAGACCACAATTAGTTAACGATGAAATTTATCACGTTATTATTCGAGGAGTAGGTGACGCGAAAATTTTTAAAGACCAAAACGATTATTATCGTATGATTTTTTCTCTATATGAATTTAATACAACCAAGCCAATAGAGATTAGAAATAGAAGAAAAGAAGCGAGAGAAAGAAAATACGGAGGACAGTCCTCCGTAAACTTATTTGCAGATATTGATGATAGAAATCTCCTAGTGGAAATTTTAGCATTTTGTTTTATGCCAAATCATATACATTTATTATTAAGGCAAATTAGAAACAACGGCATAACGAAATTTATGAGAAAAGTTGGCACTGGTTATAGTGGTTATTTTAATAGGAGATACGATCGTAGGGGGCACTTATTTCAGAGTAGATTTCAGGCAGTTCACGTAAAAACAAATGATCAATTACAAATAGTTTTTGTTTATATTCATGCCAATCCAGTATCATTGGTTGAACCAAAATGGAAGGAAGTGGGTGTAAAAAATACAAATAAAATAATCAAATTTATAGAAAACTATAAATGGTCCAGTTATTTAGACTATTTTGATAAGAAAAATTTTCCATCATTAACTAGTAGAGAATTTTTAGGAAACGTAATTGGCAAAAACGAAAAATGTAAAAAATTTGTCAATGATTGGATAAAACATAATATTAAATTATAGTAAGATATACGGAGGACTGTCCTCCGTATTTTTTTTGTATATTTGCGTTTATTTGCATTAATTTATTTTTTCTGATATATTTAAATAAGTTAAAAATTAAAAGTCAAAAATTAAAAATCGCAATTTAAAATTAAAAAATATTTTAAATTTAATATTTAAATTTTAAATTTTGGATTTTAAATTTGACCCAAGAGAACGTGCCGATACCAAAACAAAGACACACAAAAGGAAGAAGAAATAGAAGAAGATCTCATCTTAAATTAAAGAAGAGATTGGTTTGTGGTTGTTTAAAATGCGGAGAATCTGTTTTACCGCATCATGTTTGTGCTTTTTGTGGTTTTTATAACGGAAAACAAGAGATTGATGTATTAGCAAAATTGGAGAAAAAAGAAAAGAAAAGAAAAGAAAAAGAATTGAAAGAACACGAAGGCGAAGTAAAAAAAATGTCTAATTAACCTAATTTTTAATTGACCTAATCAAATCTTAATTTCTAATTTTTAGAATAATTAGAGCAATTAGATTAGAATAATTTTAAATTTATGTCCAGCAGACATATCGCTAGATCAATCGTCCTTCAATCTTTGTATGAATTAGATTTTAACAAAGATAAAAATCTTGATATTGATGAGGCGCTAAAACGAAATATTGAAGAATTCGGAACAGGGGTTAATGAGAATGATTTTATTAATGATTTAGCGCGTGGAGTTTTAAAATATCAAACACAAATTGATGAGATTATTATTAAGTCTGCTCCGGAATGGCCATTAAATCAAATTACAATTATTGATAGAAATGTTTTAAGAATTGGAATTTATGAATTGCTGTTTGGCGATAAAGAACAGGTTCCACCAAAAGTCGCCATTAACGAAGCAATCGAATTGGCAAAAAGTTATGGCGGAGAAAGTTCTGGTCGATTTGTAAACGGAGTCTTGGGGACCATTTATAGGGAAATGAACAATAATAATTAACTTAATTAGTTTAATTAACCTAAATTGGAATTTGATTAGAATAATTAGAGTGATTAGAGATTAGATATTTTATGGTTATTTTGCACAAATTTGATCAACTTGAGAAAAACCTCAAAATTAAATTCAAAAATAAAAAATTGTTAGAAC
>JAKJED010000031.1 GCA_022705575.1 Patescibacteria group bacterium
AAACCATCAAGCCTAACCTTTTGATCAATTTCGGCCATTTTTAAGATAGAATTAGCCAGTTTTTTATTAATTGCCACGTTAATTAGATTATATCGCTTTTTATTCTAAAATGGCATATAATAACAATATGAAAAAAGAAATTAAAAACTTACATTCCGATACTCACTGGACCCCTCCCGGATATACCAAAGGGGAATGGCAAGAAATTTGGCAAAAATTATGGTTATATGGTTACTTTCAAAATTTACGTCCTTCAAGGACGTAAACATAACAAGTTGAAAGAAATAAATTATTCGAGCAATATTGTTTTGGAGAAAATTTACGTCCTTCAAGGACGTAATTTTGTGATAGTTTAAATAAGATCATGCCGAGACTGACGAATGGACGCTATTAGAAACTGGTTTATTGCTGAATCTGCCCATTCTTTCTAAAAAAATTCTTTACGGCATTAATTATCCAATCCCAATGTAAAACGATATGTAAAAGAATAAGCACAACGAAAACAATCCCTGCCCAATTATGAATGCCGGTATATGTTTTCTTCGTAATGCCAAAAAATTCTTGATAACCCCCTCGCCTTACGCCTTCTGGTAAAAAGAAAAAAATTATTAATCCAGTTTTCGCTATTACTAAAAAACAAATAGCCGCTAAAAAATCTACTAAAAAATTAAGCTTATTCTTTGTCATATATCCATTTATAAATAAATAATTAACCCCTACCGGTTAGATAAACAACATAAACAACATACATGATAACAAACATTATTCCTTGCCACCTGTCTAATTCATGCCTTTTACCCAAAAACATGAACACAAATAACAGAACTGTTGCCACCAACAAAACCAAAAGATCTATATTGGCCGACACAGGAATAACAATTGGATTAATTATTGCCGTAAGGCCAAGAATCCAAAATATATTAAAAATATTACTCCCGACGATATTCCCCACCGCCAAATCGTTTTGTTTTTTAATTGCAGCAACAATCGATGTAACCAATTCTGGTAACGAAGTACCAACCGCAACGATTGTAAGACCTATAAAATACTCACTTAATCCAAATGCTCTGGCTATTAATATTGCGCCATCCACCGTCCATTTCCCACCGAAATATAAGGCAATCAATCCGCCAATTATCATTAAAAAAATAATCCCTCCCGAATATTTCTTGATTTCTATTTTTTTATCATCTAGTTTCAACTTATTCTTTCTGGCTAACCCAAAAACATAATAAAGGAAAATAATAAAAAATAAAACAAGAACTATTCCTTCAAACTTAAGGATTGAATTAAAATTTAATTTGTCCAAAACATGAGCATTGGCAAAAACTACGAGAACAATAACCGCCAACAAAGAAAATGGAATCTCTTTCCAAACCGTAGAAGATTGAACCTTAAGACTTCCGATAATACCGCTAATTCCCAATATTAAAAGAATATTTACAATATTGCTCCCCACAATATTACCGAAAGCAATGTCTCCGGAATTTCTTATTGCAGAAGCAATATTAACCACCAATTCAGGCATGGACGTTCCAAATGCTACTATCGTTAGACCAATAACTATCGTTGGAACTTTAAATTTCTTTGCGAGAGAAGAAGAACCGTCAACAAGATAATCAGCGCCCTTAATTAAAAGAATTATCCCAGTGCCAAATAAAATATATGTAATCATATAAATAATTTTATTATACAATAATTTATTATGTTTTTATTCTACCAAAAAATCGTCTTAATTCAAAGACGATTTTGCCTGGGTCGGAGAATGGACGCTATTAGAAACTGTTTAAGTAAAGACGCTCTTTAAGTAATTAAAAATAATTTACAAAATCAATTAAAAGTACTAAAATAAAATCATATGGAATTAAAGTTTTTGATCGATCCTAAATACGTTTTTTTACACGCCATTAACCAAAATCAACACAAAGAACCATTTAAGGGGTGGGGTAATTTTACTATGAAAATATGGGATAAATATCCTCAAGAATGCTATCTTTTGGCAGGATACTCTGAATGGTCGATTATCACAAAATCACGTTTCTCTACTATAGCGAAAAACGCCGAAAAGTTACTCAATGTTTGGCTTAAGACCGATCCAGTAAAAAAATTACTCAACGAAACTGAAAAATATAAAAATTGGCTCGAAAAAGAATGGAGCCAAAAAGGACAAAATGCACTCAACGAATTAGAAGAAATCACTAAATCCTCATTGCCTCAACAAACAATATCTATATATGTTACCCATCCAAAGCTTAACAATGGCATGGCCATAGATACAAAAACCATAGTGTGGGGACACACAGAAGACTGGAAAAATTATTCTATCGTATATCTGTGCCATGAAATCATGCATATTGTTTTTTGGAACACTAAATCATCTACATCTCACGCAACCATAGAATTAGCAACTGACAATGAACTAAGAATAAGATTAAATAAAAAGGGAAGATATTTTCGGGAAGGAAAATTCGATATTGGACACAATAAATTGAGAGAGGTTGAAAAAAAACTACTTCCTCGGTGGAAAAAATACCTAGAAAACCCCAAAATGAACATAAAACAATTCATACAAAAATAAAAAGAGATCAGCAGTCGATGCTGATCTCTTTAGTTATAAGGATCGTAATCACATCTTTGAGGCTTACCACGAAATCCCTCTCCGGCTCTCAGGGAAAGCACTCGACAATCGATACAGGCAAAACGATATTCGCAATCTTTGCACTTATCTATCTTGTCTAGTGTGATGCCCCAGTATTTCTGGGCTCTGCCACGAATAATGCTTTGCAGATTTTGACGATGAACATTGCCCATAATTTGATCTCTAGCGAATATACAGGGGAGAACATCACCATTGCTCGTTACGGCCAATTCTCCGCCCCAGCAAGTATTCCATCGACGCGCCATATTAAAAAACTTTCTGTCGACATGGAGATACAAGCCGTTTAATTGTTCGGAGGCAGAAATAGAATGTTCTTCTCCTCTGCCCACAGGTCGAACATCGTCGGGAGCAAAAGACTTTTGACGAGCAATCAATCTTTCATTTTGCATCAGTGTCTCGATTTGCGACATATCGTCTTGATTTTCGGGTGTTCTTACTACCCCCACCCTGAACTCGATACCAGCATCTCTGATTTTCCTGATGTTTTTTATAAATCTCTCAAAACTTCCTTTGGTCGCAGTACATTTGTCATGAACTTCCGGATAACTACCAAGCAACGTAGTGGCCATTCTCACGTTGTATTTTTTCATCAATTCAACATCTTCGTCTGCTACCAACGTTAAATTGCTATAAATTTCGATAAGGGGAACGCTGTTCAATTTACGGGCATAGGCAACCATATCCCATAAATCAGAATGGAGGAATGGTTCTCCGCCGGTAAATTGTATTTGCTGGAAGTCCAATCGAGAAGCCTGTAAAATCAATTTCTTCAATGAGTCGCGATCAAGAAAATTCCCTCGCGCAATAGATCTTGTGTAACAGTGTGAACATTTTTGATTACAAGCATCTGTAAGCTCCACCCAAATCATATAATTCGGAAAAGTAAATTTTGGATCAACGGGATTCTTGAACAATCGCTCCATTGAAGATTCATCTTGAATGACTTTACAGATTTGAGGCGTTTCTTTCTGAATTATCGCAATTTTATTCAGGGCAGAATCGGACAAACCAATGATCTTTAATAGAAATTCCCCCGCTTGTCGCGTAATTTGAATAATTACGCCTTTCATTAAATCATAAATTGCCCACCTTGCTACGCCTTCTACGAGCCACAAATCGTAACCCAATGGCAATACTTTTCTCATATCTTCTCCTTTTGATAAAATGAGGGAGGCGTGACCACCTCCCTCTTCCGAATGAGATCCGGTTCTGATCACTGCTTCGGCGAGCAAGGGCCCGGCTTGCAGCACTGGCACTGGATCATCGATTGCTTGTGATCTCTTTGAAGAGAGATCACGCGATCTTTGAGATCCGTGCCGACCTTCGGATCTTTGATGACGCCTTGCTTCTTTTGCACGGCATCCTCCTGTTTTCTGTTTTATTTAGATTTATTTCGACCACTCGAAATAATAAAACAGAAATTCGCCCACCGATTAGAAAAAATTTCGGAAGACTAAATAAAAAGAGCTACCTCCTTAATTTCAGAAGATAACATTTAATTAAATTCGTGTCAATATCGATGGGT
>JAKJED010000032.1 GCA_022705575.1 Patescibacteria group bacterium
GTCAAGTTAATTATATTAGGGAGGGGACCGGGCCTCATTTCTAGTCTTAACTCTCATTTACCGGCTGCCATTTTCTTTTTTGGCTCCCCCAAGGGGATGCCGCCAAAAAAGAAAAAAACTACAGCAGCCGGTCGGATCTTTAAATTTTAAAGGGTGCGGATTGTCTATCTGTGGCTTTTCATTTTAGCGCCAGCTTATCACCCTTCAAGGTAGTACAAGTCTCCACCTTGACTGTCGCAAGCAATCAGACGCTGTCTTATGCCTCGCCGATAGATAATCTAAGGCGACGTTATCCGGCAATTTAAAAATCAGTCGTCAATTTAATTTTATGACAATATCCGTCAAATCAAATTGGACAGGCTCAGAGAACACTTCTGATCTTGTTAGAAAACAAATCGCCGAACGTTGGGGCGAAGATGAAGCCAAACGTTATAATCCGTTTGTTAATTGCTTCACTTTCAACGGCTGGCTCAAGAACGGCTATGTCGTTCGTAAGGACGAAAAGGCTATCAGGTCTTTCATTATCGTTGAGAAGAAAGACAAGAAAACCGGAGCAGTCGTTGAGAGACGGCCGAAAACGATTTATCTGTTTTACGAAAAACAGGTTGAAGCGCAAGCTTAACAAATTCAGGAGTTGATCTTTCGGGATTGACTCCTTTTTTTGTATAGACAAATTTAAAGAACTATCTAAGGGTTAATTCTCTTTGCTTTAAAAACTCTTCTTCACTTAAGGCTCCCCGATAGCCACCTTTTTGTTCACGACCGCAATCAGAACAAATACTAATTGGCTTCCAATAATGTTTTTTAGGACGGAGCTTGATGTCATAACAACTGTCATAAATTCCAGTTGGCTTAATAACTAGCCCTTGCTTACATTTCGGACAATTGTCTAAGTCATAGTCATGTCTTTCGTGACATTTCTCGCAAAATTTATGCTCAAGCTCTAATTTATATTCATTCCATTTCTTAAATAAAAGTTTTGATTTAAGAAAAAATCTAAGCTCTGACAACCAAGAGAAAAAACCATTATCTTTTGGCTCCGGTTCTTCTTTAAGCATTTGCGTTCTATCAATTGATCGTTCCCGAAAAATAATTACTCCGGGAATAATTCGCAAAATACGAAAACAATCAGTCCATTCGTCTATTACTATGCGAGCACTTTTAGCAACTAGGGTAATATTTTGGGTAGTGCCAAAAATATCAATGTGGTGGTGACGATGTTGCTGAAAAAATCTTCTAATTGCTCCGCTTTCATTTTCCCAATTTCTTGGGTCAAGCGGTTCGGCAATTTCATCACAAATTACAATACAATTTCTGACATCAGTTATATCTTCTATTTCTTGATAATAGTGAAGATTATTTTCTTCTGTATCCCATTCGCCTAAAACGTCAAATTTTTTCCAGTTAATCCATAAATTGGAATAGACTTGATAGCCAGCGATTAAATAGGGATAGACAAAAGTCGCCATCATTAAAGACTTACCGCTTCCTGGAAGCCCAGTTATTAATTTAAATTTTGATCCATCTAACGCCATATAATTATTCTCTTAAACCAGAATTATTAATTAATATTTTTATCGCCATAATTGACCATAAAAAAGGATAGACTGAAAAAACTAAGCCAACGATATGCCATAAAGTGTCGGTTGGGAAAATAAAATCGATAAGGCTTGACCACTGTCTAATCATTCCGAAAAAAATTGTAATGTTTGACCAAGGTATTAAGCTATTGACCGCTTGTCCAATAGCGTATAAAAGCCCGGAAATAAAAGAGGTAACTAACACTACCTTGATAAATTGAATTATTGCATTCATATATTTATTGTCCGCCTGTCATCTTATCGATGAAAGCTTTACCATTTTTAATTGCCCATAAACCAAAGAGTCCCCAAAGCGCCCATTTAATAATTGTCTTAATAGCTAGAAATAGTTGATTAGTTTTTTGAGCGTTGTCTATTCCTAAAGTAGAACTGGAGGTAAAAATATCTTTACCCCATAAAATAATCGTAGCCGTTGACGTTCCGGTAGTAGGAATTTGAGCGGTTAAATTTCCATTTATTGGAGAGAGGAAAGCAAGCTCATACATAACGGTGGCGTTAGAACTTGCTTTCCAAGAATCATTTAAATTAGTGTAAATATTAAAAGGAAAAACATTCTTCAAGATGTTTCCGGCTCGATAAATCCCATCTGTTGCAAGCGTTGTGAATTTATTACCAGCAATAATAAAACCTAATTTAAATTTACAACCAATAACTGTTAAATTAAGAGCAGGAACATCAACACCAAATATTTCTGGCGGTGGGGTATTCCAATCTTCTTCACTACAAGCCGCTTCATACATAACCGCATCGTCATAAAAAGGATTAGTAGAGCTAGCGGCTAAAATATCAGCCACAGTAGGAATTTCAGTTGGTTGCCAATTAACCGTTACTACATGAGGAATAGTTGTTGTTGCTTCTACGTCTCCTAAGGTAGGCGACCAATATGCGGCTAAATGGCCAATAACCTCGTAATGAACATAGCCCGTTGTTGAAGCGTTTCCTGTTAAAGTAAAATAACTATTGCCATTTGATTTGCTTGTGAAAAATCCAGTTGTATCGATAATTGTGCTAGTAGCAATAAATGTGCTGCTTGACCAATCGGGGCTAATTTCTTTTATTTCAATATAATCATAAGGAGTAAAAACGTCCTCGTTATATAAATAACGAACAATAGCTGTTGATTGATTAGAAAAATTATAAGGATTAGAAAAAAAGAATAGGCTAATATTGTTAGCGTTTGGGTTGCTAGCGCATTCACTGCAATCAACTGGGCAAGTAGAACAATTTTCTATCTCTGTGTGGCAGAAAGTGTCACCGCAATAATATGGCGAAACATATTCGCCATAATTTAAAACTACGATTCCTAAAACAGAAATATAGCCAGGATTACCATCCGACCAAGAAAAAGATTGTCCAGGCAAATCTTGAATTTTATAAGCTGAAGAAACTCCAACTCCAAAATTCCAACCTTGACCCACAGCACCGTTGGTAAGAGTAAAGCCTGACGGAGGTGTTACTGATTCATTGCCGGACCAAAACCAAGAAACCACCATTGAATTATCATTTGTAAGAGATATATAACCAGAATCTTTTGAATAACCGTTATTATATGGAGTCGTTACCCAGGGATTATTTTGATCAACATTGCAATAAACTTGAATTTGAGCCGCTTGGTCATTTGATCCATTCCAATTAAAATTTAAGTAATGCGTGCCTGCTTCAGGGCTTAATAAAGAAAAAACATATCCACCCATATTGCTTTTAATTGGACCGCTTGACCAAGTATTCAGTTGTTGAGTCATTGAGATTCCGCCGTAATCTATCGCTACGGAATCGGAATACCAACCTTGTGTCGCCACTAAAAGTAGGGAATTATAACAATCCGTTGGAACAGTAAAAGGAATAGAACGAACATTGCCATTTAAGTTTCCTGGGTTAGTGCTGTCTATATATGTACTAGCTCCTAAATAAATATTTTCTTGAGCGTGAGTTATTTTACTCATGCCAATAAAAGAAAAGAAAACAATAAATAAGAAGACAGTAATTTGTAGTAATTTATTTTTCATCTTTTTGGTTTGTTATCTCTCGCCAATTCTTGTATATTTCATCCATTTTAAGCCGGTCGTGATAAAGTCTCGGCTCGGTAAAAGATTTATAGAATTGATAATTTAAATAAACGAGAATAACTATTAAAATCACGAGTAAAATATTGGTAAGCATAAAATTAATTTAAGAAAGGAGTTTTCGCCCCGCCGGTTAAAGCGGGGCGATAAACTATTTGATCGTGCCCCTGATTTTCTTAACGCCCCACATGATACCCTTGATAATCAAGGTTAATGTGATGACGGCGCCGAACACTCCGAGAATATAAGGGATAAACGCATAAGCGTTATCCTTTAATAAACTGGTGGTGCTAGCTAAAGAATTAGTCAGGTCCGGATCAGCAGCTGCATGAGCGAAATTAGTACTTAAACCAAGTGCGC
>JAKJED010000033.1 GCA_022705575.1 Patescibacteria group bacterium
GGTTTTTTAGAATAAAGGCAATATTAGGCAAGAGAAATCTTTAACAATAATATTTTTTATTTGACAAGGCCGGAAAATATCGATACAATATTTTTGAAATTAGGAACTAAGTTTCTATTTTTTTATCTGGTCTATTCGTCTAGTGGTTAGGACACCAGGTTTTCATCCTGGTAACAGGGGTTCGATTCCCCTATAGACTACTAACGAAAAAAGCCCAGCGCATGCTGTAGCTTTTTTGTTTTATAAGTTTATGAGAGCATTATAGCAGAAAATGGAGGGCAATTGGGACGAAAAATTACTGAATTATTCGTCGATTTTCGTTATGAGAAAAAAGTGCTAAAATATAGCTATAAATATATGATAGACAAACAGGAGTTTTACTACGGCTCCGCCCTTATTAGGGCAATAAATTCTCATAAATGTTCGAATGTTAAGCGTTTTGGGATAGGCTATCTCATTAATGATAAATCGGCTGTTCTTATTAAATATTCAACAAAAGTTAAGAGTCCATGGAGGTTTGTTATAAGCAATGAAGAAATAAATTTTTTTATTGAGCCGATGAAGAATGGTTTAAGATGTGTTATTGCTCTTGTGTGCGGCGGTGATGGCGTATGTGCAATAGACTGGACCGAGGCGTCTATTTTGTTGGGTAACGCAACCCCCTGGTTATCAGCTAAAAGGAATTTTAATGAACAGTATGCTGTAGCTGGCCCAAATGGCAAACTATGTCATAAAGTGCCACTACAAGACTGGCCTGAAATAGTAATTAATTAGAATTATATGAGTGAGACAAAACAAAAAATTTTGATTCATGATGGGCCACATACAACTGAAGTTTTGAATGTTTTGGCTAATGAAATAAAATATTCTGAATCAATAGTAGCAATAACAGAAAAAGCAGCTAAACTGATTGAAAAATCAGTTGACCCAATTGCTGGCCCGCCTGAATATCCAAGCGATGGTTTATTATACGGGCTTATTCAGAGCGGCAAAACGAGTGTCATTACCGTAGCCTCTGCGATGGCAGTAGATAATGGTTTTCAATTTCTATTAATATTAACTTCGAATTATGACCCGTTATATGAACAAACCCTTGAAAGAGTAAGGAAAGTTCTTCGCGGCCTTACTGTTATGGGTAAGGATGATTGGAACGACCCGGCTAGATTCCAAAGACAAATTCGCACCACCCCATTTGCTATTGTATGTTCTAAGGGGGTGTCAAAACTTCGTAGTTTATTGGATGCTTTTAAAATGGCTGGAGCAAAGGGGTTGTCAACGCTAATTATCGATGATGAGGCCGATCAGGCCAGTTTAAATACTTACACTAGTAAGGGTGGTGAGCAAATCAGTAGTACGAACGAAATTATAACCCAATTTAGAGATTTTTTTCCAGTTAATACTTACCTGCAAGTAACGGCCACACCTCAAGCATTATTTTTACAAAGACCAGACCATAGATATAGGCCGTCTTTTACTGTATTAAGTGCTCCCGGACCAGGCTATGTTGGGGGTGACGTTTTCTTTGAAGCTGGATCAAAATTATTAAAAAATGTTGATTTAGAAGAAGTAGACTTATTACATACAAGTCACCAGCCAACGCCAAGCGGAACAATACCCACTGGGCTAAAGAAGGCTTTATGCACTTTTCTTATTGGAGCTACTTATAAAATTATACAAAACCCCGCAGATGGCTATGCTTTTTTATGTCACGTCAGCCACACAAAAATTGATCACCAATATATCGTTAATTTAATAGACAGATTTAAAGAAGAAACGATGAACATACTTCAAAATGCTTCATCTGTTGAAATAGATAGGTTAATACCACAACTCAAAGAAGCTTATATTGATTTGCAACAAACACAACAAGGTATGCCTGAATTTGAGAAGATTATTGATAAAATAAAATTTTACTTACGTGGCGCAAGTATAAAATTAATTAATGCCGCCTCTAATGAAGAAATAAAGCTTGACTCCGTTTATAATATATTTGTTGGAGGAAATAAACTTGGTCGTGGCGTAACAATTAAAAATTTACTTGTGAGTTATTACGGACGAAATCCAAAAAAACCAAATGCTGACACCGTTTTGCAGCACGCTAGAATGTATGGGTATAGACAAAATGACTTAGGTGTAACAAGATTATTTTTGCCAGAAAAGCTATCCGAACATTTTCGTTTGATACATCAAATGGAAAGTGCCCTTAGAGATTTAGTAGAAAAATATCCCGAAGGAAAATTTGAGGGAATATTTATATCATCTCCACTCCACGCAACTCGGCCCAATGTATTAGATCCTAACTCGATTGGTATTTATGTAGCTGGCGGTTATTGTAATCCTTCTTATCCATTAAGAACCGATGAAGTAGCTGATAACACAGAATGGCTAGATAAAATGTTATCCCAATTTGATAATGGCCAACCGTATTCAGAGGTCAATATAGAGTTGCTCGAAGAGATAATACAAAAATGTAAACACGACCCACGGTATGGAGCTGAGTTATGGAACCACAAAACATTAATTGCGGCCCTAGATCAAATAAAATCCCTTTACGGAAATAAAGCCTATATAGTAGTTAAAAGGGGTCGTGATCTTAATGAACCTAGAAGAGAAACACAAAATTTTCTTTCTGGCGGGGAGGACAACTTGGCACCAAAAGATGCGCCAACTTTATTTATTTATAAACTAAAGAAAAGCAATAAGGGAATGGAGGCCTGGTGGCCAGCATTAAGATTCCCGGATGGTAATTATGTGTTAGCCTTTAGTTTTGAAAGATAGCATTTATTATGAGTAAAAAGAAAATAACAAAATATACGGCCATAGATCTATTTTCAGGTTGTGGCGGATTGTCACTAGGCTTAAAAGAAGCCGGGTTCCTGGTTAAGGCGGCTGTAGAAATTGATCATTTAGCAGCACTAACCTATAGGAAAAATCATGTAAAAACTAATTTGATCGAGTCTGACATTAGACAAGTAAGCGCAAAACAATTACTTATAGCAGCTGGGTTAAAGCGTGGCGAATTAGATTTACTTGCTGGCTGTCCACCTTGTCAAGGGTTTTCCCGTATAAAAAACTTAAATAAATCAAACACAGATGATCCACGAAATGATTTAGTATTTGAATTTTTAAGGTTAATAATTCAAATAAGACCAAAGACGGTTTTGATGGAGAATGTGCCTGGGTTATCTCTAGATGAGCGATTTAAAAAATTTAAAATTGATTTAGAAAAGAATGGATATCAATCTGTTGGTTCAGTATTAAATGCTGCTAATTATGGTGTGCCTCAGCGAAGAAAAAGATTTATATTTATGGCCTCTAGAATTGGCACTCCAGAGCTTCCCAATCCTGATAAAAAACTGAAGACTGTAAGGTCGGTAATTGAGCATTTGCCTAACCCAATTAAATCCAGCGACTCACTACATAAACTTTTTTTACAAAATACTCCAAGAATTAAAAAATTAATATCCGAAATACCTAAAAATGGTGGAAGTCGATCGGCTCTAAAAAAACAATTACCTTGCCATATAAGAACGGATGGGTTTCGTGATGTATATGGCAGAATTAAATGGGATGATGTATCTCCAACGTTAACCGGGGGTTGTTTCAATCCCTCTAAGGGCAGATATTTGCATCCTGCCAAAAATAGACCAATCACTATGAGAGAGGCGTCATTACTCCAAAGCTTTCCAATGAAATATTATTTTCCAGCGTATGCAGGCTTAATAAATGTTTCGAGATTAATTGGAGATGCCGTCCCTCCAATTTTTGCCAAAAGACAAGCACAAAAGTTATATCACCATCTAGCTACATATGTGAAATAGTACATATTAAAGAAAAAGAATAAGCCTAAAATGTTAAAATTTTGAGAAATTTCAGATTTTAAGACTACAAAATAAAAAGAGCATACTGAAAGTGCGCTCTTTTTATTTACGACGCTGTTAGGCTGGGGAATCGGAAAGATTAAAATTTTATTTTTCCAAAATCAAT
>JAKJED010000013.1 GCA_022705575.1 Patescibacteria group bacterium
GCGTCTCCAATTGTGCTTAAAATATCTTTACCAACATCACCCCAAATACTAGCATGTGTAATTATGGGTAATGCTAATCCAAAAATCGTTGTAGATATAGAGATTAAAATAATTGTAATTTTCGATTTTGATTTGAAAATATTTTTCATATTTATTTTATTTAATTTTTGTTTTGACACTGATTTACTGGATTTCCGTTTTTATCAGTATACCCATAATAAGGGTATCCGTCGTCATTTTCATTGCACGAAACGCAAATATGAACACCGGTTGATGATGGCGTTATGCCTAATCCTAATAGTGCGGTATGGTAAACTCCAAGATGAAGCCCGCCGAGTCCAATGGCATTATTGCATTGAAATTCTGTTTTTTTGGTATTATTTATTTTATTGGTGCATATGGCGGTAGCTGGCGCGGTTACTTCGCCACTGATATAGTAATGACTTTGACTGGCGACCTGCGTTCCGTTTTCTATTCCCCATCCAGATGCATTTTCCCATGTTTCATCGTTTTCAGAACAACTGTGGGTTCCTATATAATATTGGTCTGTAGGCATGGGTTGATTATTGGTATACATATATAGTTTTCTTCCCGAGATTGATGGAATTTTTGAATCTCCACCTTTTTTCCATCCAATAAAACTTTCGTCACTGCAATCTCCTCCGAAGCCCCCCCCATATGTCCATCCTGTTCTTGTAAATGCCATAGGACGTTCTCCTTCTTTGCAATAACACCAAGGTTCTTTGGCAATATTATTTGGAAGATAAGAGCATGCAGGGGTTTCTTCTTCTGTGGTAGCTGCTCCACGGCAGAGTTCATATCGTTTTGGGTCATGCCCACTTAATGCTCCGCAACATTTAATTTTTTTGACACTCATATAATATCCCCACATAAGTCCAGGATGTCTTCCTTTCGCATACCAAACTCCTCCCCAGTCAGCCTGTCCAATAGTTGCGCCGGAAACAGGTCCAGTGCAATCTTTATCCATTGGTTTGTTGTCGGTAGTGTCTTTGAATTCATCTGCGGTTGTATTGGAGCAATATCTTTCGCAAGTCCCCCCATTTGAAAATTTAAAATCAGGCATAATTCTGCAGGTTAATCCGGTTGGAATATATCCTTGTCTGTCGGAAGCATCAATGCATCCTGTTTGTTCGGTATCAAATTCCACTAAAGGGCCATACCATGTGTTAGCATAAATAATTGCAGGGTATTTCGTATAGGCCCTGCTTATATAATCATAGATTTGTGCGCAATAATCAGCAGGCATAAAGTATTCTTTTAAACAAACCTCACAATTATATTGTGTTTCTCTTTTTTCGCAGCGATTATAAAAATCTGCGGGATCAGTAATTGGCGGGCTAACAGGGTTAAGATCGGCATAATTTCCGCAATATTTTTTAAAACAAATTTCTTTTTCTTTGGTTGTGGTTTTTGAGGCGCATATCTCATCATAATTTTTAATACATTCGTTACAACGGTTTTTTGTTCTGTCAATCACATATCCTGCCTGCAAACAAGCATTTCCAATGGCAAAAGATGAACATTTTCCATCTGCTACCGCTTTATTGATGGCCTCGGCGTCAGTTTCTCCTTGCGCCCTGTATTCATTAATTCTTTGATGACAGCCTGTTGTGCATTCTGGATTAACATTGTTTTCGTTTAAATTATACGGCAGTCCAGTGGCGATGGTCTTGCAGGTAGAATTAGCGATAGAAGCGCATTTTTCAGGATATTTGCTAAAAGGAATATCGTCCCAAGTAACACCATATCTGGCAACTCCGTTGTTAACTGCAATTTGCGAATCTAAAACAATAAAATCTGGCTTTAAATCAACGCCTTCTGTTGAGGTGTACAAATGCTGTGCTTCTTGGTCTAGTATTTCGGCATTAACTTCATTATAAACATCACTCACAAATTGTTCATCTTCTGCGCAGGTATAACCATTTTTAGAAATTGATTTTACAGAATCTAAAATATTTTTTAAAATATCGGTTTTTATCTTTTTAAGATCCTCGGGCGTTAAATTTTTCTTGAAATTTTTATAGTAGGCATAGTCAAAGTTTTTTGTTGAATTTCCGCCAGAACTGTAAAACATTTTAGTCATTAATCCGTTTGCACCGTTGATTAACTTATTAAATAATCCAGAAAAAACCAAATCTAACATTTCGGTTATTTCGTCGGCGGTTATTAACCATTTCATATCGCTTCCAATTGCCTCGTCAACGCTGGTTTTTATTTCTGAACCAAGTTTTTTGGTAGTTTCTTTTAGACAAACCCCCATATCGGCTTTGTCGCAAGCTTTTATGCAAGCAACGTATACAGGGTTGGGTGTTCCATAGAGAGGGAGTGTGGGTTCGTAAAGTTCATTACATCTTGCTACACAGGCTTCCTGTTGTGTTTCGTTACAAATAGTTTCATTTTTAACGCCACCCCCCGCCTGAAGTTCCTGCTGGAGCGTCTCTTTTTCTTCGTCAGTTATTTCTGCTTTTCTTGCAAGCGCCAACAGTGCCGAACCAATAAAATTATTGTTTGGCTGAGTTAAAGCGGTCCAAGAATCCCATCCATAAACACTAATAGACGGATTTTTATAAAAATCCTCAACATTTTCAACTACATCTTGTATGGTGCATGCAGCATAAGTGGTGTATGGTATAATTCCTCCTATTGGGGCATCAAATTTCAACGCAGTTCCCAATGAAATTTTAATTGGTGCGCAAAGTGGAGCCAGACCGAATTCATTAATCATTTTTCCGCTGGCAACATTTGCGATGTCTTGTAATTCTTGTTTCCAACTGGTCATTGCGAAAGGCTTGTTTTCGTCTGAAAATCCTCCTTGCGCCCAACGCCCGATTTCTTGTTGCAGGCGGACCATCATGTGTCGAGCAACAGGTTTCACCAATCCATCTAAAATATTTTCTTTCAAGAATCTTCCAATATCAAAATTAGTATCGCCGATTCCAAAAACAGCCCTTGCTTCTTGGGGTTGATATAAAAATATGCCGGCGCCTATGCTTACGATAGTGGCAATAGTTAAAATTATAGAAATAAATTTTTTCATAAATTTTTTAAATTGTTTATAAACGGCGTCCACAAATCATCAATATTTTCCAATTCTTTTGCCGCAACCAATGCTTTCATTGGATCAATGGCCGAGCTTCTTAGGGAAATAAAAATATTGCGTGCCGTTATTTGTAATTTAAGGAATTGTTTGTGCATATTTTTAATTGATGATGGTACCGGATAGTTTAATAATAGGGCGATGGTTTCGTCGTTAGTAAGAATTAATCCATCAATTTGTGCAAAATCCTCACTGATTAAAGAATCTTTTAATAACACAAGATTTGTTTCGTTCAGTAAAAAATCAGCAGACTTAATAACAGAAAATAATTTTTGTATATAAGCGTTGATTGCCTTTGACGAATTATCGTCAGTAATAATAATATCATTATCTATAATTTCAATATTAAATATTTCCGGCAATTGTTCTAAAATTGCGTTCACTTGTATGGTCCAATTATTTTCATTATCAGACATCGCCCTTGTGAACATTTCTGTTAGTGTTTCGGACGATGTTTGTGATAAATATTCTTTAGGGCTTTTTATATTGGGGTGATCTTGCGCATATTGATTTTTTTGTTCAATATAAGAATTTAATACGCTGGAAAAATCAGCAAAAATTTTATTTGTGATATTATATTTATCTCCAACGGGTAACGGATAGAAAACTTGATTGTCGTTTGGTCCTTTAACAAGAGGATTATGTCCGGAATTTATTTCTTCTCCATCTAAATAACCGTCGCCGTCAGTATCTGGATTCCAGGGATCGGTTTTGTATAAATTCTCTTCCCAGTCTTTTAGTCCGTCATTATCAGAATCAATGGTTTGAGACGAGATGGTTGTTTCTTTTGCTCCCCATAAAGTAAACTGGGAAAACGCATCCTTTTTTGCATATGCGCCAATAAATAAAATTAAGCCGACAGCAAAGATTATTGCTACGGGCAATATAATTAAATTTGATTTTTTAATTTTTAATTTCATAGCATAATTATAACATTTTTTTATTTGTCAACATAGAATAATAATGTGTATAACTTAATCCAGTCATCAATGCTTAAATTTTCTGCGCGACAGTTTGGATTTAATCCGATGTTTTTAAGAATTGATTTAACATTTGAACTTTGAAATTCGGATTTTAAATTATTAAATAACATTTTTCTTTTTGCAGAAAAACCCGTTTTTACCAATCGAAAAAATTTTTCCGTATCAATTTTACGATCACTTTTATCGTAATTTGTGTTGGCTTGCGGAATTATTTTAATTATTGCCGAATCTATTTTTGGCGCGGGATAAAAACAGTTTTTAGAAACAAGCGCAATAATTTCTGGCTTGGCGTAAAATTGAACAGCAACAGAAAGCAAGGACATTTTTGGCGGTTTGGCGCAAATTCTTTCGGCAACCTCTTTTTGAATCATCAAAATTATTTCGCTTGGTGGATTATCGGTTTCCAAAAATTTTCTGATTAATGGCGAGGTTAAGTAATATGGTATATTGGCCACAATTTTATAATTGGTTATTGAAAATTTATTGAAAATTGAAAATTGGGAATTGAAAATCTTAAGAATATCCGTGTTTATAATCTCTACATTTTTTATATTTTTAACATCTAAGATTTTTTGCAATATTACGCACATTTTTTTATCTTTCTCAATGGTAACAATTTTTTTTGCTTTTTTTGCCAATTCAATTGTAAGCATTCCCGGTCCCGGACCGATTTCTAAGATAACGTCATTTGATTTGATATCGGCTGTTTTAATAATTTTATTTAAAATATTTTTATCAATTAAAAAATTTTGCCCCATAAATTTATTGGGCTTAATATTGTATTTTTTTAGAATGTTTTGAAATTCTGTCATTGGGGTTTGATTAGAAATTAGGAATTTGGATTTAGAATTTTCAATAATCGATAAGTTTGTCGATTATTGAATGGTATTCTTCATATTTGATTAAATGATCGGGGATTTCCGATAAAAATCTTGATGGAGGATTTACTTCTTGCGAGCCCCAGCTTGTTCTGCGTTGAGAAACAATTAAATGCAAGTGGATTTTACTTCTGGTTATGCCAACATAAAACAATCTGCGTTCCTCCTCTATGTCTAATGGATTTAATAAGCTTCGTGAATGAGGCAAAATACCTTCTTCGCATCCGATAATGAAAATTACAGGAAATTCCAAACCTTTTGCTGTGTGCAAGGTCATTAAATGCACGACATCTTTATTGTTTTGAATTTCATCTGCATCGGAGAGTAGGGCGGTTTTTTCCAAAAATTCATTTAGTCCTTGCGGGGGCGGGAGGTTATCATAATCCGCACTGACACTAATTAATTCTTCGATGTTTTGCCAGCGCGTTTCATCTTCGGACAAGCCTGCTCCTGCCTCGCCGGCAGATGGGCGCAAATCGTTATCGCCATAGGTTTTTTTGAGATAGTTTCGATAATCTGTTTCTTTTAGAATAAATTTTAACAGTTTTGATAATGGTGATTTCAGTGCTATTTGTTTTGCGGCTTGGATAATTTTATAAAATAATTTTACTTCGATTTTTTCTTCGGCGATTTTTTCGATTCCGTTTCTCAAAATTTTATCAATTGTAATTTTTCCGATTCCTCTGCCGGGAGTATTAATAATTCTTTTTAGGTTTACCGAGTCATTATTGGAAATGTATTTTAAATATCCGATTAAATCTTTAATTTCTTTGCGCTGGTAAAATCTGATTGCGCCGATTAATTTATAAGGAATATTGTTTTTTATAAACGCTTCTTCGACTGCGCGTGATTGCGCGTTGGTTCTGTAAAAAATTGCAAAATCGCTTAACTTGTATCCTTGTTGCGTTAATTCGATAATTTTTTTAACAATAAACTCTGCTTCGCTTTTTTCGTTCCATGTCCCAACAATAGAAATCGGCGGACCGGACGGATTTTCCGTCCAAAGGTTTTTGGGTTTTTGATATTTGTTTTTTAAAATCAATTTTGAAGCGGCATCCAAAATATTTTGTGTTGATCTGTAATTTTGGTCCAATGTGATTACTTTCGCTTGCGGATAATCTTTTTCAAAATTTAGAATATTTCTAAAATCAGCACTTCTAAAAGAATAAATTGATTGGGCGTCATCTCCGACTACGCAAATATTTTTGTATTTAGACGATAATAGTTTGATTAATTTATATTGTGACGGGTCGGTGTCTTGATATTCATCAACCATAATATATTTATATTGTTCTTGGTATTTTTCTAAAATGGCCGGATTCTTTTCAAAAATCTTTACTGTGAACATAATCAAATCATCAAAATCAAGCGCATTATTTTTTTTAAGCCCTTCCTGATAAGTGCGATAAATTTTGGCAAGTATTTTTTCAAAATATTCTTGGGCATTGTTTTCATATTCTTTATGATCGATGGTTTCATTTTTTAAAGAAGAAATTGTATGCAGGGCACGTTTAGCGGAAAATTGATCGGGATTGATTTCCAGTTTTTTAATAATTTCTTTGATTAAACTTATTTGATCGTCTTCGTCGTAAATTACGAAATTTGTTTTATAATCAAGTTTAGTAATTTCTTTTCTTAAGACCTTCAAACAAAAAGCGTGAAAAGTTCCTATAAATGGTAAATTTGCGTATTGATTTATGTTTTTTGCTTGTGTTAAATTTACGGCAAGTAGTTTTGCTGTTCGTGATTTCATTTCTTCCGCGGCTTTATTGGTGAATGTAACCGTTAGAATGTTTTGAGGCAAAATTTCGGATTTGATCATAAATGCCAAGCGGTGAGTAAGTACTTTTGTCTTGCCCGAACCGGGTCCGGCTAATATTAAAACCGATCCGTCAATGGTTGTAACAGCCTCTTTTTGTTTAAGATTTAAGTTTGTCAAAATGTCGTCCATTATTTAAGTATAACACAAAAATTCTAAATTCTAAGCACTAAATTCTGAATAAAATTCAAAAATCTAATAATAAAAATCAAAATTATTAAAGTTTAGGATTTAGAATTTTGAGCTGAAATGTTTGACAGGGGCTTTATTTTGTGCTAACCTTATAAATGCCGAAACACAGAGTAGGCTTTTTGCGTTTAGTTAACAGATTAACTCTAAATTTATTTTTAGAAATCAAAAAACTGAAGATTTTATGGGAAAACCGCTTAAAATCCCGTTTTTTCGGGTAATAGCGGTGTTTTGCATTATGTTTACCATATTGATTCTTACCACTGCCATCGCGGGAAGTTTTAATAATGGATTTCCGGGGGCAGAAGATGAAAACCTAATCATTCGCGGTTCGTTTTTATATGCTGTGGAATATCTAAATCCTTATGAGAGGATAATAAAAGAAACATATTTTGATGATAATGGATTTGTGGATAATTCGAATATTCTAATTCAAAACAGCGCTTTTGTTGCTCACAACTCACCAACAGCAGTTTCTCCTCTTTCTTCTACCGGAAGAAGTGAAATTATTGTTTACAAAGTTCAACAAGGAGATATCCCTTCAGAAATTGCTTCAATGTTTGGGATAACTACTAATACTTTGCTTTGGGCAAATAATTTGACCCCAACAAGCAAGATTAAGATTGGGCAAGAACTTCTAATTTTGCCGGTTTCGGGTGTTAAGCACGCAATCAAAAAAGGAGATACCTTGGATGCGATTATTAAAACCTATAAAGGAAATAAAGAAAAAACTATTGATTTAAATGGTTTGCCGGCAAATGGCGCTTTAGCAATTGGGCAGGAAATTATTGTTCCCGACGGAGAAAAACCAATTAAACATATTCCTTCAGGTGCAAGAACCTATGCTTCTTATACGCAAGAAGAGCTTGGGCCATACGGAGATACGAGCCATCGATTTCCTTGGGGGCAGTGTACTTGGTATGTTGCACAGAAAAGATATATTCCGTGGAACGGAGATGCTAAAACCTGGCTTGCGAAGGCTCCGCAATTTGGATTCGAAACCGGAACAGAACCGAAAGTTGGAGCAATTGTTTCAACCAAAGAAAGTGTTTATGGACACGTTGCTTATGTTGAAGCAATTGATGAAAACACAATTACAATCTCTGAAATGAGTTTGGGTCGCGGCATCAAACGCGTGAGAGTTTTAAATCAAGACGACTGGCGTATCCGCGGCTACATTTATTAAAACATTGATACAATATTTATGTACACTTTTTTACGATCGTAAGAAAGTGTACATCATAAAAATCCCCTGCAGATGCGGGGATTTTTGTTTAACTATATTTCCTTTTTGGGCGGTATTGGATGGGCGTCTACAGGTTATTCTGTTAGGCTATTCCACAGGTCTTCAATTTTTTGTTCTTCAGGGTTTAAAGGTGTATGTAAACATTTGTACCCGTTTTGATACGGGATTTCGGAATAAGTTTCGTTTTTTGTATGTATAGAACAAGAATATTCTCCGCAATAGATATAAGCATTTTCTAGAAATGATTCTCTTTCATTCTTTTTGCCCAGACCATAAACAATTGAAACTAAAACGATTATTCCAATAATAATAAAATACTTTTCCACTTTCATTCTGTGTTGTTTATTTTCTTCGAATGAATTTTTGACAAAATTTTTAATCACTTTTGTGACCATTAAGAAAGATTAATAATCAAATCGCTATTTAATGCGCGGGCGATGTTGTCGAGGGTTTGGATGCTTAGGTTTTGTTTGCCTGCCTCAATTCGAGCAATATTACTCTGTTTTGTTTTGAGCTTTTTTGCTAATTGTAATTGAGACATTTTCTTTTGTTTTCGTAGTTGCAAAATTTGGTAAGCAATTTCTAATTGTTTGCCATATTCGTCGTAATGTTTCTTGAATTGAGGATTTTTTAATTGTTGCGCAAGATATTTTTGAAAATCTCTTGCTTTTATTTTTTTATTCATATATTTTTGGATTATTTATTACAATATGATAATTATTCTCTGCTATTCTTATTTCGTTAAGGGGAGTTTTCTGTGCGTGCTTTAAAAATGCGTGAAGCAGTACAATATTTTTATTGATGAACGTAAAATAGAAAATTCTATGTTTGTTTTTAGCAAAATCAATTCTTAATTCGCGAATTTTATCTTTAATGTGTTTTGAATATGGTTCGTCTAATACGCCATTATGCTCCCTTGAAAATTCGATAAATTTTAAAATTTTGGCCTTTTGCTTATCGTCTAAATTATTGATATATTCAAAAACATAGCTTTTTCCCGTTTTAGGATCGTGATAAAATTTTACTTTATAATCTCCTGATTTAGAGTATATCATATAAGATATGTTTGTCAATAGTTAATATTGTGGATAACTATATTTCCATCTTCGGGCGGTATTGCAATGCTTCGGCGATGTGGATGTGGGTGATATTAGGAGAGTCGGCGAGGTCGGCAATGGTGCGGGCTAATTTTAATATGCGGTGATAACCGCGTGCAGACATATGCAGATTATTTACTGCATTTTTTAATAACATTTCACCCTGCTCGTCAGTTTGGCAGTGTTTTTTAACTAACGGAATATTCATTTCCGAATTGGTCACAATTCCATCGTTTTCAAATCTTTCCAGTTGTGTTTTTCTTGCTTTTTCCACTTTCTGCCTGATTTCCTCGCTTGAACCTTCAACTGTTTCGTCAGTAAGTTTTTCGTATTTAACATGCGGGACTTCAACATATAAATCAATTCTATCCATAATTGGTCCAGAAACTCGTCGTTGATACTTGCCTATTTGTTGCTGATTGCAGGTGCATTGTTTTTCTGGGTCTCCATAATATCCGCACGGACAGGGATTCATAGCAGCAATTAAAATAAATCTTGAAGGAAAACTATAGCTTGCTTTTGCACGGGATACATGTACAACGCCGTCTTCGAGTGGTTGTCTTAAGCTTTCCAAAACATCGCGGTGCACTTCCGGGAATTCATCAATAAACAAAACCCCTCTATGCGCTAAAGTTATTTCTCCGGGGCGTGCAAATCCCCCGCCTCCAATTAAACTTGCTTCGGAAGCGCTGTGATGAGGTGAGCGGAATGGTCGTTGATGAATCAAGGGTTTCTTGTGCGATAATTTTCCGGAAACACTGTAAATTTTTGTTACCTCTAACATTTCCGACCAAGACATTTTCGGTAAAATGGTGGGGATTGCTTTTGCTAACAAAGTTTTTCCTGAACCCGGAGGACCAGTCATAAGGACATTATGATTCCCGCTCGCAGCAATTTCCAGTGCGCGCTTGGCATTTTCTTGTCCTTTGATATATGCCATATCTACCGTTGCTTGGAATGCGGTTTCAAATCCCTCAAGGAAATCTTCATTAAATGATTCTAGTGGTCTTATTTCAATTCTATTTTCTAAAAATCCAATTAATTCCGATAATGATTCAACGGGATAAATATTAATATCTCTTACCAATCGCGCTTCATTACTATTTGATTTTGGCACAAAAACATTTTTAATATTTCTTTCTTTAGCCAATAAACACATTGGCAAAACTCCGTTGACTCTGCGCACTTCGCCATTTAAGGCCAGTTCGCCAATAAAGATTTTGTCATTTGGGTCAAATTTTATTTGTTCGGATGATAATAAAAAACTTAAAGCAATTGGTAGGTCATATCCAGAACCTTCTTTGCGTAAATCAGCTGGTGCCAAATTAATAATTACGCGTTTATTTTGTTTGTGCGGGGGCTCTGCTCCGCTGTTTTTTATTGCCGCGGCAATTCTTTCTTTAGATTCTTCAACGGATTTGTCAGGAAGTCCGACAATACTAAAAAAGCGAAGGCCGGATGATAAATCCGCCTCCACTTCAATAAGTTCTGCTTCTAACCCGGTTATTGCGGCTGAGTAAACTTTATTCATGCCTTGTTAGTAGATTCTTGAATATTAAATTAATTTGTTGTCCCGCAAAAGTCGAGAATTCACTACAGGGCAAGCTTGTGGATAAGTTTTTTAAATTTCGTCAATATCAAAGTTTTTTAGACAAGATGGTATTTCCCGAGGGGAAATACCAAATTTTTGGTATTGACTTAGAACAAATTTCGTTTTCTTAAAACTTGTTTTAAACAAGTTATCCCCATTCGGTTCAATGCCAGAAATGCTTTGCTTATGGTAAACAACGTTTATTTTATTCTATCGATGATTGCGCGAATAGACTCTTTGCTGGTAGAAACAATAAATAAATTATCTGGGGTAGCATAATCAATACTAAGATCCGGATTTGGAAAGTTGATAAATCTAATTACAACTCCGTTATAATTGCTTTCGGCGAAATTATTATTCGTAAAAATTTGCGGTTGTTTGCCTAAAAACAAATTATATAAATCATTAACCATTGTTTGTTCCCATGATTTAGATTGCGTTTGAATGTTGTTGTCGCGGGTTGCGATTATTAATCCGAGACGTTTTTCGTTTTCTTCTTGTCCGTATAAAACCAAAGTATAATCATTTTTAAATTCAGAAAGAATAAACGGATTAACAGAAATGTTTAATTCTGCGATTAGATCGTTGAGCGTAAGAATTTCTTCTTTTCCGGTAATTGCGGAAAATTTAGTTGGCACAATTCTGCGAAATGTTTTAATCGGTTCTATTTTTGATTCATCTTGCAAAAGTATTAATAGTGATATGTTATTGTTGATTTTTAAAAATTTTGTTTCATCGACAGCAATCAAGGAATCGGGTATTTGTGGTTCGTTATTGGTAATCGGCGGAGGGGTCTGGTTCGGTTCGGTTTTATGTCCTTGCCAATAAAAAAATCCCAATAATGCCAAAACCAGCAAGATAATTCCCAAGATAATTAACCAAAGAGTTTTTTTGTTGGTTTTGGTATCCGATTTTTCAATTTTTTCTGTTTTAAGCTCTTTTTTTAATTCTTTTATTCTTGCCTCTTTGGTTTTTTCTTCTTCTGGCGCGATAGGAGCGATAAAGTCTTCTATTTCCGGAAGGGGAGTTCTTGTTGGTTTGGTTTTTGGGGCAGGGGCTTCCATTTTAACTTCGTGTTGAGGATGAGGCACAATTGGTTTTTCGGTAACTTCTGTTGGTTTTTCATCAACTTCTATGGGGTTTATTAAAGTAATTTCAGTAGGCATTGCTATTGGTAATTCTTCGGGTGGCAAATCGGTCCCCTTTTTTAGTTTGTCTAAATCGCCTTCCATTGTTCGTATTTTATATTCGGGCAGGGAATTAATTTTATTGTTGTTTTGATTGTCGTTCTCCATTTTATTTTTTAGATAAAATTTCAATTAAACTTAAACTAATTTTACCATTATCTTCTATTCTTTTAACTTTAACACGAACCATATCTCCTTGTCTAATAACGTCTTCAACTTTTTCTACTCTTTTATTGGAAAGTTCTGAAATATGAAGTAGTCCGTCTTGTCCTGAAAATAATTCGACAAATGCGCCAAAATCCATAATTTTTACTACTCTTCCTTCAAACTCTTCGCCGATTTTTGCTTCACGCGTCATTGCTTTGATTCTGCCAATTGCTTCTTTGGCTCCGTCAGCATTTTCGGATGTTACAAAAACTGTTCCATCGTCTTCAATTTCGATTATCGCCCCTGTTTCTGCGGAAATTTCATTAATTGTTTTTCCACCCGAACCGATAACCAATCCAATTTTAGCAGGATTGATTTTAATTGAATAAACCCGCGGAGCAAAAGGAGATAGTTCTGGACGCGGTTCTTTTATGGTTTTTGAGATTACTTCAAGAATTTCTAATCGCGCTTTTTTTGCTTGTTTAAACGTTTCTTTTAAAATATCCATAGAAATTCCATCAACTTTAATATCCATTTGAATTGCGTTAACACCATTTTTTGTTCCGGCAATTTTCAAATCCATGTCTCCATAATGGTCTTCTGGGCCTTGAATATCAGTAAGAATTCTATAATTTTGATTTTTAACATTCGGGTTTTGGGCTTGTTCCAACATAAGACCCATAGCAATTCCAGCCACTTTTTCTTTGATTGGAACTCCTGCATCCATTAATGCTAAAGTTGAGCCACAGACAGATGCCATTGATGATGAACCATTTGAAGATAAGACCTCTGATACAACTCTAATAGTATAAGGAAAGTCTTCTTTTGGAGGAATAATTGGTGCCAATGCTTTTTCTGCTAATGCGCCGTGTCCAAGCTCTCTTCTCCCCGGACTACCAACCCTTCCAACCTCTCCGACAGAAAATGGAGGGAAATTATAATCGTGCATAAATCCTTTTTTCCCCTCGATTTCCATTTGATCAAAAATTTGTTCTGATCCCGGCGAGCCCAGAGTAACAGCAGAAAATACTTGCGTTTCTCCTCTTTGAAACAGTCCTGAACCGTGTAATCTTGGCAAAAGTCCGACCTCCGCGCTCAAGCTTCTTAATTCATCAAGTTTTCTTCCGTCTGGTCTTTTGTTGTTTTTTAAGATATTAATATGTGTTATCTCGTCGATTTTCTCTTCTAAATAATCCATAACCAATGTTAATTTTTCTTTTGCTTCTTCAGGATGTTTCTCTTTTACCAGTTCCTCTAATTTTAAATTGATGTCATTTAATTGTTTGACACGTACTTGTTTTTCTTTGTGATAAATTGCTGTTTCTAATTTATCTGCAAGACATTCGTCAACCAAATTTTTAAGTCCCGCGTCTATTTCTTTGATTTCCAATTCTAATTTAATTGGTTTAATTTCTTTAATAATATCTTTTTGAAAATCAATTAGTTTTTTAATATGTTTTCTAACCAAGTCAATTCCTTCCAACATTTGATTTTCTAGCATTTGCGGAGCTTGACCCTCAATCATATTTAAAAGAATATCTTTATTTTTTTCAATTCCGGCAGCGAAAATTTCTGAACCGGTTTTTGCTTTTGCGCTTAAAGTCGAGGTAATCATCCAGTTTCCTTTGTCGTCTTGTCCTGCAGAAATTCCCGCAACCGGACCATTAAACGGTATATTGGAAACAGATAAAGCCACCGAAGCGCCAAGAAGCGCTGGTAGCCCGGGATCGTTTTCTCCGTCGAAAGATACGACAGTTAAAACGATTTGTAAATCATTTTTTATTTTTTGATTAAATAATGGCCTGATTGATCTGTCGATTAGTCGGCCGGTTAAAATCGCTTCGTCAGATGGTCGGCCTTCGCGTTTAATAAAACGACTTCCTTTAATTTTTCCCGCCGCATAAAATCTTTCTTCGTAATCAACGGTTAAAGGAAAATAATTTTTTTCGCTTTTTTTATTGCTTAACACAGCGGTTGCCAAAACCGATGTTTGACCATAAGTTACCAATGCCGAACCATTAGTTTGTTGGGCTAATCTGCCCAATTCAACAGAGAGTTCTTTTCCTTCAATCTCTGTTTTAAATATTTTTATATTCATAACGTTTTACAATCGCAGATTAACGCGGATTTTTTTTTCGGGATACACGGATTTACGCGGATATCTATCTGCGCATATCTGCGTATCTCGCTTGCGAGAACTATCAGCGTGGTTTAGCGATTATATTTAATTATTTTCTTATTCCGATTAAATATTTTTGCGGAGAAGCGCTTAGATCGATAAAATCATCAACCGCTTCTTTTAATTTTGCCGACGCACTTTTACCAAAAGAAATTACTTCAACTTGTTGTCCTTGTGATCGCAAGTATTCAACCAAGGGAACAAAATCACCGTCACCGGTGACTAAAACAATTGTATCTAATTTAGTATTTAAACTGATTGCGTCTACTGCCATGCCAACATCCCAATCAGCTTTTTTCATTCCGCCGGAAAAGATTTGCAAATCTTTGCTTTTTACTTCGATTCCGGCTTTAATTAGCGCTTCTAAAAATGCTTTTTCATCGCCGGATTCGGTTGTGACAACATAAGCGATTGCTCTGATAAGTTTTCTTCCTGCAACTGCAGTTTTTAAAATTTCTTTAAAATTTACTCTGCATCCGTAAATATTTTTTGCAGAGTGATACATGTTTTGAACATCTATAAACACTCCTACTCGTTGATCTTTGTTTTTAATAATGCTCATAAATTATTTTTTTAATCCCAAGGCTTTAATTACTTTTTTGTAGCGAGATTCATTGTCCGCGCTTAGCCATTCAAGCAATTTTTTTCTTTTTGATACCATGCCCAAAAGACCGCGTCTGGAATGATTGTCTTTAGGGTGTTTTTTTAAATGTTCAGCCAATTTGGCGATTTCTTCGGTTAAAATTCCAATCTGAACATCGGCCGATCCAGTATCGGTGTCGTGTATTTTATGCTCTTCAACTATTTTCTTTTTCTTAATTTTCCCTAACATTTATTTGTTTACTTTTTGTATTGGTAGATTAGTGTTTATTTGTAGATTAGTGTTGAACCATAGCGATACTAATTACTAATTCACACGAATTTACCAATTAATAAATTATTCTTTAAAATGAGTATACAATAAAATAAATCTCTTGCCAAGTAGATGGGTGGTGGAAATAAGGATTATTTTAAGGTATTATTAAAATGTGATGATGAAAAAAACATTTAATTTGTTTTTAATTATTTTGATCGGGTTGACGATTGTATCGCCTTTTTTTGCATCTGCTCTCGCTGATGCTTCAGCGGAAAATTCTGTAGAAACAAAATTAGAAATTAATTTTTTTTATTCCGAAACATGTATTCATTGTAAAGCAGAAAATGCTTTTTTAGATAAAATAGAGGTTAAATATCCTAATGTAAAATTCAATCGTCATTCTATCTCTGAGGCGGATTGCAGAAAGGAATTGATTGATTTTTGTAATAAATATAATTTAGAACAATATATTGGTTTGGTCCCCTTAACTTTTGTCGGAGAAGAATTTTTTCCGGGATTTGATAATGAAAACGGAGTTGGTAAAAAAATAGAAGACTCGATTACGAGACAAATGGAAAATTATCAGCCGCCGAAAGAAAAAGAAAGAAAAATTCATTTGCCAATAATTGGCACGATTGATTTGAACAAATATTCTTTATTAATGCAGGCGATAATTCTTGGATTTTTTGATGGATTCAATGTTTGTTCGTTGGGGGCGTTGATAATGATCTTGGGACTAGTGCTGATTTTAAAATCTCGTCCAAGAATTATTCTTTTTGGCGGATTGTATATTTTAGTAACCGCAGTAATTTATGGTTTACTTATATTTTTATGGTATCAATTATTTTATTATTTAAGTCCGGTGTTGAAAATAATGAATGTTTTTGTGGGGGTTTTGGGTATTTTAGGCGCGGTATATTTCTTAAAACAATTTTTAAAAGCGAGAAAACAAAATTTGGTTTGCGATAGTCAGGGAAATAAAATTATAAACAGACAATCTTTAAAAATTCAAGAGGCATTTCAAAAATCAGGCGGAATTTTGGGAATAATTATTGGAATTATTATTTTTGCTTCGATTATTACGATTGTTGAATTTCCTTGCTCTGCGGTTGTTCCGGTTTTGTTTGCAGGGGTTATGGCAAACGCAGAATTATCTTTGCCAACATATATTTTATATCTTTTGATATATATTTTATTTTATATGCTAGATGAAATTGTCGTTTTCTTGATTGCGGTTTTTACCATGAACATAAAAATTGTGTCAGGAAAAGCAATGAAATGGTTGAATTTGATTGAGGCAATTGTTTTATTGGGAATGGGAATTTATTATTTGATAGGGGTTTTTTAGGCTTTCATAAACAGAAATCCCCTTGACTTTATGAGTCGCGGGGAGTTTTTTCTTTTTCGATTGTGCCGGTCATGCCCTTCAGGGCAGCATCAACAAAAGATTGAATACTGATCAGTTCTCCACAATGAAGTCGATTAATTTCCTCTCTTAGTTCTTCAATCTCTCGCTCTTTTCTTTTAATGATTTTTTCTTTGTCGTTAATGATAGTTTTTAGGTGTTTAATTTTGTTCAGATAGTTGAGAACATTAAAAAACTTTTTGAAAAAACTAGCCTTGTTTGGCATGGTAGTCCTCCTTAAGAAGTATAATAATATTGCCATAGATTAAACCGATTGTCAAGAAATTATAAGAAAAATTAATTGACCGAAAGATAATTTAGATGTATGATTTTATTGTCGCCCTCGTGGTATAATGGATAACACGACGCGCTTCGGACGCGTAATTGGGGGTTCGAGTCCTCCCGAGGGCACTTTGCGCTGTTAGCTCAGCTGGTAGAGCAGCTCCCTCTTAAGGAGATGGTCGGGGGTTCGAATCCCTCACGGCGCACTCTAAAATTGACATAAGATTTTTTAAAATCTATATTTTAGTATATGCGCCCATAGCTCAGCCAGGCAGAGCAGCTCCCTTTTAAGGAGATGGTCGGGGGTTCGATTCCCTCTGGGCGCACCGAGTTTATTTTAGCGTATTAAAAAATCCGCTTTCGCGGAAATTTTTTATTGTTAAAAAGCGATATTT
>JAKJED010000034.1 GCA_022705575.1 Patescibacteria group bacterium
AATCCGATATTTCCACGGTTTGTGTGGGCATGGCAGCCTCTGGCGCCGCGGTTATTCTTGCCGCGGGCAAGAAAGGAAAAAGATTTGCTTTGCCGAATTCGGAAGTGATGATTCATCAGGTTGCGGTGAGCGGTGTTGAGGGCAGGGCTTCGGATATTGAGATTTCAGCAAAACAAATTGCCAAAACCAAGCAAAAATTAAATAAAATTCTGGCCAAACACAGTGGTCAGAAAATTGATAAAATAGAGAAAGACAGCGACCGTGATTATTATATGTCTGCCGAAGAAGCCAAAGATTACGGTCTAATTGACGATATTATTGATAAGCGAAAATAATTTATTTCAAAACCTCTAATAAACTTCTCCCAGTCATTTCTGATGGCTGGGGGTTTTGCGTGTAAGTAAAATATTAAATAGTAGTTGACACAACAATTTCAATTAAACTATAATTAAATCTGTATGAACAAAGATTTTAGTGAATTAGTCGAATATTTGGACGAGAAATTTGTCAAGATAGACGAAAGATTCGAAAAAATCGATAAGAGGTTTGATGTTACGGAAGAGCAAATTGATCAATGCGCCAAACAGAAAGATTTGGATATTCTTAAAGAACGGGTTGATAGCTTAATCACTTCAATTGATAAACTTGTTAAATTAATCACAGATTATCATCAAGAACAGGTGGCCATAAAGGCAAAAATGGATATTCATGAAAAATGGATTTTTCAACTCGCTGAAAAATTAGGATTGAAATTACAAGAATAGATATTATTTAAAAATTATCAAAAATTCGGAATTACGTTCCGAATTTTTTGTTTCACTATTGACTTATGGCGTCGGGGGGGGGTAAAAGTAGGAGGAGATAATTTGAATAATAATAAGTAAAAATAAATTTATGGCGGAAAAATCAAAAAAATCAATTTTTATTTCAAAACTTCCAATAAACTCATCCCGGTCATTTCGGATGGCTGGGGGATTTTTAATATTTCAAGAATTGTGGGGGCAATATCTGACAGTATCCCTTGCGGAACATTGAATGAATATTTTTCATCGGCGTTTTTTTGTTGAAATTCTCTGTTGATTAAATAAAACGGAACAGGATTTAACGTATGTTCTGTTTTTATCTCTCCTGTTTTTATGTCCATCATTTCTTCGGCATTACCATGATCTGAGGTGATGATTAAAATACAATCACCTTTTTCCGCTAAATCAATCAATGGTTTAATTGCTTTATCTACTGCTCCAATCGCTTTGATTCCGGCATCTAAATTACCCGTGTGGCCAATCATATCAGCATTAGAATAATTGGCAATAATTAAATCATATTTTTTTTTAGCATTGTCAATAATTGTTTCGGTAATTTTTTCCGCCTGCATTTCAGGAGAATCGTCGTAGTGAGAAATAATTTTTGAAGGAATCAGTTTTCTGGTTTCGTTTGGGTAAGGAGTTTCTTGTCCGCCATTAAAGAAATATGTAACGTGCGCATATTTTTCCGTTTCTGCAATTTTGAGAATTTTTTTGTTATAGTGGTCTAAAATTTCCGTGAGATGATTTTTAATTTCGGTTGGAGGATAAGCGGTTTCGGCAGTAGATTTTTTTTCATATTGCGTCATGGTGCAAATTTCCAAGTTGTTGATATTCTTTCTTGGAAATTTATTAAAATCTTTTTGAATAAATGAATTACTCAGTTGTCTGGCACTGTCTTCGCGGAAATCCCAGAAAATAATTCCATCGTTATCGTTTACGCCTCCAATAGGATTTAGACTTTTATCAGTAATTACCAATGGTTTTATGTAAGTATCCGTAATATCCGAATCATATAATTCTTGTATTTTTTCGATTGGATTTTGTGTTTTTTCGCCAACATTGTTTGCAATTAAATTATATGCGATTTCGGTTCTGTCCCAGTTGTTATTTCTGTCCATAGCGTAAAATCTGCCGACGATTGAAGCAATTTTCCAATTTGGATTGATTAATTTTTTCTGCAATTCAGAAATAATTTTTACGCCTTCCTTTAGAGGAGCATCTTTGCCATCGGTAAAAATATGCAGGCGTAAATTTTGAATTTTATTTTGTTCGGCTAAATTCAAAAGCGCATAAATGTGTTGCAGGTAAGAATGAGCGTTTCCGCTTGATAGCAAACCGATTAAATGAAGGGTTGAATTATTTTTGTTGACATGTGCAATGATTTTTAAAAACGCTGGATTTTCAAAAAATCTGTTATTTTCAATATCTTTGGAAATTCTTGGCAAATATTGATAAATAATTCTTCCGCTACCCACGGTTAAATGTCCAACTTCGGAATTTCCTGTTTCTTTCCACGGCAAACCAACCACTTCTCCTGATGATTGAAGCGAACAGTGGGGATAATTTTTTTCTAATGATTTCAGATTGGGCGTTCGCGCGTTATAGATAGCATTGGCTTGATTCGGATCTCCTATTCCCCATCCGTCTAAAATTGCAAGTATAATTGGTTTCATATTTATAATTTTAGCATATCGAATCAGTTTGACAAAATAAGTTGATTTTGATAAACTAAATTTATTGAATATTAATTCTTTGATATCGAAAACTATTATTTAACCAAACTAAATATGGATTTTGTCGTCAAAGCAAAAATTTATGGTAATAGGATTAATCCCACTTATAGTGGTGATAAGTGCTTTGGTTGCGGGATCTCTTTTGGGCTATATAGCGCGTCAATCAATAGCCAAGAAACAGGCGAATACAGCCGAAGCAAGAATAGAAAAATTAGTTAACGAAGCAAAAACACAGGCGCAAGAAATAATTTTGAAAGCAAAAGATAAGGCGGTTAAAGCATTAGACGAAATTAAAAAAGAAGAAATTAGAAGACAAGATGAATATAGAAGGACGCAATCAAGATTAGAAAAAAAAGAGGAAGCATTGGATTTTAAAGAAAAAAAACTGGAGGGTACAGAAAAAGATTTTCAAGAGAAAATCGAAAAAGTAAGAGTAATTAAAGTAGAGTTAGAAACATTAAAACAACAGGAAATTGAAACATTAGAGAAAATTTCCAAACTTACCGAAGAAGATGCAAAACAACAAATTTTAAAATCTGTTGAAGAACAAAACAAAGAAGAAATTTTTGCCAGAATCAAAAAATTGGAAAGAGAGGGCAAGGAAGAATTGGAGAAGAAAGCTAATGAAATCATGGTTACCGCTTTGCAGAGATACGCATCTTCACAGGCAGGAGAAGTAACAACAACAACAGTCACTTTGCCGAATGATGAAATTAAGGGTAAAATAATCGGCAGAGAGGGACGAAATATTAAAACATTAGAAAGATTAACTGGAGTGGAGGTGATTATTGATGACACGCCAGAAACATTGATTATCTCGGGGTTTGATCCGATACGCAGACAAATTGCTAAAACAACACTTGAGAAATTAATATCTGATGGCAGAATTCAGCCGGCAAAAATTGAAGAAATGGTTGATAAGGCAAAAACAGAAATCGAAAATAAAATTAAAGAAGCGGGAGATACAGCGGTTTATGATGTTGGGGTTGTAGGAATGGATTCGAGGTTAACCAATCTTTTGGGGCGGTTAACCTTTAGAACTAGTTTTGGGCAAAATGTATTGCAACATTCAATTGAAGCCGCGCACATCGCAGGAATGTTGGCTTCGGAATTAAGAGCAGATGTCACAGTGTGCAAAAAAGCAGCGTTGTTGCATGACAT
>JAKJED010000035.1 GCA_022705575.1 Patescibacteria group bacterium
ATTGGTGATTTTGCCCAGTTTTATATTTATCATATTCTCTCTCTTTTTGGGATTGAAAGGCAGTTTCCATTATTATGATGGCTTATTGCTAGTAGTTTTTTATCTCATCTTAATTTATCTTGATTATTTATCGGGCAGTCATTATCAGGCTGATGGCGAAATTATTAAACAAGCTGTATCGGAGCAACAACATCATCATGCTTGGCAGAGATTTAAAGAGAAATTTTTGTTTTGGCGTCGGGAATTGCGCCGGGAAATTTTGTGGGCGCTTATCGGTCTATTTTTGGTGTCACTTTCTTCATATGCCATTATGGAAATCGTTGGAATCGCGCTTGATATTTTTCCCGTTGCCCCCTTTTTGGTTGGTCTGCTGGTTTTTGCCATCGGTACTAATTTGCCAGAGATAACGGTGATGTTGCGTTCTTTGAAAACTAAGAGCGGCGATTTGTCTTTCGGTCATTTAGTGGGTTCCGCTGCAAGTAATATTTTGGTTTTAAGTTTACTTACCTTTATTGCCCCCATTCCCTTATCTTTATCGTGGCGCTATTATGTTTTAATACTTTTTGTTGTTATTATTTTATCGGTGGTCAGTATTTTTTATGTTACAACCAGGAAATTCCAACGTTGGGAGGGGGTAATATTAATCTGTTTGTATTTAAGTTTTATTTTGTTTGAATTTTTATAATTATTTTTGCTTATAAATAAAAAACTCCGTAATTGAACTGTATGGAGTTTTTATTGGTGGTGTTTGTTGGATAAAGTTAGAACTTTTTATCAAAAGAATCCTGATGTTCGCCGAAAAAATCTTACAAAAATTTTTAGTCGCTTTCTCGATTCTAAAAAATCACTGTATATAACGTATCAGCATATCTGAAGTTGCGTAGCAATTTGCATTAATTTCCATAGATTCGCTTAGTCAGGCTCCATATCCAATTTTGAGTTTTTAAGCGGTGCTATTGCAAAATAAACCATTATTTTGTAGCTATCTTTTGTTTTCTATTCATTCTCCATATTGTTGCTTGTAGGTGTTAGCACTTCTTATCTCGCTTGTCGCTGTAATCCCTCCACCTGATTCATCCCAAGTCTCTTTGCCTGATTCCCAACTTGCTCCCATGTTCTTGATATATGTTTTATAATCCTCTTCATTATAAAATGTCATCTTTACACTTCCCAGATTTCCACTTTCATATTCAACCAGGTCATAATAAATGTAAACAATACGACCGTTGTCATCAGTAGTTTTAACATCCGGTGTTCCTAAATATTTTTCTACTGATGAAATGTTTAGGAGCATTCCCTTATCGTCCATTTCATTATATTCAGCAATAGACATGGCATTTTTGTTAGAAGGAGGGTTTTCATTTTCTGACTTTGAATCTAATTTTCTCTTCAGAAAACCCCCTGGGGCAATTCCTCCCATATATTCTTCTCCCGGTTGTATCAACTTGCCCCCAATAAATATTTTTGTTAATAAAAGGTCTTTATTTCCAACTTTGAATTCGTAATATTCTGTTGATTCGTCTTCTCCGTACAATTTAATTCTGTCTCCTTCTTGTTTCCATTTTTTAAACGAAGTTCCATTAATACTACCATTAACACTGCCGTCTTGATTCAATGTAAAATCAAAATCGATAGTTCTTTTTTCATTATCGCCTCCCGACATACTGCTAAGTGTTCCTTGCCAACTTGAACCTGCTATATTATCATTATCTCCTTCTTTAATATTACTTTTTTCTTTTACAGTTTCTTTTTCAGCAACTATTTTAGTATTATTAATTATCTCTTCTACTGATTCGTTGCTTTTTATTGCATTATTTTCTTCTCGCCATTGGAGTAATTCATCTTCACTCAATCCAGCCATTTCAATTTTAGCCTCGCCGCCAGCATCGGTTTTGATACTAATTCCTAGAATCTTTTTGTCTTGCACTACCGACCTAATCTGATCTGCTCCAAAAGAAATTACGCTCAATTGATCAACTGCCTTTGATAAATTCCCAGGCATATTGGCAATTGCCAAAATACTGGCAGCCGGCTCGGTAACAGTACGGAGAGAGCCAACTATTTCAGAGACTTTATTTTTATCCCCCAAGGCAATTTTTGCTTCATCATCAGACACTTCCAATACGAGATCTGCCCCAGAAACAACCAGGGTCGTTTTAGCTAATGCTCCGCTTGCCGCAATAGCTGAGGTGCCACCGCTTAATATGACCCCACCTACAAAAACAGTTACTTTAGAGCCGTTTTTGATTCGCATGGAATTTTGCTCGCATTTTTCAAAAACATCGCCCTCTTCTCCATAGGCTTCTCGGGATATTTCGTCTTGCGTTTGATTTAGTATCAACTGGGCATGTTTTGCATCCACTCCTAAAAGGTTGGCTAGAGTAGCAATTTTTTTACCAGCTGGCGCCTTGTCCACGATATTGGTTATATCTTCTTTGGTATATGCCAAGACGGGAGAAACTAAATTAAAACTTGTTTTTCTAGTAGTTAATTTTTGAGCTATTTTTTCTAGATTAGAAGCTTCTTTTTCTAGTTCTTTCCAATTATTAATAATGTCTGTTAACTCTTTACTCCAATCGTCATAGTTTGCGTAATTTTTTACATTTATTAAAACATTCTCTGTTTTATATCGGAGAGTGGCATATTTTTGAGAAATTGTTAGTGTTTGATCTAACACAACTTGCTCTTGCGCCTGACCGGATGTTGGTTTATTAAAAAAATAAAAAGCTCCGGCCGATAAAATAAATACTGTTACGATTAAGATGATTGTTGTTTTTTTCATAGTAATTTTAAATAATAATTAATGAAAAAGAAATTTTAAAATTTTTTCTCGTAGTCTTATATCCCGTGTTATCGGATGTAGCGACGATTTAATTGAATTTAACGTATAATTTTAACCGACCTTTTTGATTGCACGAATATTTAATACTTCACAATTTAAATCGTTATTTCCGATAACTCGTTTCTATACGAATTAAATGTATAATATCGATCTTTTGTTGCATATTATACGAACTTAATGTATATCAATGAAATTACTAATAATCATTTGACTAACTTCATTTTATTAATTTTTATAAAATTAAGCAACAAAAATATTTGAAACAAATAAGACAAAAATTAAAATTAAGAAATTATAGTTTCAAAACTATAAAGGCCTATCTCGGTTGCTTAAGAGAATATTTTGATTTTAAAAAATTTAATTTAGAAAAAATAGATGAAGAAAATATAAAACGGTTTTTATTAAATAAACAGGACAAAAATTATTCTTCACAAACGATAAATCTTTACTTAAACAACTCAAATGGATGAATATTATTATACAAACTAGTTTTGAGTGATTGATATCCGACTTTATTTACCTTGCCTACTTCTGAAAATGAATTCTTGGCTAAATAGCCAAGTGATTGTTTAACAAAATTATCGCTAGTCCGGGCATATTTTTGAATATCTGGTAATTCTTCAGAAAATACCTTCCGACATTTTAGACATATTAATCTATCTCTTTTTACTTCTAGATAGATTAATTTCTCTTGAAAATGACCGTGTTTCTTTAATTGATATTTACCCTTAGCATGGCAGGATATTTT
>JAKJED010000036.1 GCA_022705575.1 Patescibacteria group bacterium
CTCCCTGACTAAAAGTATTAAAGTAAATTTTCCTCCTCCGATCTGGAAAGAAGTTCGCCCAACAGATTAGCGCTTGATTGTGGTTTACGCTTGACATGATGTTTTTTGTTTGATAGTATAATTTCGTAAGTCCGTTGCGAAACGGGCTTTCGTTTATAAAAAGAGATTGATTGCATAGAAAATCGTAATTAGTAACAGAAATTAGAAAATAGAAATTAGTAACAATAAAACAACTAATTTTTTAATAACTAATTTTTATAAATAATGGATCAGAAACAATTTTTGTCGGCAATGAGTCAAATTGCAGAAGAAAAAGGTATTGCGCAAGAACAGATTGTGGAAACTTTAGAGATGGCAATTGCCGCTGCTTACAAGAAAGATTACGGTAAAAAGGGTCAGAATATTAAGGTTAAATTTGATATTAAAACCGGAGAAATAAAAGTTTTTCAGGTTTTTTTGGTTGTTGACGAAAATATGCTGAAAAAAGATGAGCAAGGAAATATTGAAGAAGAAATTCCCGCCCTTATTGAAAATGAAACCAGTCCCCAAATTGTTTTGGGAGGAGATGTCGGACAAGAAGAAATTGAGGAGGGGGGTGATAAAAAAATTCGCTTTAATCCTTATAAACATTTGATGGTTGAAGAAGCGCAAAAAATTAAAAAAGGCGCAAATGTAGGAGATGAAATTCAAATTAAATTGGAAACACATACTAATTTTGGCAGAATTGCTGCGCAGACAGCGAAACAAGTTATTATTCAAAGATTAAGAGAGGCGGAGAGAGAAGTAATGTTTGAAGAATATAAAGATAAGGAGGGCGAGGTTGTGAGCGCAATTGTTCAAAGAATCGAGGGAAGAAATATTTTTATGGACATCGGCAAGGCATCGGGAATTTTGTATGCCGAAGAGCAGATTCCGGGAGAAAGATTTTTTATTGGGCAAAGATTAAGAGTATATATTTTAAAAGTTGAAAAATCTTCAAAAGGCGCGGATATAATTTTATCACGCGCTTACCCAAAATTGGTTAGCAAATTATTTTCTATTGAAGTGCCGGAAATTTCAATGGGAACAGTGCAAATTAAATCTATTGCCAGAGAGCCGGGTTCAAGAACGAAAATTGCTGTTTTCACCGAAGAGGAGGGGGTTGATCCTGTTGGTTCGTGTGTTGGACAAAAAGGAAGCAGAGTGCAAACAGTAATCACTGAATTAGGCGGAGAAAAAATTGACATTATTGAATGGAGTGAAAATATGGAAAAATATGTTTCTAATGCATTATCACCCGCTAAAATTATTAGCGTAAAAATTGACGAGAAAAATAGAGGCGCATTGGTATTGGTTCCTGAAGATCAGATTTCGTTGGCCATTGGTCAACGCGGACAAAACGTAAGATTAGCAGCAAAATTAACCGGTTGGAAAATAGATGTTAAGAGTGAAAAAATGTTAGAAGACGAAAAAAAGATATTGAATGAAAATCAAGAAGAAAACACAGAAGAAATCAAAAAATCTAAAAAATCTACCACAACCCCTCAAGAAGCTCCAATTTCTGAAGAGGAGCAGACGGACCTATCACAATCTGAAAATTTGAGCGAGGAAAACAATGATAAAAAAAATTAGAGCAATAATTTATGACATCAAAGACAATGTACCGTATTTTTTGATATTGCATCGGGTTTTAAGATGGGATGGTTGGGAGGTTTTAAAAGAAACAATGGAACCAAACGAAAGCGCTAAACAAACTGCGATACGAGGGATTAAAGAAGAAACGGGATTGGAAAAATTTAAGATTGTTAAAAATTTGAAAAAAACAGAAAAATGGGAAAAAGACGGAAACGAATATGAGATTACGGCAACATTCTTGATAAAAACAGATATGAATCAGAAAATCTCGTTGAAACAGACAATAACAGAGCATGATGACTATATGTGGGCAACCAAAGAAGAAGCAATCGAAAAATTAACTTTTCCGGAAACTAAAAAAATAATCTATGATGCGGATATACAGATATAGTGCGGATTTACGGATTATGGATAATTAGTAATCAATTATATCAGTATAAAATTAGCATATCAGTATAATATTTATGACAAATGAAATTAAAATTGAATTAGGAGATTATAAAGGACTAAAAGCAACAAAACGAAAATTGAAAGTTGAAGCAAAAGAAATGGAAAACGCTCTGAAATATGTGCAGAATTCAAGAGCAAAAATTATTACCGTAAATGAACCGGTAAAAAAAGGTAATCGTTTGGAAGTTGATTTTGAAGTGAGATGCGCGGGGGTAAAAGTTGAAAATGGTGAAAGCAAAAATCATCCGTTGATTTTGGGCGAGGGGCAGTTTTTGCCCGGATTTGAAAATGAATTAGAGGGGATGAAAGCAGGAGAAGAAAAAGAATTTTCTTTGAAAGTGCCGGCGGAATGGCAAGATAAAAGAGTTGCGGGGAAGAATTTGGATTTCAAAGTAAAAGTGAATATTGTGCAAGAAAGACAAGTTCCGGAAATGAATGATGAGTTTGCGCAATCATTAGGTAATTTTAAAACATGGGAAGACTTTAAAAAAAACGTGGAAGACGGTCTGTTTCAAGAAAAAGAATTGATGGAAAAACAAAGAATAAGAATTGAGTTGATTGAGCAAGTTGCAGAAAATTCTAAAATTGATTTACCGAAAGCGTTAATTGATGCAGAACTAAACAATATGATTAACGAATTTAAAGCAAGTATTTCGCAATTTGGGTTAGAGTTTGAAACTTATTTATCGCAAATAAAATCCAGTTTAGAAGATTTAAAAAACAATTGGAAAACACAGGCGGAAAAACGCGCGAAAATGGGATTATGCATTAAAGCAATCGCTGATAAAGAAAAAATTGTTCCTACGGCGAAGGAAATTGAAGAAAAAATGAATCAAGAATTAATGCGCTATCCGGACATCGAAAAGGCAAAAAAAGAGATTGATTTAGTTGCTTTAAAATCCTATACTGAAGGGGCAATAATCAATGAGAAAGTTTTTGAATTGTTAGAAAAAGAAGCAATTATAAAATAATATCCGAATGATACGAATCTGTATCCGAATCAACGAATTCGTAGATTCGAATAACAATTTGTAGATTCGAATAATGCATTTATGAATTTAATACCAACAGTTATCGAAAAATCACAAACCGGAGAAAGAGCGTATGATATTTACTCCCGGTTATTAAAAGACAGAATTATATTTTTAGGCGGACCGATTGATGATGATACCGCGAATTTAATTATCGCCCAGTTATTGTTTTTAGAAAATCAAGACCAGAAAAAAGATATTGTTATTTATATTAACAGTCCGGGCGGAAGTGTGACTGCGACAATGGCGATTTATGATACAATGCAGTTTGTAAAATCCGATATTTCCACGGTTTGTGTGGGCATGGCAGCCTCTGGCGCCGCGGTTATTCTTGCCGCGGGCAAGAAAGGAAAAAGATTTGCTTTGCCGAATTCGGAAGTGATGATTCATCAGGTTGCGGT
>JAKJED010000037.1 GCA_022705575.1 Patescibacteria group bacterium
TAGAATAATCAATAGAAGAATTGTTGAGTATTTGAGATACTACAACAATGAAAGATTACATCTTGGAATTGGATTAAAAACCCCAATTCAGATGCTCAAGTGTTTCCAAGGTGCTGGTTAGAGAACAGGAGTTTTGAAAATTCTTTAAAATTTCAAAATATTCGATTATATAATCGAATATAAAAGAATCTATACTTATTTGTTCTTAACAATTTTAGATCTGACCCGGTTTGCGACCAGGTCTAAAACTCATTTAATTCGTTAAGATTTTTTGATGTGGGCACGGAAGGAATTGAACCTTCGACCTCTTCTTTATCAGAGAAGTGCTCTACCACTGAGCCACGCGCCCGGAAAATAAAATGATGATTATTATTTTATTATGTGGACCTGATCGGATTCGAACCGACGACCCCCTCATTGCAAATGAGGTGCTCTACCAACTGAGCCACAGGCCCTCCTAAGTTTTACGAAGTAAAATTTAAGTATGTATACAAAATAAATATACTATCATAAAAATGATTATATAAAAAATTATAAAAAATACAATAGGAAAAATAAAAATGGCTTATGAATTTAACAAGCCATTTTTATTAATTGATAATAATCCCAAATTAAGTTGAATGATATTGCGGGGGATCTGCAATATTAAGAAAGAAGATCCCCCTTTTCATGGATGCATGATTTTTCATTTTTTACCGCGGTATTCCTTGGTTATTTAGGGGAATTTTTATTATGGCATCCCTCATAATAAAAACTGATTCCTATCAAAATAAAATTGGTGGCCCGGTTCAGTCGGGGGCGCTCAACCGGGCCATTTGAAAAGAACTATTATTAAAAACTATTAATTGATTTTAATAAAAAAGCGCCTGACGCGCAAGGATTGATGTCTTACGCGAAAATCAGGCGCAAAAGGGACGCATTGGCTATTTATTCTTTATGAGGAGAATGAGAACAAAGAGCAGAAAAAGCAAATACATGGCGTCCTTCATGCATTATGTTCTTTTTTTCTGCTCCAGAAATTTGCAATTTATTTTAAAAGATCTAATTTCTAAATATCAAAAATAATAATAAAGTCAATAAGAAATCAAAAAAACCACTAAAAATATTCAGCGGTTTTTTTGATAATGATTGTCTAAAACAGCCACGATTCATCATGATATTGCAAATATTTTTAATGCCTGCAACGGGGCATTATTGTAGAGTCAAGAACTGAATTCAAGTTCTCGAATCTAATCGCCTCTTCATTTTAAAAATAAAATGAATAAATAAATGATCTACGAGCAGCTTCCGCTACCCGTGCCTTGTTACGACTTAGCTCTTGTTACTGGTTTTAGTTTAGGTCCAATCGAGTTGGAATTTCGACTACCACCAGCTCCCCTAGCTTGACGGGCGGTGAGTACAAGACTCAGGGACATATTCACCGCAACATGTCTGATTTGCGGTTACTAGCGATTCCAGCTTCATGAGGGCGAGTTGCAGCCCTCAATCCGAACTGAGATTGGTTTTTGGGATTAGCTCCATCTTGCGATTTGGCTACCCTCTGTACCAACCATTGTATCACGTGTGTGGCCCAAGGCGTCAAAGGGCCATGCTGATTTGGCGTCATCCTCACCTTCCTCCCAGTTGTCCCGGGCAGTCCCCTGTGACATTTAAAACACAGGGCAAGGGTTGCGCAGGTTTACCCATCTAAGGGAGCGCCTCACGGCACCTGCTGACGACAACCATGCAGCACCTGCCTAGCCGTTCTTGCGAAGGGTTCTGCTTTCACAGAACTTTCGTCTAGGTTTCAAGCCTTGGTAAGGTTCCCCGTTTGTCGTCGAATTAAACCACATGATCCACCGCTTGTGTGAGTCCCCGTCTATTCCTTTGAGTTTTAGCCTTGCGGCCGTACTTCCCAGGTGGATTACTTAACGCGTTAGCTTCGCCACTGAAAGGGTCGACACTTCCAATAGCTAGTAATCATAATTTAGGGCGTGGACTACAAGGGTATCTAATCCTTTTTGCTACCCACGCTTTCATGTCTCAGTGTCAGGATCGCCCCAGTTAGTTGCCTTCGCTTTTGGTGTTCCCATCGATATCAACGGATTCCACCCCTACACCGATGGTTCCACTAACCTCTAACGTCCTCAAGTTGGATGGTTTCCCTTGTATTTCAAAGGTTGAGCCCTTGAACTTTAACAAAAGACTACTCCAACCACCTACACATGCTTTACACCCAATAAATCCGGATAACGCTTGGGGTCTCTGTATTACCGCTGCTGCTGGCACAGAGTTAGCAACCCCTTATTCGCAAGGTACAGTCAGAAAACTTCTTCCCTTGCAAAATTAGTTTACAATCCGAAGACCTTCTTCCTAAACGCGGTGTCGCTGGATCAGGGTTTCCCCCATTGTCCAATATTCTCGGCTGCTGCCTCCCGTAGGAGTATGGACCGTATCTCAGTTCCATTGTTGGGGGTCGTGCTCTCACACCCCCTACCCGTCATAGCCTTGGTAAGCTCTTACCTCACCAACAAGCTGATAGGACGCAGACCAATCCCATTCCGCCTTACGGCTTTACCCTTGCGGGACTATCGGGAATTACCCCATCTTTCGATGAGCTATGCCCGTGAATGGGGGATGTTTCTACGCGTTACTAACCCGTCTGCCGGTACCCTTGCGGGCCCCGTGACTTGCATGCCTTATCCACACCGCCAGCGTTCATCCTGAGCTAGGATCAAACTCTCAATAGAAAATAGATGAATTATGGCTGTTTCAAACAATCATAAGTTTGAATATGTATAGATAATTTGTAATTGATTTAACCAATTTACAAATTAAATTATATAAAGATCTTTCAATCTTCTTTTCGCGTATGTGTACATTAGCAAAACTAAAAAAAAGTGTCAATACCTTCTCAAAACTTCTATATTGTGGAAAACTATATATCTTTCTTTTTACTCAAAAAATTAATTATTTTATCAGCTGTTTCCTTTGAATCTAATTGAAGAAAAATATTTTTTCCATACCATCCATATTTTGTTGAAAAAAAATCACTATTCCCATTTTTTTTATTTTTTCCCGTTAACATCATTTCGTGACAATCAGTTATCCCCGAATCAATATATGTTTTTATTATCAAAGAAACGCCTTTTTGTGTAGAAAAAATAATATTTAAATAATCATTGTATTCAAAAATATCAAAACCAATTATCTTATCGTATGGGCATATTTTAGAAAAATTTATTCTATGATTTTGGAAACGCAAACCATCTTTTAAGAAAAATATATCTCCTTGAATAATCTTATCTATTTCCTTCTTTTTATAAGGCCAGAGATTAAGAAAAATAACTCCTATCGAAAGCGATAAAAAACCAAAAAATCCTATTCCTTTTGCTAATTTTTCAATAGTTGGCGTTATTGTTTCTTTTGAGATCGCGATAAACAATATCAAAAAACCAATAATTATAGAAATTGATATTATCCAAAG